>NZ_RQES01000024.1 GCF_004769405.1 Leptospira selangorensis
AAGGAGATCAAAATCTAAGCTTGCTTAGAACGACGAAAACCCAGTCCTTGCTTGCAAGGGCTGGGGGTGTAACAATTCGGTGAGTCACGCTACTCTATATGTTTTCGAAGAAACTTTCTTCTTCTTCAATTTCCTAACATTCAAATCAAACTTTCTAATCTAAGACACAACTCTTAGCAGGATTTCTGATATTCAAAACTTCACACTCATGTTGGAACTCCTACATGGGAGTGAGGATCGCCCCCACCGACCCATAGGGAGCGAGAAGACGACCGCAAATGCGAGTCGGTGACGAAAGTTAAACGAGTCTAAGTGCAAATTGTTAAGCTGAAATAGATCGAAAGTGGATTTGTAAAAACGGCCCCCGCCCTGGTTCGGGTGGAGGAGGTGGGCTTGTGGGAGAAGCCTTTCCCCCTATATACTATAATTCCTTAAACATCAACCTCAATTTCCACAAGCAATTCATGTTGGAATTCCTACAAAACTACTCTAATAATTTCTCGCTTAATAACTCATGAACTATACCTGCGCCTGCCATTCCGCCGGAAGCCGCAGCTAATAAAACGGAATGTGCACCATTTGAGTTATCTCCACAAGCATAGACTCCATCTACACTAGTCTTTCCTCTTTCACTAACTTTGTAGAAGCCGAATTGGTCTTTTTCACAGCCAAGCGCTTCTCCGATTGTGGATTTTAAGTTAAATGGAAAGGTTGGAAGTGCGTAAAGACCGTCTCTTTCTACACTCTCTGTATTTTCTAAATTAACACTTTTAAGTTTTTCTCCTTCATATACAAAACCCGTGATCTTATCCTCTATAAAGCGGATCTTCTTTTTATCCAATAAGGTTCTCTGCTCTTTTTTGAATTCAGCCTTTCCATTGGTAAAAACTACTAAGTCGGATGCGAGATCGTATATAAGAGGAAGCATATAAAATAAAGTATCTCCGTTCCCGATCAAACCCAGTTTGGAACCTCTCACTTCGAAGCCATGGCAATAGGGACAATGGAAGATTGATTTACCCCATAGTTCCTTATATCCCGGGACCTGTAAATATTTGTCTTCTACTCCGTATGCAAGAATGACTTTTTTGAAATGAAGAAGTTTGTCTGAGGATAACTTGGCAACAAAGCCTGATCCTGATTTTTCTACAGAAAGAACACTTCCTTCGAAAAAGCCGATAGTATTATATTTTTCTAAATCTTTTCTTACTAATTTTCTCCATTCTGCTGGATGGATCCCATCCCGAGTCGGAAAATTATTTAGATGAGAAGATGCCGCGTTTCTAGGACGACTATCGTCACAAACTAGGGCGGTTCTGCTCATTCTTCCTAAAGCTAACGCGGCACTGAGTCCTGCAGGACCTCCGCCTATAATTAATACTTCATGATCGAATTCCATTTTTGTCCTCCTTGAAGAACTGTTGATGATAATAATTATTGAAATTTTACCATGCTATAAACTGTAAATACATTTGGTAGAAATTTGGAATTTTTTGATTTTATTCCGAATTTAGTTGATTTATTGATACCAATTAGGTATCAATGTTGTATGGATTTATCTAAATTAAGATCTTTCATAGTCGTTGCAGAAGAATTGAATTTTAGGAAGAGCGCGGAAATTTTGGGAATGTCCCAACCTCCTCTGACTAGATTGATCTCTTCTTTTGAGGAAGAACTTTCCACTAAATTATTCGAAAGATCTACAAGGCATGTAAAACTTACTGGAGCTGGAGTCCATCTCCTAAAGGAAGGTAGGGAGATCATTGCGAAAGCGGAAAAAATAGAAAAAGAAGTTCGCTCTATTGGTAAACTCAAAGCTGGGGGCTTAAGTATCGGTTTTTCAACAACTAGTTTTATGGCGAGCCTACCTCAGATCATCAACGAATTTCAGGATCGATTTCCACGAATCAAGCTGCAACTTCAGCAGGAAACTCGAAATAGGATCATCAAAGGTTTAAAATCAGCCCAATTCGATATTTGCTTTTTAGAAGGAGAAGTTGCCGATCCTCGTTTGGAAAAACATCCTGTTCATGACGAAGTACTTGGTATCCTTGTTCCGAAAAAACATCCTCTTGCTAAAAGGGAGGAAATCGAATTTAAAGAATTAAAAGACGAAACTATTATATTACATCCTAAAAAAGACTCAGGAAGTTTTTATGATACGATCTCTTCTCTATTTAAACAAAGCGGTATTAAGCCCAAGGTTTATATAAAGAATGAAAGGGAAAGTTGTCCTATCTTGGTGGCTACTGGTAAAGGAGTGTCTTTAACGATCTTAGGTGCACAGAATTTTGCACCTGCGGATACCAAATTTGTCCCGATCAGACAATTATATTTACCGGTTTCTGTTTTTTATGTTCCGGAAAATCAAAATCCTTCCTTAAAAACTTTTTTAAGTTTTGTATCTGAAAGTAGCTTTATCAAAAACAAACACGCGGAATGCCTCATGGATGTAATGAGGCTCTGATATTATTCAGTCCAGGCAACTTGGATTTCTCTTGGTCCAACAAAGGGAAGTCTTCCGTGAGAAACGGAATAATTATCTAAATAAAGAATATCATCTTTCTGCCAGGAGAAAATTTGAATATTCTTCCAGAAGACGCCTATGATTGTTTTGATATCTTTATTAGAAATTTCTGATCCATCTCCGTAAGTTGCATGAACATCCAGATCTTCGGATTTACTGAATAGTTTTTTGATACCGGTTAATAAATTTAGGATCAAATAAACCCCGAGTCCTCTTAAGGTTTTTTGTCTTTTGAAAACATATTTATATTCTAATCTAGGAGAATCTATATGAAATGTTTGGCTATGATTATGCCAAGCTTTTGAACCTGCGATCGGATGTTTTCTGACACCTACTTGAGAATTAATTAATCTTAATTTATTTCCGGGTAACCATTCATGAACGAAATCCTGTTTTTTTATCTCCTTCTCAGCCTCTTTTTTATCTACAGTCTTGAACATTTCATTCCAAGGTTTTGTTTTCCAAAGACTATAACGAGAAGCGCCCGGACCGTCATAATGGCGAATGTACTTGATACCTTGTTTCTCCACCTTGTCGGAAATATGAGAAGGCATTTCTCTCAAAACCGTTCTTAGATCAGTGATAGGTGTTTCTCCGTTTTTAGAAGGAGCTACCTTCGCATAAAAGAAAAGTTTTTTAGGGGGTTTATTTAAGAAGCTCATCTCCGCATGTTGCATGATAGGATAAGCGGAAGGAAGTTCACTCGCAGTATGAACAAACTTAGTCTTTTTATCTCTGGGAGAAGTTCCTAAATATGCTTCCGAAAGATTGGAATCTAAACCTAAAGCGACCTTTTCAAAATTTTCGGAAGAACCTACATTAAAACCTCTGAATAGGATCGCGCCATAGATCAATAGATCTCTTTGGATTTCTTTTTGGTTCTTCTTGATCCAATTCGTTAGATGTTTTAGATCCGCTTTCTCCGGAGAAGAAGGAGAGTATACGATAGGAAGGTTCAGGCCCTTTATTAGATTTTTGGATATTTCTTCCGAAGTTTTAGCTGGCATATAGATTCCCCTTAAAAACCAGTTCAGCGAAACCACAGATCTGCTTCGATTTGTATATCTAATATATTGGAATAAAAATCGTTATTATGGATAATGATTTATACAAATGCGCAGTATATTATACATTTGTTCAAAATTTAGAGGTGGCTTGGAAACAGGATCGACTTAGGGACTTTTCTCACAAAACTTCCTCCAACTTATGAAATTATCCAAATTATTAATAGCAAATCGGGGAGAAGTTTCCATTCGAATTGCAAGAGCCGCCGGAGCCTTAGGAGTTCCTACCGTTTCTATCTATTCAGAAGACGACGTAAATTCCAGACATAGATTGGCGACTGATAGTTCTATTCCTCTAAAAGGGAGCGGGGTGAAATCTTATTTAAATCAGGAAGAGATACTCTCTATCGCAGTACGAGAAGGTTGTGATTCCATCCATCCAGGGTATGGATTTTTAAGCGAGAACCCGGGCTTTGCAAAAAGATGCGAAGATTCAAAAATTAAATTTGTAGGTCCGGATTCCAAGACACTTGAGATCTTGGGAGATAAATTAAAAGCGGTCTTACTCGCAGAATCTTTAGGAGTTCCTACCTTGCCGGGACTTCGCAAGATAATCGATCTGAAAGAAGCAAAAGAATTCCATTCTAAAAATGGAATATTCTTATTGAAGGCGATCGCCGGAGGTGGTGGAAGAGGGATCCGGATCATAAACAGTGTCGAGGAATTAGAAACAAAGTTTAAAAGTTGTTCAGAAGAAGCCTTACATTCATTCGGAAATTCCAATTTATACGCCGAAAAATATCTATCTATAGCTAGACATGTAGAAGTCCAGATTTTGGGAGATGGTTCCGGTAAGATCATCCATTTTTGGGACAGGGATTGTTCTCTACAAAGAAAAAACCAGAAGTTACTTGAGATTGCACCTTCTCCTTTTTTAGATCCTAAGATCAGGGAAAAGATCATCTCTTATTCATTGCAGATGTCTTCTCATCTTTTGTATAGAAGTTTAGGCACTTTTGAATTTTTGATCAGCCCAGAATCAAAGATTTATTTTATAGAATCCAATCCTAGATTACAGGTAGAACATACGATCACTGAGGAAATCACCGGAGTAGATCTTGTAGAAGCACAATTGGAAATTGCTTCCGGAAAGTCCTTACAGGAAATAGGTTTGGAACAAAAGAATCTGGAATTTCCTAAAGGTTATGCAATCCAGATCCGGATCAATTCGGAGACGTGGGACCAAAAAGGAGAGATCATTCCTTCTTCCGGGAAAATAAAAGTATTCGAGCCGAGTTCCGGTCCTGGGATCAGAGTGGATAGCTCCGCTTATTCAGGTTATGAGGTCGGTCCTAATTTTGATTCCTTACTTGCAAAATTAATCGTTCATTCTAAACATTCCGAATTTTCCAAACTAATTCATTCTGCGTATCGTGCATTATCCGAATTTAGGATAGAAGGTATCAAAACGAACCTTCCTCTTCTTTTAAATGTGTTTAAAAGAAAAGAATTGGGAACATATTCTATTTGGACAAAGTTTATAGAAGAGAGAATTTCTGAACTTCTCACTTCTTCACAAACAGAACATAAAAAGTATAATTTCGATACAGCTGCGGAAGATAAATTAGAAAATTATAAAATGAAAGAAGACATTCCGGAAGGAATGATTTCTTTCCATTCTCCAATGGCTGGAAGTCTTATGGAAATTTATTCTAAAGAAGGAGAGCCTATTCGTAAAGGAGAGAAAATTGCACTTCTTTCTTCCATGAAGATGGAACATCTTCTACACTCCGAAATTACTGGAATTATAGAAAGAATTTTGATCGAGCCCGGAAAGGTTGTTTCGGAAGGAGAAACACTTGTTTGGATCCGACCGGAAGATTTAGAACATTCTTCTTTATCTCATTTTGAAGAGATAGATCCGAACAAAATTCGTCCGGACTTAAAAGAAGTTTTAGATCGTTTACTTTTGAATGAAGATGTATCTAGATCACAAGCAGTTTCCAAACGGCATAAAAGAGGCCAAAGGACAGCGAGAGAGAATGTGGCGGATCTTTGTGATCCGGGAAGTTTTGTGGAATACGGAAGCCTTGCAATTGCTGCCCAGAGAAGAAGAAGGTCCTTAGAAGAATTGATCAAACTTAGTCCTGCAGATGGGCTTATCGCAGGTCTTGGCACTGTGAATGGTGAGTTATTCGATGCTCATCTCGCAAGAGTTTCAGTACTCGCTTATGATTATACGGTTTTTATGGGAACCCAAGGTGCGATGAATCATAAAAAGACGGATCGGTTTTTGGAAATGGTGGAAAGCCAAAAACTTCCACTCGTGTTTTTTACGGAAGGAGGGGGAGGTCGCCCCGGAGAAGTGGATGTTCCTGCAGTCGCAGGTTTGGATCTACATACTTTTCGTAAATATGCGGGCTTAAAAGGAAAAAGTCTTAGGATAGCAATTGCTGCAGGTAGATGTTTTGCGGGGAACGCAGCGTTATTTGGCGCAAGCGATATTAGGATCGCAACAGAAGATTCTAATATCGGAATGGGAGGTCCCGTGATGGTAAAAGGTGGAGGCCTCGGGAATTTTTCCGCGGAGGAAATCGGTCCTGCGGAAGTCCAAACCAAAAACGGAGTCATTGATATATTGGTAAAAAATGAAGAAGAGGCCGTCTTCACCGCAAAAAAGGCTCTTTCTTATTTCCAGGGGAATATCAAAAAAATTGAATATAAGGATCAGAAAATCCTAAGGACTTTAATTCCGGAAAATCGTCTCAGGTCGTATGAGATTCGTTCTATTATTTCTTCTTTGGCAGATACCGATTCGGTTTTGGAATTCAGAAAGGATTTTGCGAAAGGGATCGTAACTTCTCTGATCCGTATAGAAGGACGCGCACTGGGGCTGATCGCGAATAATCCCGCTCATTTAGGTGGAGCAATCGATGCAGAAGGAGCAGAGAAGGCTTCCGAGTTCGCTGAATTTTGCGATCTGAACAAACTTCCTATATTATTTCTTTGTGATACGCCCGGTTTTATGGTAGGGCCTGAAGTGGAAAAGAAAGGACTAGTTCGTAAAGCTGCAAAACTTTTCGAAGCAGGAGCTTCTTTACAAGTCCCTGTGTTTACTATCGTTCTCAGGAAAGGATACGGTTTGGGAGCAATGGCTATGGCCGCAGGTAGTTTTCATTCTCCTGTATTCACAATCTCTTGGCCGACCGGAGAATTCGGCGCAATGGGAATAGAAGGAGAAATTAGGACAGGATACCAAAAGGAACTCGCAGAAATAAAAGATTGGAAAGAAAGACAAATTTTATTCGAACGATTGGTCTCTGAGGCTTATGAAAGAGGTAAAGCGATCAATATGGCTTCCTATTTGGAAATAGATGCTGTAATAGACCCTGCGGAATCCAGAAAATGGATCTTGAGGGGTTATGATTCTTGCATTTAGAGAGATTCCAGTTGGAAATAAATGTTTTCTGAGCTCCCATAAAGATCTTGATTAGATCCTGATCTGTGTTTTTATTTTGCCCTCACCGGAGGTATTCATGTTTAGAAGTCCTAAAGCTAAAATTATAGCTTTATTTACCGTGATCGCTTTGACCGTTTCTTTCTCATATTTGAGCGCTCAATCTTTGAACGTTTATGGAACCTATAAAGTGACAGGCACAAATCCAGATGGAAGTAAATATAGAGGAAGTGTTACAGTCACTTTAAACGAGGATGGGTCTTACAATTTCCAATGGTCCGTGGGAAATAGTTTCTCCGGAACAGGGTCTTTGAGTGGAAATACTTTAACTGTGGATTGGGGCGATACTTATCCAGTGATCTATACGGTTAAAAGTGGTGGAAGTAGATTAGAAGGTACTTGGGGGAATGGAACAGGCACTGAGATCCTAACCAAATAAGATCTATTGATACAAAAAATCCCCGTGAATGCGGGGATTTTCTTTATTACTCTTTTCTAATCCTTCCAGATTAGATCGAAAAATCTTCCATATATTCCACATATACTTTTGCTTTTTTGATCCTAAGATAAACCGTTTCACCGGGAAGTAGATTTAATTCCTTAAAACTAGATTGGTCTAATAAGGATTCGATCAAAGTTCCGGAATCCAAACGTTTTAATTCAATCCTTACATTTCTACCCGTAGAATGAATGTATTGGATCTCTGCAGGTATTCCCTGGGTAGAAGTTCTGGAAATTTCCACATCATAAGGTCTAACGTAGGCAACTCCTTCTTTGTCCACCACGTCCGAATGTTCAGGTGTTGCGACATCTATATCGCCTATTTTTGCGGTTCCTTCGTGGATCCTTCCGTGGAAAAGGTTTACATCTCCTAAGAAATGGAAAACGAAAGGTGTTTTAGGTTTATTATATACTTCGTCGGGAGTGCCGATCTGTTCTATTTTACCGGATCTTAAAATGACTATGGAATCACTTACTTCTAATGCTTCTTCTTGATCATGAGTTACGAATACACTTGTGATATGGATCTCGTCATGAAGTCTTCTGAGCCAGGTGCGTAATTCTTTTCGTACTTTTGCATCCAATGCTCCAAAAGGTTCATCTAAAAGTAAAAACTTAGGTTCTATTGCCAAAGCCCTTGCCAATGCTACCCTTTGTCTTTGTCCTCCCGATAGTTCGAAAGGAAATCTTGCGTGGAAATTTTCCAACTGAACTAATTTCAAAAGTTGGAATACTTTCTCCTGAATTTCTTCTTTAGAAGGCCTTGTGGATCTTGGACGGACTTTCAGACCGAATGCGATATTTTCAAAAATCGTCATATGGCGGAAAAGTGCATAATGTTGGAATACGAATCCTACTCCTCTGTCCTTAGAACTTTTGGATTTGGATCTTTCTCCATTGAATAATACTTCTCCTTCATCCGGAGTGTCTAACCCTGCGATGATCCTAAGAAGTGTTGTTTTTCCACTTCCGGAAGGTCCTAATAGTGCGACTAGATTTCCATCCGGGATTGTCAGGTCCACTTGGTCCAAGGCCTGGAATTTTCCGAATCGTTTGCTTACATTTCGAATTTCAATAGACATTCTATTCTCCTAGGATTTGGAAACCTGAACATTTGTATTTTTTTCTTTTCCGAGACCGGTTGTTTCTGGGATCTCTATTTCTTCTCTGCGATGAAGATTTCTTTCTAAGATTGTTTTTAGAAGAAGGGTGAGTAGAGAAAGAAATACGAGTACGGATGCAGCGGAAAATGCCCCTACCGAGTTGTACTCATTATATAACATTTCTATCTGTAAGGGGAGTGTATTCGTCTTTCCTCGGATATGCCCGGATAATACTGAAACCGCTCCGAATTCTCCCATAGCTCTCGCATTACAAAGTATAAGTCCGTATAAAAGTCCCCATTTGATATTCGGGATAATAATTTTGATAAATGTTTGGTAGAGGGAAGCACCTAATAAAATACCCGCTTCCTCTTCTTCTTTTCCCTGGCTTTGCATAAGTGGAATTAGTTCTCTTGCAACAAATGGAAGTGTGATAAATACGGTGGCGATCACAAGTCCAGGAGTATTGAATACGATCTTAATATTCCATTCTTCTAATATGTCTCCCATCCATCCCTGTTTTCCGAATAACAATAGGAAGATCAAACCGGAGATTACCGGCGAAACCGCGAAAGGAGAATCTATGATCGTAAGCAGAATATTTTTGCCGGGAAATTCAAATCTGGTCAAAAGAAATGCAGCTGTTAATCCGAATGCCGTGTTCAAAGGAACTGCGATTCCCGCTACCTTCAATGTCATTAACATCGCAGCGATTGTATCACTGTCTTGTAATCCTTGTAGATAGGCTTCCCAACCTTGGGCGAATGCTTCTAAAAAAACTACAGTGATCGGTAAGATTAGAATGATAAATGCGAGGACTAGAACGGAAAAGATCAAAGCCAAGCGGATCCAAACGGATTCTGTTTCTTTCATCCAAGTCTCCTAGAGGCTCTGTTTTGCAGATAGTTTATTCCGAACATAATCGTAAATGAAAGGACCAACATCAAAACCGCAATTCCGGTCGCCTTTGCATATTCGTACTGTTCTAATTTGGTAACTATGAGTAATGGAAGAATTTCAGTTTTACCGGGAAGGTTTCCTGAGATAAAAACAACCGATCCGTATTCTCCAATCCCTCTCGCAAATGCCATACTGGTTCCTGCAAGTAGAGAAGGAATTAACTCAGGCAAGATCACTTTAGTAAATGTTTGGAACCTACTTGCTCCTAAACAATAAGCGCTTTCTTCCAATTCTTTAGGAAGATCTTCTAAGATAGGTTGGACAGTTCTAACTACGAAAGGGAATCCAATAAAGACTAAAGCGATCACAATCCCGATCGGAGTGTATGCTATTTTGATCCCATAAGGTGTTAGATATTTTCCGATAAAACCATTTGGTGCATAGATCGTGGTTAGCGCAATTCCTGCAACAGCTGTAGGAAGGGTAAATGGAAGATCTACCAATGAATCTAAGATCTTTTTACCTGGAAAATCGTAACGAACCAAAACCCAGGCGAATAAAAATCCTACGAATAAATTGATGATAGCTGCAACTCCGCCGGCTCCAAAGCTTAAATACAGAGCCTGCTTGATCCTCTCCTCTGAAAAAACTTCCCAGAGTCCGGAAACACCTAAGGTCGCAGATTTAAAAAATAATGCGGATAATGGAATAATAACAAGAAGGCTAAGGTAGAAGACTGTAAGTCCTAAGGACAGACCAAAGCTTGTTTTAGAATAAGGACGAAAAATTAGCTTCAAACAGGAAACCCTTTCAGTCGATTCTTGAGAAACGCCCTATTTCGTCAAACCAAGAGCCGCGCCTTGTGCGGCTCTCTTTTAGTAAGTGTACAATTCGAGTTTCTACTTACTTCTTCGCTTCGCCGTAGATGGAGTCAAAAAGACCACCGTCAGCAAAATGTTTTTTATGTGCAGCCGCCCAAGAACCTTCAATAGATCTTACATCGAATAATTGAAGTTTAGGGAATTTTGCAACATTCGCTTTTAGGATAGCCGCATCGTTCGGACGGAAAAAATGTTTCGCGATGATCTCTTGGCCTTCTTTTGTGTATAAAAATTCCAAGTAAGCTTTTGCTATATCAGTAGTTCCTTTTTTAGCAGCCACTTTTTCAACGATTGCTACAGGAGTTTCAGCAAGAATACTGGTGCTTGGATAAACCACTTCGAATTGAGCCACTCCTCCGTTTGCTTTTCTGGACTCGGATAGAGCAAGTTCTGCCTCATTTTCCCAAGCAAGAAGAACATCACCGATTCCTCTTTGAACGAAAGTAGTAGTGGATCCTCTGGCACCCGTATCTAGAACGGAAGTGTTCTTGTAGAGATTTCTAACGAACTCGATCGCCTTTTCTTCCGTTTTGTATTGTTTTTTAGCGAATCCCCAAGCTGCCAAATAATTCCAACGAGCTCCGCCGGAAGTTTTAGGATTTGGTGTGATCACTCCGATCCCCGGTTTTACAACATCATCCCAATCTTTGATTGCTTTAGGATTTCCTTTTCTAACTAAGAAAACGATGGTAGAGTAGTATGGAGTAGAATGATTCGGGAATGCTTTCTCCCAATCTTTAGAAACGGATCCACCGTTTGTAACGATACTATCGATATCATAAGCAAGTGCAAGAGTTACTACATCTGCTTCTAATCCGTCGATAACCGCTCTCGCTTGTTTTCCGGATCCACCATGGGATTGTTGGATAGTAAGGTCTTTGCCGGACTTCTTCTTCCAAGAATCAACGAACTTCTTATTAATTTCTTCGTAAAGCTCCCGAGTTGGGTCAAAAGAAACGTTTAATAGGGTGTCATTCGCATAAGCGGAGAAGGAGAAGATACCGGTTAAGGCCAGAGCGCCGATTCCTTTGGCGATTGACCTGAGTATAGTATTATTAGATTTTGCTTTCATAAGGTTCACTTTTACGTCCCTTCCGACGATAACTCGGAATTTTTATCCAATAAATTGGATATTTATCTGTTATAGTCGGAATGCCTTTCTTTTTGTCAAGAAGGGTTTTATATTTTAGAACATTTTTTTCCTATTTTGAACGCTTTTTTGATTCGATCCCTCAGACTTCGGTTTAAAGCGGATTTCTCCAAAAATGAAAAAGGCCCTGTATCTCTTAATTCTGGTATTTCTCCCATTATTCTTTTCCGGATGTTCTGAATCTTTTACGAACCAAGAACATCCTGCAATTGTTCAGGGAACACTCGAGTTAAAGGATTATGATCTCGAAGAACAAGGTCCCATTCTACTTTCCGGGCTCTGGAAATTCAGGTGGTTGTATTGGAAAAGTTCCGGATTAGAAAGCCAAAACTCCTACGAAGTAGTCAGTGTACCTTCTTCCTGGAATGGAAAGAACGGATCTAGATTGGGAGAAGGTTACGGAACCTACGAACTTAACCTAAAATTAAATCGAAATTACGGAGAACTTGCATTTATCTTACAAGAGCAAAGTTCTTCCTACTTTTTATATGTGAACGGCAAACTTTTAGCCTCTTGCGGAGAAGTGGAATTTCCTTCTTCTTCGGATATCACCATTTTCGAAGTTAAACCTGCCTGGTGTAATAAACTTGTGAAGTTCACTCCGGATGCAGAAGAGCTGAAGATCGATATGCAGATCGCAAATCGGGATCATAGGTTGGGAGGTTTTTGGGCGCCCATCAGATTCGGAACCGCCTCTACTGTGGAAAAGACCTGGAATGCGGAAAGATTTTTGGATCTATTCTTAGCGGGTGGGCTTTTCTGCATTGGACTACTTCATCTAATCTATGCGGTTGTCAGAAGGGGAGAAGCCGCCTCCATGTATTTCGGCACCTACTGTGTGATCATGGCAGCGAGAGGTCTATTTTCAGGCACGAGGATTATTTCAGAATATCTTGATTTTCTAAAATACAATCACTATGTTAGGATAGAATACGTTACATTCTACCTTGCAATCCCCGTTTTTTTAAGTTATATACTTTCCGTTTTCCCAAGAGAATTAAAACGAATTCTGGTGGATCTGGTATGGTGGATCGCAATTGGGGCGTGTATCGTGGTTCTTGTATTCCCTGTCCGAATATTCACATTCACAATTACGATCTATTATCTGGTCGCGTTTCTTGCAGGAACACTGGGATTATTTTCTCTCACTAAGGCAGCCTTAAGAAGAAGAAAAGGTGCACTCATTATCCTTGCCGGTTTCGTATTCGTATATGCCGCAATGATCCACGATATCTTATACGCGACTTTCTATTTGGATACCGGATATTTTACCAATATCGGAGCATTCGTATTTATAGTGGCTCAGTCCGTATTCTTATCCATTAGAAGTTCCGAAAGTTTAGATAGACTTTTGGATCTTTCCAGAAATTTGGAAAGAAGGGTGGAAGAAAGGACCAAACAGCTCAGGAATGCACTTCGTCTTATCCAAAACGATCTGAATATCGCAAGAGAGATCCAAAAGGGACTCTTAAATTTGGAAGATGCGGCCGAAAAGAAGATAGGACAAATCAAATTCGGGATCCTCCATAAACCTCTAGCGGAAGTAGGCGGCGATCTTTACGATATCGCTGAACTTCCAAGCGGAAAGATCCGCATCTTTTTAGCGGATGCAACCGGTCATGGGATACAAGCGGCACTCATTACTATCCTGATCCGAAGTGTTTACGAAGACTTAAGATTAAAGGAAGATAGTCCTGGAAAATTACTCTCGGCGATAGGCTCTCAGTTCCATGGCAAGTATGGGAATGTGTCTACATTCTTCTCCGCATCCATTTTAGAAATTTCTCCCGACGGAAAAACCCTTACTCTCTCTTTGGCGGGAT
Organism: Leptospira selangorensis; assembly: GCF_004769405.1. Lineage (NCBI taxonomy): Bacteria > Pseudomonadati > Spirochaetota > Leptospiria > Leptospirales > Leptospiraceae > Leptospira > Leptospira selangorensis. The sequence continues at coordinate 13,347 of NZ_RQES01000024.1, forward strand.
CTCCTCCAGTTTTAGTTCAGACAAAAGACGAAGAACATATAATAGAATGTGAAAACCCGTTAGTGGGTCTTTTAGAAAATTTCCATTTCGAGGATAAGGAGATCCAACTCACTCCAGGATTTAGGATACTTTGTTTTACGGACGGACTTACTGAATCTGCAAGGTTGCCTGGAGACTTTTACGGAATAGAAAGAGTATTGGCCTCTCTCCGAACTGGAGACACTCAAAGTTTAGAGGAATTATTAAGCGGCATCCAAGAGGATCTATTCAGATTTTTAGGAACTTCTGAACCAAAGGACGATATACTAGTCTTGGGAATAGAAGACCAACGTTCCTAAACTAGTAAAACATTTATTCTTTCCGGAATATTGGATCGTTTTCTAGTTTTATTGTATTGAACCCCGAAAATCATGGTTAGAGAGAAGGTGAACGGGTCCATACTTTTAAGAGTGGATCCCGAAATCGTTACCTTGTAGAGGACCCTATGGCATTCAAGCTCGACGGGGCAAAATTCCCCACCTTGGAAGAGTTAATTACGGCTCTGTATCCATTGTATGCGGATAAGATGAGCGAAGCTGAATTTAGAAAGTACGTTCAGGAGAATGTAAAAGAGGAATAGTCTTCCTCTTTTTGCCCCGAGCTCTCGGGGCGAATCCTTCCCGTAATATCCTCTTTTGCTTGTCAATTCCAGGGGTTTTCCTTACCCTCTCGGCATGCCTTTTTTTCAGAAAAAATGGAGACTTGCTCCGGCTTGGCGAAGGCCCTTATTACTTCTCGCCTCATTCCTAGTTCTTATTATCAAATTTAGATTTTTATTTAGTGAGGATACTCTTTCAGGTTGGAGCCTTCATGCGCAAACCCATCTGGCGGAGATCTACGATTCATTTTTGAATAATGGCCAGTCTTTGGGTTACGATAGCCGCTGGTTTTCCGGAATGCCTGTCTTCTACTTTCAGCCTCCATTCTTTTATTTTCTGGTAGCCGTCCTTCATAAAACTGTCTTCTTCTGGTCTTCACTTTCACTTTCTTTTAATATAGGGATACTTCTTTCTATATTACTTTTTACGTATGCATTTATTAAATTCAGTCTTTTGCTCTTAAGCGAGACGAATCATAGAGCGAATACCGTAATGCTCGCAATGTCGGGACTTTTGTTCTTCTTCTTATGCGCCGGAGAAGAGCCGTTCGGACTTTCTCTAGTTGGGTTATTCAGCGGTTCAGTGACCGGATTTTTCGGACTCAGTTGGAGTTTATTAGGTTTTTATTATTTAGAAAAATATAGGACCACCGGGAAATTATCCTCACTTTCTAAATATTTGGTAGTAAGCGCCTGCGTTTATTATTCCGATCTTGCTTCTTCCTTATTCTATTTAGTTTCTCTTTTGATCTATTTCTTATTTTTGGGAGAAGAGCTCGGAAAGAGGGCATTCTCCATTGCATTCTTTATTCCACTGATCGTAGCGACGCCTGTTTGGTGGAATTTTTTGAAATATTCTTCGTACCGTGCGGAAACTTTCCCGATGGATACTACTCCGGGACTCATTTCTATTTTGGGTTCGGAGGCTTTGAGACCGATTTGGGAAGGAAGCGGAGTCATCGCTTTTTTATGGAATTTTATCATAGGGCTTCATTGGACACAGGTGGTATTCCCTGCTTTGTTTTTATTAGGAATTCGTTCTATTCTAAAGCGTAAAATTTTTCCTCCTGCATCCAGATTCGTATTCTTCGCAAGTTTGATCTTTTATTGGATCGGGGTGGATACTTCTCTTTCTAAGTTTTTTCCAGGTTTGGGATTTCCTTGGTATAGAGCATTGGATCTTTCCCTTCTATTCTTAACTTTATCCGGTTTGGAAACTGCGGTTCATTTATTAAAAAATAAAACTTCTTCCTTAACCGCACAATATTCGGTCGGGGCACTTTTATTCTTCGCATTAGTAAGATTTTTCTTATGGCATCCTGAGTTGGAATGGAAGGAGAATACTACATTCTTAAAAGACAGTTTTTCCGCCATGGAAATGAAAGATGTAGAAGTTGCACTTTCGGAACTTCCTAAAGATTCCAAAATTTTTCCGGAAATTGACTCTCATAGAAAATGGGGAGACAGCCCTTTTACTTTAGGACTATTGATCAGAAGAGCAGGTCATAGGAATCTGCTTGGAATGGAAGCGGATGCTTCTTTGACTTCTCTTGCGCTTCAACCTTATTTGAGTCGTTATCTTCCTTGGACTGCTTGGAAAAAAAATCCAGGCTACGAAGAGGAGCTTTCTTTAGAAGATGCAGGTATAGGATTACATCGTTTTCTACAAGCGAACGGAACTTCTTATATTATCGGTTCTACCGAAAAACTTTATAAAATCCTAAAATTGAACCCGACTCGTTTTGAATTATTAAAAGGTTGGGTAAATAGGGAAGGCCTACGCACGAATGATTCTCCTTCCGAAACGTACGAAAAAGAATTGGAGAATAAATCTTTCTTATTCCTATTCAAGGTAAAAAATCCTGGATCGGATATTGCGGTCCTGACGGAAAAACCTTGGGGAGTCGCCGATTATAAGGAGCTAAGCGGAGGAAAATCACTTCGCCCTAAAAGATTCTTATATAATACGAACGAAGCTATCTTGCATGAAGGATTAGATGCAGGGATTGCATTTGCTCGTGTCGGCAGAAAAGAAATAGAGGTGATCGGTCCAAATTATAATAAATGGTTCCAAGGTTTACTGGTTTTAAATGTTCCGAAAGAAGATAATACTTGGAAGGACGAATTCAGATCCAAATACGGAGACCTGTCCTTCTCTGATAGAAACGAATTTTTAGGCAGGTTTTTTCCCGTAAAAGAAAAACCTAAGGAGCCAGTATTACTTCCCGAACTTCCGATCCTACCTCGTATTTTTTCGGATGAAGAAGTTTTTGCTGGTCCTGAAATTTCTTCCATGGAAAAACCGGAACAATCTGCATTAGAAAATCATAATTGTAAATTGATCCGAAGATCCTTTTTTCCTAGTTGGGAAGATGCAGAAGGAGGAATATTATTCCAAACCCAGAGGAATGAAATTTTGGTCTGTTCGGGGAAGCAGACTTCCGATCTGAAATTTTCAAAAGGGAATTCAGTCTTCTTGACCATCATTCTTTTCCTTCTGCCGATCTTTTTCATATTCTCCTCCTTTGTGAAAGGAAGGTGGTTTTTCCGTTGAGGAATCCGTACGGCAATAAACCGTACTCTAAACTTCAATTCGTTTCGAATTCACTTTTGGTGTTATTCGGAAGTATTCTTCTTATTGGGCTCTGGCAAAAATGGAGTCTTTTTATTTGGGGAAATATTTTCATTCATGGTTTAGAGGGTGGACTGGTCGGAGCGATTTGTGATTGGTTTGCAGTCTGGAAAACGTATAAGGCAGTAGAATCGGAAAGTGAAACAATCGCAGAAGAAATCGGCAGTTGGGTATCTTCGGACCTGATCAGCGAACATAAATTAAAATCCTATTTAGACGGTATCTTGGATGAACCTGAAAATATACAGGCGATCCGAGAACTTTTGGATACACATCTAAAAGGAGAAAAAGAAGTTCGAGAATTCCTGAATCTGATCTGGGATAAGATAGAAGAAGATGTAGTATTATATGTTTCTAATTTTAAATTTTCGGGTGCAGATAAACAGATATTACATGAATTGAATAGTCGCAAGGAAATACTCTCTACTGTTCGATTCTTAGTGGGAGAAACCTTGATGAAGGTTTCCGATCACCAGGACTTTGGAGAAAGGGTCCAAAGGATCACTAAGGGGCTTTCATTTCTTGCAAAACCTTTGATCTGGCTTATCGATCCTCAAAAAAGGATCAAAGAATTCGGAGAAGGCCTGAAAGAAGGAAAAGATTTCGAAACAGAAGAGGAAGAAGTTCTATTCGAATTATATTCCATATTCTCGGAATGTGTGGAATTATATATAGGCTCCTGGAACGAATTACCGGTTGAAAGAAGGGAAGAAGCGGTCCGTGCCTTAGCGGATTTCGGAAGAGAACAATTGAATCGATTGATCAGCGAAGTCGTTCTAACACATAAGGAAGAAATTTCCAGATTGGAAAATCTGAGAGAATACGGACCGATCCGCTCCTTCTTGGAATTTTTAAGTTCTAAAACGAATGAATCCGTTTCGGAATATGTGGGAGAACAGATCTCTAAAGGGCTGAAATTATTGGAGCCCAAACAATTCAGGGAAAATTTAGAACTCAAAACTAGAAGGGTCCTGGAGAAGATCAGGATCAACGGAAGTTTATTAGGTTTTTTAGTTGGATCTGCAATAGGATGTATCGTCTTATTATTCGAAGGGAAATTAGGATTATAATCTCTTGCATAATTTGCAGGTTATTGTTTAGTATTCAAGATCATGGAACTGAAGCGGATTTATATTTTTCTACTCTGTGTAGTATTTAGCGGATGTTATTCGAAGACAATCTTCTTCTTCCAAAATATCCGAATGAGACCTCTTCCTCCTCAGGTGGAGCAAAGTTTATATAAACAGAATGAAAAGGGATGTAACGAGAATATCCGAAATATCCTAAAAAGAATTCCTGAAAAAAATCCTACTGCCACTCATATCAGAGATCTGGAGATCTTCCAATATGACCAAGGAATGTTCGATACATGTTATCGACTCTATTACGGTTTGGAGATCTCTCAATGAAAGTTTTACATGGGGTCTTCTTCCTTTTCTTATTTATATTCTCCTCTTATTGTAGTGGCGCTGAAACACTGATCTATCGTGTGGAAAGAGTTGTGCCGGCAAAAGAAAGACCGGTCTTCTCTCCTAAAAGAGTAGAAGGAGAAGATTGTGTAGTACAAATTTTTCCTTTCATGTTCGCTAGATACGTTCCGGATCTACAAAGTGCATACAACCATGCGATGGACAAGTCTCCTCCGGGAACCCAATCAATTGCGAACGGAGAAGTTTATACAAAAGGTTTGTATCTTCCTCCTATCTTTTTATTTCGCTGTATCGTAGTCTCAGGGACTCCTAGTTTCGATTAAGGTTCGAAAATTATTTCTATCCATCTTGGTTTTAAATTTTCCTAAATACTTTAAATTTGAACTATCTAGGATGTGCTCGGTCTAAAAGGTATTCGCCCCGAAAGAGGGGAAAGGAGATAAAAATGGAAGCGGTAGTTCATAAGGCAAACACGAGAGGAAAAGTGGATTTCGGTTGGTTGAAATCAAATCACACATTTTCCTTCGGAAGCTATATGAATCCGGAAAGGATCAGATTTGGTTCTTTGCGTGTATTGAACGACGATATCGTTGCCCCGGGCAGAGGTTTCGATCCGCATCCTCACCAAGATATGGAAATCATCTCTATACCGATCAAAGGTGCTTTGGAACATCAAGACAGTATCGGAACTTCTGGAGTTATCACATCCGGAGAAGTCCAGGTGATGTCTGCTGGAACAGGGATCGTTCACTCGGAGTATAATCATTCTGAAACGGATCCTGTGAACTTTTTGCAGATTTGGGTGATACCTGATAAAAGGGGAGCCCAACCTAGATACGACCAGAAAAAATTTCTTCCGGAAGATAGGAAGAATAGGTTCCAACTGGTTGTGTCTCCTAAAGAATCTGCAGAAGGTCTTTGGATCAATCAAAATGCATGGTTCTCTTTGGGGAATGCGGAAGCAGGAAAAGAGCTGCAATACGAATCTCGAAATAAGAGCGGTGGAGTTTATGCTTTTCTAATATCTGGAAAAGTGAATATTAACGGTACCGAGCTTTCGACTCGAGACGGTGCAGGTTTTCCAAGAACGGACCTTCTGAAGGTAAACGCTTTGGAAGATTCCGAACTTCTTCTGATGGATGTTCCTGAGATCCAATAAAATGTCCACGGCGCAGTGTGAGATCGACGCTGCGTCTTTTACTTCAGTTCGCCTGGTTCGATGAAAAAACTTCTGATAGAACCGTCTCTCAATAATCGAATTCCCAATTTTCTTCCAATCGAAGTCTCATCCAATATTTTATGAAGATCATCTATAGTGTGGATCTCTTTATCATCCAGATTTATGATCAGATCTCCATTTCGTATCCCTGCTCGATCCGCAGGAGAGCCGGGTTCTAACGATAAAACCAAGATCCCTGAATCGGAACCTAACTTATTTAGAGTTTTGGTGAATGTAGGGATCTTTTGGTTTTGGCCAGCGATCCCTAAATATCCTCTTTTGACTGCACCGTTTGTGATTAAACGAGTGATCACATATTCTGCGGTGTTTGAGGCTACTGCGAAACAGATACCTTGGGCAGGTAAAATGATCGCGGTGTTAATTCCTACTACTCTTCCCTGAAAGTCTACTAATGGTCCTCCGGAATTTCCAGGGTTTAGGGCGGCGTCCGTTTGGATCACATTATCTATCAAACGTCCATTACGAGATCTTAATGTTCTTCCAAGTGCGCTCACAACTCCTGCAGTAACGGTAGATTCGAAACCGTAAGGATTTCCGATAGCGACTACCAATTGTCCAACCTTTAGTTTTTTCGAGTCTGTAAAGCCGGAATGAGGAAATAATCCTCCATGCACTTTAAGGACTGCAACGTCAGTATGAGGATCGTTTCCTACCAGTTCCGCTTCTTTGCTGGAGCCGTCCGAAAGGTTGGCCTTAATTTTAACCGCACCATCAACCACATGGCTATTAGTTGCTATAAATCCGTCGGGTGTAAGAAAGAATCCGGAACCGCTTCCACCTTCTCCTTTTTTGTTAGTAACTTGTAGGTGAACTACACTCGGGCCTACCGAGTCCACTGCTTGTATTACGGATTTGGAGTAGGCGTCTAAAATTTCCGCCTCGTCCAATTCTTCATTCGAATTTATATCGTTCTTCTTTTCGAAAGAAGAGAGAAAGTCCGCACTTGTATTCGTAAATAATACCATAATCTTTTTGACTCCGGCTTCTATTAGAAAGTCCCTAAAAGATAGACATCGCTCATTTCAAAATCGGAAAATACTTCTGTTTTGCACTTGCAGTTGGACTCGATTCTTGTAAAAACATGGTCTTTTTGAATCAGGAGATATATGTGAGTAAGGAAAAATTCGAAGTTTAGAAAAAAATAATGGTTCAATCGACAAACAAATTATTGTACACCGAGTCCAAATTTAATCTTATATTCTAATTATTTTTTCCAATCTTCAGGCTTTGGAGACACTGGTTTATAATAAACAGTAGTAGTTCCTTGGGAGAACATCTCAGGCACGGTCCTTCTCCAATTCACGAAATGAGGGGTTTCCAGATGAGACTTACGTTTGGATTCGCTTTCGTAAGCTTCTATGATCAAAAATCTGCCTTCGTCTCCATCGTTTTGAAGCAAATCGAATCTAAGAACACCGTTCTCTTTGAGAGATTCTTTGGATAGTTCACTGCTAATTTCCTGAAATTCTTGGATCCTTTCCGGAAGTATTTTGTAAGAAGAGACTGTAACGATCATAGTCCCCAGTTTCAATATCCGATTTTCTTCTGCCAGAAAAAAAAGATAGATGGAATCCGATTAGAATGAAAGCTTTCCTCTTATGAAAATAAAAACTCCCGTAACGGAGATGCTTGGAATCGATCTGCCCATTATCGGGGCTCCCATGTTTCTCGTTTCATACCCTGATCTAGTTGTTGCAGTTTCCGAAGCCGGAGGCCTTGGAACATTCCCCTCTCAGAACTACCGGACCATAGAAGAATTAAGAAGAGGTTTGGAAGATATCCGATCCAGGACTAAAAAACCGATCGGCGTTAACTTAATTTTACATAAAGCTCATAACCCTAACTGGGCAAAACACTTAGAAATACTTTTAGAATTCAAAGTAGAGTTGATCATCACTAGCTTAGGAAGTCCTCGTTCTATTATCAATGAGGCAAAATCAGTGGGCACAAAAGTTTTCTGCGACGTAACTACATTAAGACATGCGAATTTAGTTGCTAAGTCTGGAGCGGACGCTTTGGTCGCAGTTGCTCAAGGTGCCGGTGGACATGCCGGAAATATTTCTCCTTTCAGTTTATTCCCTTATCTGAAAAAAGAGATCGGTCTTCCTGTTCTTGCAGCCGGTGCGATCAGTGGTGGAGCACAAATGGCCGCTGCAATGTCTTTAGGAGCAGATGCAGTTTATATCGGAACAAGATTAATCGCTACCAAAGAGGCTGCTGCTTCTCAAGAATATAAAGAGATGATCGTTGAGTCCGCGCCGGAAGAGATCGTTTATACCGAAAAAATTTCAGGAATCCCTGCAAACTGGTTAAAACGTTCCGTAGAAAAAGCGGGAGATAATTTCCATAACGAAGGTAGTACGGATATCGACCAGGAATTCAAACGTTGGAGAGATATTTGGTCTGCAGGTCACGGAGTGGCTCAGATCGATTCCATTATTCCTGCGGGAGATGTTATAAAAGGAATGGCTGCGGAGTACGCTGATATCGTAAATAAGCTGCCTAAACTAGTTTGATATTTTAGAATATTCTAAACCCCCGGTTCCGGGGGTTTTTTGTAACTTATTTCTTATCTGAAAAGCTTACAGGAATTAGGTGGAATACACCGAATACAAAAACCTGAGCTGCATCTGCGATTTTAAATCCGCCTCTATCTCCTGCACGAAAGGTATAGATCCCAACTTCCAAAACGTGGATACCTAAGATCACCCAACCTAGAGTGAGAACGATTCCGTCTAAACTTGGATGTAAATTTGTGAGTTGTACGATTCCACTCAATACTCCCAACCATAAAAGCCAAAATGCGGCAGTGGAAGCCTTGGATATATTATTTACTAAATTCATTCTTTTCCTCTCGAAAAATCGATTCCGAGTATAGCAATCGATACAGAGGATTTGGTCAAGAAGAAGTTTATCTCACGCATAGACGCAAAGTCGCGGAGTTTGGGTTTCAGTATTTAAAAGACTCTGTGTCTTCGCGCCTCTATTAGCTCTGCGGCTAAGAACCGGATTCTACTTCTATCTTTTCGTCTTGTTCCGATTCGTTTAAGACCGGGCTTGCGATCTTATCCAAAAGAGACTTTAGGATATCGTAATATGGAAGCACTTTAGGTCCGACTGATTTTCCGAATTTGTTCTCGTAACTTGTCCTAAGTGTAGCCTCTTCATCTCCTCCCATAAAGTAAGAAGAAGAAGCATTTCCTTCCCAAAGAATCTCTTTCGTATCACATTTTTGGATCTGCGCTTGGATAGAAATTTTGATCCCATCTGAAGAAGGTCCGAATGTTGCTGGGCTTAACCAAACTAAAAAGGATGGTGTGGATCCTTTCAGAATTTCTTCCAATTTAAGAGTGAGAACTCCTTGGGATTTCCCCACAGGAGATTTGCAGTTTTGGTTTTTGCTCGAAGGGTCGGGATAAACTATAAATTCCTTATGATGGGCAAGTTCTTGTTCCGCCATGGATTTTACGAGTGTCGCCTCTACTTGATTCACTTTGGAACTGGAATCGATTGCTACAGTTAATCTTTTAAATCTGTCCAGAGAGGATTCGAAATTGGGCGCGATCCTGATCTGTTTTACCGCACAATTTGTAAATGAAGTAGAAATTAAAAATAGAAGTATTAGTTTAGATCTCATTTTTTCTTTCCAGTCTTCTTTTTAGGAGCTGCCTTTTTTTTGACGGCTTTTTTGGCCTTTGGTTTTGGAGAAGTTTCTTCTATTACAAATTTGGAAACTGGTTCAGGAGCTTCTTCATCCTCGGGGCCTAAGCCTAAAGGTACTGCTTCGTCTTCTTCTTGTTTGCGACTTCTGTATGCTAACTCCAAAATCGCAGGGAGTAGGGTAAGGGCGATCAACAAACAAGCCGCAATACCGATAGTTGCTATTTTCCCGATAGAATGTAGGCCTCTTTGGTTTGCAAGAAGTAACGCGCTCCATCCTACTAAAGTGGTCAATGTGGATGCGATTACCGCAGGGCCGACCATAGCCATTGCTTTTACTATATCATGATCTTCTCTAAATCTATAATAGATATAGATACCGTTCTGTATTCCGTATCCTATGATGACCGGGAATACTAAAACATTCATAAAATTTAATTTAAGATCTATTATTGCCATAACTCCTACGGTTACCAATAGCCCCAATAAAAGTGGGATCAAGGAAAGTAGTGCAGGCAAAAACGCTCGATAGAATAGTATCAGAACTATGATCACAAGGCCCAAAGTGATAAAGAATGCGGCAACTCCTTCTCTTTTTACGATCATGATGAGCTGTGCAAAGAGCATCAAACTTCCTGCAGTATCCGTTTGGAATGTGTAAGATCTTGCTTGGGCAATATCCTTATAAGGCCTATGCTCCAAGATCGTATCTACCGTCCCTGGGAGGATTTTTATGGAGAGAAGTTTTTCTTTAGAGTAAGTATTCAGTGCGTTTAATAGAATTTTATTTTCCGCAGCAGAATAATTTTCTTTAACCGGATCTATTTCGGATTCTTTTTGAGTTCCTGTGGAATATAGGATCGCATTTAGGGTCCTTCTGGAAATTTTAGGAACTTCTAATCTACCGATTGCAGCAAAGAACTCTAATAATTTTCCTCCATGCCATAAGGCTACCTTAGGATACAGGAATAATAGATGTCCTTTTTCTTTGGAACTTGCAACTTCCTTGAACTGAGAGGAAAAATAATCCGGAACCGCTGTGTAATCGTAAGGTTTAATGGATAAGAATAATTTTGCCTTAGGCAGATATTTTCTCTGCTCTGGTTTTAAGAAGGAAGCTTTTACCGGCTTCATATCTTTCGCAAGTTGATCTAAAACTTTACGGTTTTCTAATTGTTGAGAATAAGGAGGAACAAAGTTCCAAAGAGAAACGACTTGGTCCACGGAACCGGCAATCGATTCAGGAACCGGATTCAAATAATCGAATACTGCTTCGGATTCTTCTAAACTTTTTACTACGATTGCTTGAGGATCCGAAGAAATATCAAAACGATCCGCAATCTCGTCGTATAAGTTTACGGATTCCAAATTTTCAACCAATAGGTTTCTTCCGTTTACGTCGAATTGGACCTTTGGAGCGAATACCCCAAAGAGCAGTACAAGAACTAAGACGCTTGCAGATAGAATTCCTGGTCTAGAATAAAATTTTCTTAATAAACCGGAAGGTGTTTGTTGTTCCTCGTTTAATAGGAAAGCTTTAGAAAGGGAAGGGAACCATTTCAAAAGAAGAGCTATCTGTAATGCAGTTACACCATACATTGCAATTGCGATCAGAATGATTCCGTAAGTTGCGATAATTCCGAACTCGCTGAATCCTCTAAATTCAGAGAAAGATAGAACTACGAATGCGGAAGTAGTAGTTAATGCTGAACTAAAAGAAGCAATTCCTGTATGATAGATCGTATCCTTGATGGCTCTTACGATATCTTGTTTTTTGGTGAATTCTTCCCTGAATCTATATAAAAATTGGATCCCATAGTCTATACCGAGACCCATTAGAATGGAGCCGATAATACTTGTGATACTATTCAATTGTCCTATGACGAGCCCGGTTAAACCGAATGTCATGAGTAGTCCACTGAGTAGAGAGAACAGTAGGATGATTATAAAAAGTGGATTACGGAAAAATAATAAAAGTAGAAGTCCTATTCCTAAAAAAGAGGCAATTCCGATCGGCTTTAATGCTTTGACCAAGGTTTCATAATCGTCTTGGTTAAGCTTATAAGCTCCGGTGTAACCTGCGTAAATTCCGTCTTCTTCTATCCCTAAACTTTTTACTATACCTTGGACTTTCGTGTCTATTTTTTCCAAGAACTCAATGTCCACAAAAGAGCCGGTCGGTTTGATCAGGACGATAAGCATTCCTTTTTCAGGAGAAATATTATATTCGTCGAATATATCTCTTTTGGCGAGTTTTTGGTATTTGGAAATAATATCCGTGAAGTCGGGATTATATTCTTCGTTAGTAAGTTTGATGAAGAATGGATTTGCTTTTTCTATTTCATCATCTATCTTACGTTTTACTCTTTTTCGGATCTCTTTTAGATCTTCCGTTTTTAAGAATAAAGGAAGTCTATCCTGTAAAAAGGAAACATTATATCTATAAGAAACATAACGAACTAATTCTTTGTCTTTTAAAACTTCCGTAGCAAGTTTGTCGGAGGCCTTCTTGAGTGCGATCTCTCTAGCTTTATAATAAGCGATATTCTTACGTTTTGCTTCGTCGGCTAATTCTAATTCTTTCTTTTGGGTTTCAGGATCACCGTTACGTTTGGCTTGGAATGCCTTAGTAAGATGTTCCGTCATTCCCTTGTCATCTTGGAATTTGAGAGCTACAGTGTAGAATCCACTACCGCCGATCATTTCAATCACGCGTTTTGTTTGAACAACGGATGGGTTATCGGAAGGAAGAAGTTGTAGGTTATCGCTGTTAATGGAAAGTCTGGTGGCTAAAAGCGCGGAGATCACCAGGAAGATAAATAGGATTGCGGAAGAAGCGGCCGGTTTGGTTAACACCAACTCGGTCGCTTTAGAAAGAAGTTTTCTCATCAGTTCTTAGCTGCTTTTTGTATTAGGGAGATTGTCCCCTTGATTCCGTTTTTCTTAATAGACGGCTCTATGTTTTTAGTGCGGTTGATCTCTGTAGCGAGTTTACCTTCTGTTTCGAAATCGCTGATGTACCAAGCTCCATCTGATTCGGAAAGTATCCAAGCAAACTTGATCTGATCGGAACCCTTATAAAGAATAGAAGAACCGATCCTGGCTTGTTTACCATTTACGCTAGGTTTATCGTAAGTGATGTCGATTTTATCAAAATATTTGAATGCGATTGGAAATGCTTTGTTTATAATATATTCGGAGATCGCTTCTTCGAATTCTTTTCTTTCCGCAGCGGAAATTTTATGATCTCCAATGAGTTTTTCGGAGAATTTTCCCACATGGATCAAAGCTATGGCCTTGTCGTTTTTCTTATAACGGATAAAGCCGATCAATTTTTTAACGGCGGATAACGTCTGCTCTTCTGCCGAAACTTCGGGAGAAGTGGTTTGGGTTTCGTTGGTAGTTTGGGAATCCTGGGCGAAAAGAAAACCCGAGGAAAGTAAACAAAACAATAAAATTTGAAATAGTTTCACAGATATTACCTAAGGAAGGATCGATCCGGAAATTTTACAATCAGGTAAAAACAGACTGCATACTGGCCGGACAAATTTACAGTAATGTACGGGGAAGGCTTAAGTCAACGGAAATTAGACTTAATTCGGGCGTAGAAAATCATAGGCTTGGCTTCCACAAGAAAATGATAAAGCTTTCGGTGTTAGGCAAGTTAAGATAAGAGGATGTTTCGCCTTGTACTGCTCCACTAAAATTTGAACGGTATGTTCCTTTGCCAGGTCTGCAGCCCAATCATGATAACTGATCGGTATCCCTGGATGAACAGTTTTGAGACTTCTATGACTGTCGGCGCCATCCTTGTTCAGACATGCATGGGTTGCAAAGGTATAATTACCATGTAGACCTTCTTCTGCATCGAAACAATTTCCAACTTCTTCCGTATGTTCTAAGATCGGAAGAAGATTAAAATAACCTGTTTGGATCTCTTTCATACTTAAAAAAATCCAAGGATGTTCAATCGGAGCGAGAATGCTCACCATAGGATAATTCTCCGCCCAATTCGAATGAGAATAAAAATCCTGAGCGATATGTAGAGCCATTCCTAATTTCATTAGCCCGGTAAGATGATTTGTTTCTCTGTAAGAATCATCCTTTAAGGTCCTGAAACGATCCGCACATCCCAGAATATTATCATTATCGCAATGATATGCGTCATTATTCATGAAGGCTGCATCCGCTCTCAGATTACCTTGGACGATCAACTCCATACAGTCGATTTTCAGATCCCAACCGGTTTTATCAGCAAATTCGAGAAACGCTTCTTTTGTGACACTCGTATGAGTATGTGGGCCCTTCTTCCCGAAAGCTCTTAAAGGAGAAAGGGAAGCCAGAAAATAAACGAAAAATACAAACACCAAAAATTTAAGAAAAATAAAGTTAGTTTTACTGCTCATATATGTAATCAAGCAATTACATATATGAGACCCGGAATTTTTCCTAAGTAATCAAATAATTACATAATGAAGAAGAAAAAATGATATTCTTCTTCGGACATGAGTCGAGACCGAAGTTTATAGACTATATTCTATTTTTATAATATTAAGGGGATGCGGTGTTTCGTGTGACTTGAGGATCAGGAGCCGTTCTTTTTCCAGTCCAGGATCCCTTTGGATTCGAAATATTCCAAATCTTGGACATCATCTAAATCGGATAATACGGGAAGAAGTCCTACTTGTTTTCTGGCCCATTGTAGTTTTTCCAAACTTCTGGCAAAAACGGTTTCAGTGCTCCATTCTATTCCATGAAAAAGTTCAGGAGTGTCCGACTTGAGTCCTACCAGATAATAACCCCCGTCTTTCGCAGGCCCTAAGACCACATCCTTATGATCCAAAATATGAAATGCTTCTTTCAGATGTAGCAGGTCCAACTCAGGACAATCACTTCCGATTAATATCGCAGGGCCGGAACCGTTCTGGAAACAATACAAGAATGCGTTTCTCATCTTCTCTCCTAGATCCTTTCCTTCTTGTTTGCGAATGAGTAATGGAGAATGTCCCCAACTTCCAAGATCGGATGGATTCGGAAGATATGAATCGAACCAAAGTACCTTAGGAACATCTAAGTCTTTGCAGGCATCTCTGGTTTTCTCGACCAGTGCCTGATATACTTCCAGTGCAGCTTCTTCTCCTACGTCCTTGGCTAAACGTGTCTTCACTTTTCCCGGGACTGGATTTTTCAGAAATATATTCAAGATTGGACCTTTCATTTTTGTCTCCGGGATGTTATGATCTTAAGGCATCTATTCCTTGGGGGACGTTTTTTCCAAGGATTTAGCGAAATAAAGCTATCTTTTGATACGATGGATTAATATTTAGAACAAGCTCTTTAATTTCAAAGCAATATGAAAAAAATAAAGTCCCAATTGTTCATTATTCTATAAGAGCCTGTCCCAAAAGGTCCAGGCTCTTGAAGCCCGAGATTGATACTTGTCCATAACCTAAGTTTTGGGACGGACTATAAGGAGATACTTATGATCTTAAATCTAAAAAGAGGAATCCTACTTATTAGCTTAGGGATCATCCTGACTGGGTTAGTCGGGACTGCCTGTTCACCGGGAGGAAAGGATCCATTCATTCCTCTATTCAACCTAGGTTACCAATTGGAAAAAAGTAAAACGGGATTTTTTATCATCGTTCCAAAAGGAATTGCACAGTGAAGCATGTATTTAAAAAGATTGGGCTGATCTTAGTTATATTTTTCGGGTTAAGCATAGGCTTTCGTTCCGATCGAGGACGAACTAGCAGCTTTCCTATATCATTAAAATTTAAACTTCTTCAAGAACCGCTGCATGCAACTGCAGACGACTGGGGATTTGTTCGTCAATCCGCCACTTGGGCGAGAGGGAATTCCCTCTTTATGGATGATATCATAGCCGGTATCCAAGCAAATCAACTGCTTACCGCTCTTGCCCATACTCAAATTGTGTCGGCAACTAATATTCCGATGGGTGATGAGGGCGGAGTTTTTGATATTAAATTACGTTTGAAAGATAATACGAGCCCTGCTCCTTTTACTGTCCTTTCCTCTTCGGTTTTTGCCTCACCAAAAGATTTTGATAATTGTTTTCAGCTGAAAGTAGCAGGAACAAACACTATAGCGCTTCAATTTTTCTGGGATAATGATCCAAGAGATCCCAATCAAGACGGAGCTATCTTGTTTTATAATTTAAGCCTTCTTGCTCCAAATAAATGGACTGCTACTGCTATAATCGAAAGTTATGTGTATAGTCCGGATACTACAGATCCAAAATACGATCCAAACATTATTCTTGTAGATCAAGGGTTAGTGCAAACTTACTCTTGGGCAGGGCCTTTGGGTACCGACACATTAGCCCAATCAGTAAAGTCAGGAAGAGTAATTTTAGAAGAAATGGATGGAGGCGCAGTATTTTGCTTTAAAACTGTTGTAAGCGTTAACGGAACCGCAGACTTTTCTTCCTTAAGTCCTCTGTTGCCAGCAAATAAAGCTTTCTGTAATACGGGAAATGCGGACGAGTATTATAAGCTGGCGTATAGTCAGGAACTCACAGGTAATTTAGAAGTAATCGCTAAATCGGGTTGGGAAGAAGGAGGAGTTACTTCAGTTGCCCCAGCCGCAGATGATCAGATATGTAGTTACGGATCTATAAATTACGGAATCTTTGATGTGAATGGATTTGTGAAAGATAAGATCGCATTAGTAAGTGTTCCTTCTTACGATCATATTAATGCTACACGAGTTTCCAAATTATACCAAAGGATCGGGACAACCGGAAAATCCGGAAGTGGTGATTTGCAAGGGGTAAAATGGGATGATTTAACGCAAGCGACGATCCAAGGATTGACCTCATCTGTCACTTTTAAAGATCTTTCAGGTTACGGATTTTAATTTATTTTATCGTTTCAATCACTTTCAAAAACCCCCGATTTTCGGGGGTTTTTTATTGCCTAGGGACAATTTATATCTTATCTTACTTTTATAAACTTCGCCTAACTTAATTGAGGGGGCGTGAGAGGATTTGAAAAATGAAACAGGGATCCGATATCAAATTTATTTATACTACATATATAGCAGCGAGTCCTGAAAAAGTTTGGGAGGCATTGACCAGCTCAGAATATTCCCAAAAGTATTGGTTCGGAAGTAAGATTGAAGGGGATTGGAAGGTAGGAGGAGGGTTCCGATTTCTCGACCCTAACGGTGAACTTTTAGTAGTAGGTAAGATCCTAAAATGTGAAAGACCGTTTTTACTTTCTTATACCTGGGAACTTCCTCCAGGTTTTAAATCCTTTCCGCCTGAAATAAAGGCAAGGTTGGAAAAATCAAAAGAGCCGACTCGTGTGACTTATTCTTTAAAACAAATGAAAGATCTTACAAGGCTTACACTTTTACATGAAGATCTTTTGCCGGAAGATTTTATAGAAAATCCGGACACCTTTGTGGGATTGAATAATGGTTGGCCCGCTATTCTTTCCTCACTCAAAAGTTTACTTGAGACTGGAAAGGCACTGCAGTTTTAAAAATTTCAATCTTCTGATTGTTCGAAAATTTCAGGGTTTTCCAATTTGGAAAGAATAGACTCATCCGGAAATTGCCGGAACATTTTTGAATTGGATTTTTTGTCCGGAAAATTCGTATAAAGAATATCTAATGAATGTCTGTTTTGACCGTAGATTCCTCTATGAATCAGATGAGCGGAGAATACTAACAGATCTCCCGGATTCTGAGAAACTAAAACCGAGCCGGGTAGGTCTTCGTAATTTTTATGACCGTTTTTTTCTAAGCGGACATCGTATTCTTCTTCGCTGTCCCATCTTGTATGAGAACCTGGGATAAATTCTAAGCCTGGATCGGAATAGAATGGGATCCTAAAATGGAATACTTTTGTGGACTTCAGGATATTTTTCTGCTCTTCTTCCGGAACTCCTAAGTATTGAAGATCCCTATGCCAATAGTTCCTTTTGTCGGGCGACTTTGGATTAAAGAATAACTGAGTGTTTAGAAAATAAGTCCTTTCTTGTATTATACTTTTTGCAAATTCTACAAGTTTACCTTCTGAAATGAAGCGGAAAAGTGAAAGTCTATCCGAATTGTCCGTGCAGAACTCGGGACTAGTCAAGTAGGCGCTGTTAACGGAGGATTCGTCGGGGAATCTGGTCTTCCATTTTGAATTTGCATCCAGCAGAATTTTCCGGACGTTCTCCAGTTCTTCTGGGCTAAAAAAATTCGGATAAAGAAAATAACCGTTTTCTGTGAGAGATTCGTTTCCGAAGGAAACGGTTTTGTTGGGATCCATATTCGCAAAACTTCTCCGCTAGAAATGATTTATATCCAAGCGGAGAAGTGGAAGATATGCCGATTAAGCGGCTTTGCTACGGATTTCTTTTACCGGATCTATATCCTTCCATTCTGCAAATAAATGTCTCTGAGACAAGAACCATGCGAGAGAAAGTGCTCCGAATCCAGCTGCGATAAATGCAGTCCCTGAGGAAACTCCCAAAAGGAAAGCAGTTCCTACCAAGAAAGCGATGCGGATCGGTTCCAGGTATAATGTCCAACGTTTCAGATCTAAAATACCTCCTACAGTTGTTAAGGAGAATATACTGAAGAAGAAGATCAGATAGAGTAATCCTGTCGGAATAGAATTCACTTTTACGAGCATTGAGAATGTTCCGACCAATGTAAGAACAAACCAGGTTACTGCGTATGCGGTTAAACTTTTAGAAAGAGATACATCATATTTTTTGAATGTTTTCTCATCCACTTCGGGAATAGGATATTGTCCTCCTAATTCCTGAGGTCTCCATCCTGGCATTGCTAAGAATGCTTTTATCTTATCAATAAAACGAGGGCTTTGTTTTGCTTGTTCCCACATTTCTATCCAATAATGAATATTTGCCCATAATGGATTAAAACTGCGGAGAGGTTTGACTGTTCCATAAACAGGAGTTTCTTCTTCTGCTTGGAAAGTTCCGAACCATCTGTCAAAAACGATCAGTGTTCCACCATGGTTTCTGTCGATATATTTAGGATTGATACCGTGGTGAACTCTATGGTGAGAAGGCGTATTGAATATTGCCTCGAACCATTTAGGGAATTTATCTATCGCTTTTGTATGGATCCAGAATTGATAGATCAAATTTAATTGTCCGTTCAGCACCATTACGATAGGAGAAAATCCTAATATTGCCAAAGGAATATAGAAGATCCAAGTGAATAATCCATGAAAGCTTGCCTGACGTAATGCAACAGTGAGATTATATTCTTCACTTTGGTGATGAACCACATGTCCAGCCCAAAGAAAATTAACCTCATGACTCAATCTATGCAACCAATAGTAAGCTAGATCATAAAGTACGAAACAACTGATCCAAACCGCTATTACGATTGTCCAAGCCCAAGTAGAAGCGGAAAGTCCTAATACTTCGGAAGAAGGCATCCAAGAAACTGGTTCACTTGGCCAAGAAGGAAGATTGAATATTCTCCAATTCTCATATACCCAAAGATATGCGAAGAATGTGATCGTCTTAAAAATGATCCCGAAAATTTGACTGGAAATACCAGTACTCAGATCGTTGATGGAATCGTTCAGACGATAAAGTTTTCTTTTATGATACCAGGAGAATGCGAGCTCTAACCCGATCAGCAAAAAGAAGAATGGAATTGCGATTGTGATAAGATTTATTTTTTCCATAATACAAGCCGGTAACCTCTATCATTCCTCGTTGAGTAACTAGGTCAATCCAAAACTAAAGCAGACTCCAAATCGAAAATTCTTTACCTATCAATTGTGTGAAAAAAACTAACTCGTTCGTGGTATGCAGGTTGACTAAATCGGAATCGATGTCGTAGTTCCTACCTTATGGCAGTTTCAAAATGGATGATTTATGGAGCGAACGGTTACACAGGAGAACTCATCGCAAGAAGAGCAGTGTCTCGAGGATTAAAACCTGTACTCGCAGGAAGAAGTAGAGACAAAATAGAAGAGCTCGCAAACGAACTGCGTTTAGAATATAAAATTTTCGACTTAAACAATCCGAACGAGGTCGGTTCGAATATCCAAGGATTCCAACTCGTACTTCATTGCGCAGGACCGTTCATCCAAACTTCTGTGCCAATGGCAAAGGCATGTATTTCTAAAAAGGTCCATTATCTGGATATCACCGGAGAAATTCCAGTGTATGAATCTTTACAATCTTTAGGAGAAGAAGCGGAGAAGGCAGGAGTTCTTCTTTTGCCCGGGGTCGGTTTTGATATTGTTCCAACCGATTGTTTAGCCGCTTCTTTGAAAGAGTCACTTTCTAAACCTAAGTTTTTGGAACTTGCATTTGTGGGATTGAGTGAAGTTTCACCAGGTACTATGAAAAGTGCACTCGCTCAATTGCCTTACGGCTCCAAGATTAGAAGGGACGGTGAGATGGTTGGAGTTCCACATCTGAGTAGATCAAGGGAAGTTGCTGCCGGTGGGAAAACATATAAGGTATATGGAATTCCTTGGGGAGATGTATTTACCGCTTATATTTCTACCGGTATTCCAAATATAGATGTGTATACCGATATTCCTTCGGGACAAGTAAACGCGTTACGCTATTTTAAACCGATCATTTCTTTATTAAAAATTCCTTTTGTATTAAAAGGAGTCCAGGCATTGGTAGGAAAAACGATCAAAGGCCCGGGAGAAAGAACGAGAACCTTAGTCAAAACAACCGTATGGGGAGAAGTTCGATCGGAAGAAGGAAAAAGATCCACCAAAGTTTTAGAATGTAAAGAAGGTTATGAATTCACGGTGGAGTCATCTCTCGCCGCAGTTGCTAAGGTGCTTTCAGGAAAAGGGGGAAAAGGATTTAAGACCCCGAGCCTTGCATTTGGTTCCGAATTCGTTTTAGAAATTCCGGGATCTAAATGGAAAGATATTTCAAATTGAATAGAAGTCTTCATATTTCGATTTAGAATTTATTCTTTACAATCTTCTTCCTACTTTTAGGTTATAAAGCTGCCGATCATGTCTTATTTTCGTTCGTCCGTATTTTCGTTTTTTATAATATTTCTTTCTACTTGCACTTCTATCAAGGTGCATATTCCCAAAACTCTTTCAGGTGCTCACGAGATCCAAGAACATTGGATGGAGGTGAGGTCTGGGGCTCCGGATTACGATTCCAAGGATCCGGATTTCGAGGTCGAATTTCCGGACGAAGATCCTTCTTGTTTTGTATATTATCAGGATGGATTCACTTCTTGGACAGGATGGGGAAAAAATTACGAGAATTTATACGGACCAATTTCCAAACTGATCCGAAAGGAATTGAGCGATCATAAAGAAGAATATCCGGGAAAACATAAAATCATAATCCAAAAGTTCAGATTAGAATCGATAGATTATTGGGCTTACAATCAAGTGAATGTGGAAATGGAGGCTGATATTATTTCTTCCGGAAAAAGTTGGCATTACCAATTCAAAGACGGGATAGAATCCAGCGCCACAGATATGATGGCGGCCATTGCAACGGCTCCTCTTTTACTTGGATGGATCATTCATCTTCCTTACTTAGGACATAGAGGAAATAGAGAAGATCAACTAAACCAAATGGGCAGAGTGGCTCTTTTGGATTTTATGGATGAGATCAAAAAACATTCTATTACTGCTAAGCGGCTCCCGAACAAAAAAGGAAACAAGTAAGATGAAACAGAAAATTCTAATATTCTTACTTGCTTGTTCGACTTTTCAATCCTGTTATTATTCTACTGAAAAAAGATACACTGTTGCCCAGCCGTTTCAACCGAATGATGAAATGTATTTTGATGAGGAAAATCCTCAGTTCGAAGAGGGAAAACCTTATTCAGTTATAGATTTTATAGGAAGTTGGATCTGGATCGAAAGTTTAATCGGAAAAGTGATGATCTGGGACCGAAGGATGCAAAATCACCAGCTATCTTTCGAAACCAAAAAGTATCTGATGGATTATATCCGAGATAATAATCTGAAAGATGTTAAAGTCCGTTTTAATCAGTATTCTCCTGGAAATGATTTCAGAAGACTTTGGGATTCTAAAACGGTAAATCCGATTCTAAAATGGACCATAGGCTTGTTCGCCTACGTGATGAATGATGTACTTTTAGTGGGTCGTATTTTCGGTGGGGACCATTATAATCCATATTCAAATACAATCCATGTGTATTCGGATATTCCTGCAGTCGTAATACATGAAGGCGGACACTCCAAAGACTTTGCTCAAAGAGAATATCGTTCTTTGTATGCGTTAGGATATGCGGTTCCTATACTTGGGGCCTTCTACCCTGAGGCTAGAGCCTCGGATGATGCGATTAGATACTTCAGATATCGTTGTGACAAAACGGAAGAAATGACAGCATATCGCACATTATATCCGGCTTACGGCTCTTATGTGGGGGGCGGGATCTCCGACTTACTTCCAACTTCTCCTTATACAGTTTTATTTACTTACTCACTTATTGCAACCGCGGCCGCCACGGGTCATGTGGTAGGTTATGTTCGACAAAAACAAGTGGAGAAGGAATGGATTCCGAAAGAATGCCAGATCGCGGCAGAGTTAGAGAAGAAGAAGTAGGGGATGGCGCGGAGATTATCATGCAACCGCGCAATCGAAAACTGCTAATACGTTAAATTGAATAATTTTGCACTTTCTAATTTAAAATTTCCCAGAAGCTCTCGCCCGGATTCCTCTAATTCAAAATATAAAACTCCATTATCACCGATTAACTTAAGTTGAAGTGAGTGGGAATTATAAATTAAGCTGAATAAGTCTTTGTCTGCTTTCAATGACATTCGCTCGGTAATTCTACCGGATCTTGCGTAGCCATGATACCTTGTGCTTTTATCCAAAACTAGTAATTCCTTTTCAACTCCGTCTATGAGAATGACCAATCTTTTGCCAATGATTAAGTTTTGACCTTCATAGAGGAAATTAAATTTAAACATATGGTCTTGATCTTTTTTAAGGATCGCTAAATTTAGTTCTGCTCCATCTGTTAAGTTAATATCAACATCCAATTTATTTGACTGAGGGAAATACTCGATTTTATTAATATATTTATTCTGGATTGCTAAACAATTTAGCAATGGAAGGATGAGGAGGATTAGGAGTTTTATTTTGACAGGTTTCATATGTTAGTAACACCCTAGCGATTATATATTGCTAGCCAATCTGCTTGATCATCCGATTTGAACGGTAATTCGTCACCATGATATAATGATGGGAAAGTAAATGCGATTTTTGGTATACATTTTATCAATCCGCTAAATATCCAACCATCGGAAACTTTTACCCAGTTTCCTGAGATTAAATTGTTTCTTATTTCTACCTTAGATATTTCAGACGTATTGTAATCCTCTATGTAAATTAAAGAGGACTGTTCTATTTTGCGAACTATCTTTCCATTTTGACTCGGAATAGATCTGACTAATACATTTGGATAAATAGTAAAACAAGAATCTTTTGTTTCTAAACTTAGAAGATCTTCAGTAAATAAGAATGTTAGGCAAAATAGAAGGAAGAGATTCTTCATTTTTTGAATTTTCATAAGTCTTTTTATCTTATTTCTTGGTGAAAGCCGAGAGCTTTAAGCTCGCTATTAAAGCCTTACATAGTATATCGAATAAAAGCGTATGGCAGACAAATTTTTGGAAACTGGGGGGTTGAGCGCGGGTGGGGAAATCTCAGAGCGACGTGGAGGCTCCGATAGTTTGGCGCAGTAACAACATAGTACATTTAAAGCTTTGATACTACAAAGACGCCAGAAATGAATTTATTTCGCGTGTGAGAATCAATTTGAATTAAACTTGATAAATCATAAGGATTCGGATCGAATAAGGCTTCTTTTGTTAGTAGAAATACAGGAATATTTAATGAAATTGAATTCAATTCCTCGACAAATTTTACTAACTCATTATTATCATCCGATAATAATGAAGCAAAGACAATAAACCGGACTCCCAATTTAGAACTTAGACTAATAAGTTTTTTTGCTTGCTTATAATCAAATATCCTATCAGATTTTATTTCGCAAATGCCTAGATTTTTTCCTAAGAAGACTAATAAGTCAATATCCGTCATTTCTGCGTTGCTGCCATTTTCATATACATTCAATGCAAAACCAAATCTAGAAATATAATACTTTTGTCTTTTAAGAAAGGCAACAACCAATGCTGTTGTAAATTGGCCTTGATCGATCGATACTGCCACCAACTCGTTCAACTTAAATGAATCGGAAACAGGACGACCATCAGAAAAGATTGGCAATTGCACAGGCGACTTGCAGCAATAACAGTTTAAATTATTATTCAACTCGGAGATTAAGAACCAAATATTCCTATTACAAGTAGGGCAGTTGAAATTTCGTCCTCTTAACAAAATACCTTTTTGCCATAATAGTTCTATATATGAACTGAATAGGCTTCTCTCTTCAGCTTTTACATTGCAAATTTCGAACATCCTATCTAGTGTCGCATAAATATCAGAAGTAAGAGTTACAAGCGAATTCAGTGATTCCTGAATTGATGCAATTATATTTTCAGTTTTGCCTACTTCAGCTATATTCCTATATAATTCGGATATCAAACGGCTCAGACGCTTCGGGGTAAGCTTCACTAGCAAATTAAAAGTTTTATAGTTTCGGATTAACTCTAACCCGCTTGAGTCAGCAACAAGTTCTAAGAGCCTTTCAATAATAATTGACTTTTCTGATTTTTTTATAATTAGATCTGGAGTAAATTGCTCTAAAAAAGAGTCCATCTGTGCTGACTCAGTGGGGATATTGATTACAATTTCAATTCCATAATCTCTTTCTGGTTCAAATTGTGTGTGATAAGTCACTAATCCCACTTTAGAGATTCTCGAAAATGATTCCGGGTAAAAATCGGAATGGGTAATAAACAAATTACCCATATTAGAATTAGCAGGATAAATAAAATGAGGAAGCCCTCTAATCTCTAAAGCAATGGCGACATTGTACCCTTTTGCAGAGAATAGTTTTTCGTTTGGGTGAGAAATCGCAAGGCTCAAATCTTCTGTGAAAATAGTTTGGAAACTGAAAAAGTCTTCCCATTCGCTTATGTAATCATCGAAATAATATTTACTAGAGTTTATTATGACCGAATTGTCTAAGTACTCAGAATAATCCAAAATTTCATTATCTCCGACATTTACATAGTGAGTCCAATTATTAAGGATTGATTTATCAGTTTCAATAAATAATTCAGGAATCCACATACATTGATGCATTGGATATAAGGCCCGTGTGTTCCAAAAATAAAGTATCCCTTCAAAATTCGAAAATGAGCCAACGAATAAAGTGCTGTTTTTTTTTCCTGATCTAAAATAAGCCTGTTCGTTGTAATTTATTTCCCAAATGTTAAAGCCTCGCCCATGCGAGCGATAAATAGCGCATGCGTTCAGGAAATTTTGGCTAGGCTGTTTAGCAATCTTCAAAAGGTCTTCAATAGAAGAAATGGAGGACTGATAATAAAGGTTTAAGATCGGAGTTTTTAATTCTTCGTTTGTCGCTATTCCTACATTAATTGAGAAGGAACGAGATAAGTCTGAATTGACCGGATTGCTATTGAAATAGATTGGCCTTGGAGATTGCAATATAGTATGCTTATTTATAAATGGCTCCAGATTATCAAATAAATCTAATGTAGTAGAGATATGATTTAGGTTATATGTAGAGCTATTATCAATAACCTTAAGTTTTAACAATTTTTGGAAACTTGAATTCGAACGTCCAGTAAGGTTAATTGCGATGTCTGGATCAGACGTCTTTATCATTTCCATGGTGTTATTTAACATCAAAGAGTTCTCAGTCAAAATTATATTTTCAATCCCCATAATCTCTCGCGAACACATTTGTATAACCTTCCAAAGCTGTTCGTAATTGTGACTCTCTATAATGAAAATCTTCTTAATCGGTCTGACTTTTGTTGTTACTGAGTAATTTGGCATATTTTGTTGTTATTTCGTCTGACGATCCAAGCGAGGGTTTCGAAGCAATCCCGAAGCGCAGCACGAGAGCAGATAGTTAGACGCTGTGAGAAAAACTCATCTTTCCTTTAATATTTTTGCCTGAATTTTTAAAATTCGGTTTTGGCCTCTCGGTTCAATTGAAGCTAATCTTTTGGTTAGAAGTAATTCTTGAGGAATAGTTACGACTATACCTTCTTCTAATATAAATTTTCGAATGCCTGACTTCTTTTGCATCAAAGGACTAAATTCTTTCTTTATTGGAAATTCCGGAACTTTATTCTTTTGTGCTTCGTTATTAAAATGTTCAAGTAAAGTTGGAGGAACATATTCAGATGCAAAATCTATGAGTTTAATTGTCCTTCGATTGCTAATCAATTCTGCATGCAATCCGGTTAACAAATCTATTGATTCGCCTATCGACAACCTACTTTGGGCAGCAAATTTTCTGACAAAACTAATAAATTGTTTTGTTAATTCCACAGGAGATTCCAAATTCTTTGCTTGGAGAAAGTTAGTTAGCCAAAAAGTTGCAATTTCATCAGAATTAATCTGATCATCCATAGCATAAGATTCTAAAAAGGAATGACCATCAAAAACAAACATGGCAAGCTTAAAGACTTTGGTTTTTTGAGTTAATAGAATATTTTCTAAATCATTCAAATTATATGATTTTCTTTTATCATCAAATTTAGCTTCTGAACCCCTCATTGCTTCTAACTTTAGCAAACAAACATATTCATTTTCATAATCATTCTTTCCCTTAATAATAATTAGAAATCCATCAGATATGTTTTTTCTATTTTGCTTTGAATGCAAAAATTTAGCTATTTCGTGTGAAATTTTTATTATTTGATCAGGCCTTTTCTCACCCTTTAGAAATCTTGCTTTCTCTCCAATAAATCCGGGTTTTCCTCCGATAAATTCAATTGGGGAGAAATTTTTCTTTTCTTGTGCTTCTTCAATCTTCTGTTTCCAGAAATCAGGGTTTATTACTTCAGAAAAACTTTCAGAAAGTTTTATTTCCTGTTTCGAGTCACTCTGTGGAACCCAATGAATTATTACTTTATCAATTAGCATATTTTTTCTTTATGGCGCCTAACGTTACGCATGGGCGCACGTTCGTCAAGCCAGGCGCAACCAATTGCATGTGCGCACATTCGCAAAACCGCCCAGATCCCAAAGCATCGCCGCAATTGCGCCAATCCACAGCCCGAGCTCCCAAAATCCCCTCGCTCTCCCAAAATCCAATTTCCCCCTCTTTCCCCGAAAAATCAGATTCCTTTCCCTACACTTAGATTAATATCTTAATAAAATGCTTAATATTTGAACATTGATAAATAATCGGTATAAAAAATAAGCGCGTAATTTAATTTCTGCTTGTTTATTGAGAGCGAAATTAGTCTCCTTCAGATAGATGGGAGGAGGATTCTATGCTCCTGACTAATTACCAAACGGATTCCTTTTACGACGAAATGTTCTCTGAAGAGGGAGGGATTCGCCAGAGTTATCATATCTTAAAATCCAGGATCGAAGGCATGGATGATAAGGAGCTTTTGAAGCGGAAGGCATCTGCTGAGAAGGCACTTCTTTCCTTGGGCATCACCTTTAATGTGTATGGGGATGAGGAAGAAGAGGAGAGGATCATGCCTTTCGATATCATTCCTCGGATCGTAACTTCTTTCGAATGGAAAAAAATGGAAGAAGGTCTCAAACAAAGGATCCGTGCATTAAATCTTTTCATCCAAGACATTTACGGAGATGAGAAGATCATCAAAGACGGAGTGATCCCTGCTGAGATCGTTTATAGTAGTTCCGGTTATTTAAAAGAATGTAAAGGGATCAAACCTCCTAAAGGAATTTGGATCCATATTACTGGAACGGATCTTGTGCGTGACGGTGACGGTCAGATGTTGGTCTTAGAGGATAATTTGCGTTGTCCTTCCGGCGTTTCTTACGTATTAGAAAATCGTGAAGTAATGAAAAAGACTTTTCCGGAACTTTTTGCAAGCCTGTCTGTTAGGCCTATTTATGATTATCCGATCAGGCTTCGTGGAATGTTGGAACATCTTTCCGACAAGCCGAATCCGAATATCGGAGTCTTAACTCCCGGTATCTATAACTCGGCATATTACGAACATAGTTTTCTTGCATCTCGTATGGGAGTTCCTTTGGTAGAAGGTACGGACCTTACGGTTAGAGATGATAAACTTTATATGAGAACCACCAAAGGTTTGAAACAGGTGGATGTTTTGTATAGAAGGATCGACGATACATTCATGGATCCTAAGGCTTTCCGTAAAGATTCCCTTTTGGGTGTTCCTGGTATTTTCGAGGTATTTAAAAAAGGAAATGTTGCACTTGCGAATGCTCCCGGCACCGGAGTAGCCGATGATAAGGTGATCTATTCTTATGTTCCTGATTTTATTAAGTATTATCTGGGAGAAGATCCGATTATTCCGAATGTTCCCACTTATCTATGTTCCAGGGAGAAGGACCTGAAATATGTTTGTGAGAATATCGGGAACCTGGTTGTAAAAGCGGCTAACGGAGCCGGTGGATATGGAATGATCATCGGCCCTGTTGCGAGTGAAAAAGAAAAAGAGGAATTCGTAGAAAAAGTAAAAGCCGATCCTCGAAATTATATAGCTCAACCTGTTTTGAGTTTATCCAGGATCCCGACGTTGATAGAGGATAAGTTGGAAGGAAGACATGTGGATCTAAGACCTTTTATCTTATATGGAGAAGAGATCTACGTTATGCCAGGTGGTTTAACTCGGGTCGCATTGAGAAGAGGTTCCTTGGTTGTGAATTCTTCCCAAGGTGGTGGCTCTAAAGATACTTGGGTGATGGGTTAATATCAAAAAAAGATCAAGAACTGGCAATCAGGGGAATATCCCAAGCGGAACCGAAAAACATCACAAAACTAGAGAGGTTTCCTAATGCTAAGCCGAGTCGCTGAATCCGTATACTGGATGAATCGTTATATGGAAAGGGCCGAGAATTATTCACGTTTTTTGGATGTGAATTTTCAACTTTCCTTAGATCTAAACGAGGACTCCAACAGACAATGGATGCCTTTGGTGTATACCACCGGAGACAATGAATTATTTTCCAGGAAGTATAATTCTCCAAGCAAAGAGAATGTGATCCATTTTATGAGTTTGGATACTGAAAATCCGAACTCTATCATGAATTGTTTGATTCGTGCCAGAGAAAATGCAAGGACCATCCGAGAAAATATTTCCACTCCGATGTGGGAAGTGATCAACGAATTCTATCTTACGATCAAATCCAAAAAGAAATTTGAAGAATCGGATATGCCCGGAATTGCAGAATTTTTCAAAGCGATCCGGAACCAATGTTTATTATTCTACGGTTGCCAAGAGGCCACCATATCTCATGACGAAGTTTGGCATTTTGCATTACTCGGGAGATTATTGGAAAGAGCAGATAAGACCACTCGTATCCTGGACATGAAATATTTTATACTTCTTCCTGCCAGAGAAGAAGTTGGATCCACATTGGACTTGATCCAATGGCTTTCTCTTCTGAAATCCGCAAGTGCTCATGAGATGTTTAACCGTTTTTATACAAGGATCACTCCTAAGAATATTGCTGAATTTCTTATCTTGGATAAAATTTTTCCAAGAGCGATACGTTCATGTTTGTCCAAGGCATTTGATAGTCTGAAAATTTTAAGCGGAAGCGAGAAGGACAGCTATGGAGATGAAACGGAAAAGAGGGTAGGTGTCCTTCTTTCCGAAATGAACTATGCCTCCATAGATGAGATTTTTTCTTCAGGTATGCATGAATATTTGGACCAATTGCAAGTGAGATTGAATGGGATCGCTGCTCAATTGGACGAAACCTATTTTAGGAATTGATCATGTCCTTACTCGTCTCCCTCACTCACGAAACTTCTTATGAATATGATAGACCTGTTGCATTATCGCCTCATATCATTCGATTGAGACCTGCTCCTCATTCTAGGACCAGAATTGTTTCTTATTCACTTCTCGTAGAACCTTCCGAACAATTTTTAAATTGGCAGCAGGATCCTTTCGGAAATTACCAAGCAAGATTGGTATTTCCTAAGAAGACCGAGAAATTAAAAATACTCGTGGATCTGGTGGCAGAAATCCAAGTCATCAATCCATTCGATTTTTTCTTAGAGCCTGATGCAGAAGAGACCCCATTTATTTATTCGGATGCTTTGAGAAAGGAACTTCTTCCTTACTTGAGTGCTACCGATGGGAGTAACGCACTCGCCAATTATATTTCAGGTTTAAGAAAAGACGGGATCTTAAAATCAAAACGTACCGTAGATTTTTTGGTTGGACTCAATCAAAGAGTATACCAGGACATTTCTTATGTAATCCGAATGGAACCAGGTGTGCAAACCTGCACGCAAACATTGGAAAGAAGATCCGGTTCTTGTAGGGACTCCGCATTTTTACTCGTTCAGATCTTAAGACATATCGGTCTTGCGTCCAGATTTGTTTCCGGATATTTGATCCAGCTGAAACCGGATGAGGTGTCTATTCATGGACCTTCCGGAGCGAAAGAGGATTTTACCGATCTACATGCCTGGGCGGAGGTGTTCCTACCAGGTGCAGGTTGGGTTGGTCTTGATCCTACTTCCGGTTTGTTTGCTGGAGAAGGTCATATTCCTTTAGCGGCTGTTCCAGAACCCGGAAGTGCTTCTCCAGTATTCGGATATTCGGATCCTGCCGAGTCCAAGTTCGGATTCAGGATGGAGGTCAAACGTTTCCAAGAATCTCCTAGAGTTACTAAACCTTATACGGATCTTACTTGGGATAGAGTTTTAAAACTAGGTAAAGATCTAGATACTAGATGCAAAAAAAATGATATTCGAGTTTCTATAGGAGGAGAGCCTACTTTTATTTCGGATACTTCCAGGCAGGATCCTGAGTGGAATACTCTCGCACTCGGAAAAGAAAAGTTAGAGTTAGGAGAAACTCTTCTCACAAAACTTCGTAAAAAGTTTTCACCCGGTTCTTTGGTCCAAGTTACTCAAGGAAAATGGTATCCTGGTGAACCTTTGCCTCGCTGGTCCTTGAATGTTTTTTGGAGAAAGGACGGAGAGTCTTTATGGAAAAACGAAGGATTACTATCTTCTTCCTCTGAAAAAGAAAATGAGGATTTAGATAAGGAATTAATATCATCCGAAAAATTCGGGGAAGAAGTTTGTAGGACTTTAGGAATTTCTCCCAAACATATAGTTCCTTTATATGAGGACGGTTTTTATTATTTATGGAAAGAAGGTCAACTTCCTGAATGGAAAGACCCTAAAAGTGAAGATTTTAACTCAGAAGATTTTTCATTCGAGGCCTTGGAAAGGAAGAAGGTCCTCTCACTCGTAGATAGAGATTTTAAACTTAAAAAAGCGATCGCTATTCCATTACAATTTAATTATGCGAAATCCGAATGGGAAAGTTCCGAGTGGAAATATAAAAGGGAAAGATTATATCTAATCCCTGGAGATAGCCCTGCAGGTTTCAGGCTTCCTTTTTCTTCTATTTCCGAAAATTTCAGACCGAATGCAGTACTTACGGATCTATCTAAGAGCAAAAAATTAAGCTCTCGGAAAGATCTGGATTCAATTTTAGAAAAAAGATCTTCTAAAGAACCTAAGTTTTTTTCAGCTGGAAAAGATCTCCCTATCAGAACTACTTTAGTCATCGAACCGAGACTTGGCTCTATCCATGTGTTTTTACCTCCGGTAGAAGGTTTGGAGCCTTGGTTGGATCTGATCTCCTCTTTGGAATTTGCGGCTGCAAAATCAGGAATACAGATCGTATTAGAAGGTTATGAACCTCCTTCGGATGCGAGGCTCGGCCTATTTCGGATAACTCCGGACCCTGGTGTCTTAGAAGTAAATTTACATCCTTCTTCTAATTTTAAAGAACTGGAAGAAAAGACCCGTATCTTATACGAAGAAGCAAAGGAACTAGGCTTAAGTGCGGAAAAATTCCTAATAGATGGAAGACATACCGGAACAGGAGGTGGAAACCATATCACTGTAGGTGCCATGTCTCCGGAAGACAGTCCATTTTTAAGAAGACCGGACCTTCTACGCAGTTTAGTAAGTTATTGGCAGCATCATCCTTCTCTTTCTTATCTTTTTTCGGGTTTGTTTATAGGCCCAACTTCTCAGGCTCCTCGTTTAGATGAGGGCAGAGACGAAATATTATACGAATATGAATTAGCTTCTTCTCAATTAGATAAAATTAAAGAACCAAATCCATGGTTGGTAGACCGCCTTTTTCGGAATCTACTTGTGGATCTAACTGGGAATACTCATAGAGCCGAAATTTCTATAGATAAACTTTATCCTCCTATGGGTTCTCGATTGGGTCTTGTGGAGCTGAGAGGATTCGAAATGCCTCCTCATTATAAGATGAGTGTGGTACAACAACTTTTAGTTTTATCTTTGATTTGTAGATTTTGGGAAAAACCTTATGTAAAATCTCCGATCCATTGGGGAACAGAACTGCATGATCGGTTTCTTCTTCCTCATTTTGTTTGGACCGATTTTAAAGATGTTCTGAAAGATCTGAAAGAGCACGGGTTTACATTTGGAGAAGAGGAGTTTCTTCCATTTTTCGAATTTCGTTTTCCTGTATATGGCAAGACCCAAAGAGAAGAAGTATTCTTGGAACTTAGAATGGCCTTAGAACCTTGGAATGTCTTAGGAGAAGAGTCTTCTTCTTTCGGAACTTCAAGATCTGTGGATTCTGCATTAGAAAGATTGCAAGTAAAGGTAGAAGGTTGGAGTGATCGTTATCTTCTTAGTTGTAATGGTTACGAAGTTCCACTTCGAGGCACTGGCAGAAAGGGAGAAGCAGTTTCCGGAATTAGATTCAAGGCTTGGAATCCAGTATTTACCTTACATCCGAATCTTCCGGTTCATACTCCTTTGGTGTTTGATGTTTGGGATACTTGGTCTTCTCGTCCTTTAGGCGGTTGTCGTTATTATGTTTCTCATCCTGGTGGAAGAGCTTACGATACATTCCCGGTGAATTCGTATGAGGCTGAGTCTCGTAGGATCTCCAGATTTTTAGCGGATGGTCATTCAGCATTAGATGGTTCCGAGCCTAAACGATTGAAACATACAAATGGTTATACGATGGACCTTCGTTGGATTGAATAATTAGTATTTATCAAACTAAGTTTGTGAGAACAAATCTCAAAAACAGTTGCAACCAGTTCTAGAAAAATAATTCTGATTCTCAAGATAAAGAGCCCAGTTTCGAGGGAACTATGCGACAAAACAATTCTGTTAGAAGCGGACGATTCGGCAGGTTTTTCCGGATTAAAAAGCCGATCCTTACCGCTTGGATCATTCTAAGTATCTTATTACTTTCTATTTTTATTTCTTGTTCTCATAAAAACTCCGCCTCAGGTGCTGCGAATACGAATGGATATCTCTACCAGATGTTCAATTCGTTCGATCCTAGATCCCTTTTACAGAATTTAGGAAATAATATAATTCCTCCTCTTTTTGCGAATTTAGAAACGAGCAGATCCGCGCTTGTAACTGCAACGAACACATTTGCGTCGACTTCTTGTTCGAGTGGAAATCTGAATGCAGCGCAAGCGGCATGGATTGCCCATATCAGAGATCTTAAAAAAGTGGAACCTTTTAGATTTGGAACTACTCTTTCTTCTTTTTCAAAAATGGATCCTTTCCTGATCGATTATCTTGCGGAGGCTCCGCCAAGTTCAGGTGATTTGGATGACTTGGATGCTTTTGATCCTTCCGGAGATTTTTTGGATGCTCAAACGTATATAGTCGGATTTGATAATGATGCCAAAGGAATCGGCGCGATAGAATATCTTCTTTTTAGCCGAGCGGGTGCGAATCGTGGAACTGCTCCCACCTGTTCCGATTTTACAAATGCTCCTAACGGAAGGTCCGCTCTTCTTAGAGCTTTAGTAGCTAATTACAGTGTGCATGCGAAGAATGTTACTGATGCATGGAAAGTGAGTGGAACAAATCCTTTGGGTACACAGCTCGCAACTGCAGGTGATGGAACATCTGCTACATTTCCGACTTCAGGCTCCGCATTAGATGCAGTTTTTACTGGAGCTGTCCAACTACTAACTATCATGAAAGATGGGAAATTGGAAATTCCTGCAGGACTTTCCGGAGGAGGGAATGGTTCTTCTCCTAATACGGATCGTGCAGAGTTCAGATTTTCAGGCCAA
This sequence comes from Leptospira selangorensis, assembly GCF_004769405.1. NCBI lineage: Bacteria > Pseudomonadati > Spirochaetota > Leptospiria > Leptospirales > Leptospiraceae > Leptospira > Leptospira selangorensis. Next base: position 47,164 of record NZ_RQES01000024.1, read on the forward strand.
TCTTTCCAGAGTTTGATTGATAATTTAAGTACTTTTAAAGCGATTTATACAGGCAATGGAACGGGTGTAGGACTTAAGGATTATGTAAAATTCTATAGCCCTACTTTGGCTGGAGAAATAGACGCCGAGATTGCGGAATTGGAAATACATTTAGGAAATATTACTCCTTCAGTTTCACCTTCCGATCCTTCTACCGCGTGGGGAAGTTCCAATACTGCGAATTTTACCGCGATCAAATCGAGTATAACCGACTTAAGTGAATTATTAAAAATTCTGAATACTGAACTCGCTGCTCTTACAGGTTCGAGTCCGATTTCAGGCGGACCAGGAGGGGACGGAGATTGATGTTCCAAAAACGATTCCGTTCTTCTCTTATTTTAAGTATTTTATTTTTTTCTAATTCTTTTCTCTTCTCCCAGCCAAACGGAGCCTCTTCCGAAAACGAGCAAGAAGATGTTTCTAAAAAGGAAACTTCCAAACAAGAGGAAACTCTTGCGGAAAAGAAAAGAAGATTTTTAGAAAGCGGTCAGATCAATGTGATCGGTGCCAAGGATGAAGATATTAAAAAGATCCCCGGTTCTGCGAATGTGATCGGTAAAAAGATCTTAAAAGAAACAAATCCAATCGATTCTATGGAAGCTCTTCGCAGGGTTCCAGGTGCCACAATTCGTTATCAAGATGCAGTGGGTCTTACTCCGAATATCGCATTCAGGGGTGTGAGTAACGAAGAATCTAGGAAAACTTTGATCTTAGAAGATGGTGTTTTCACTTCTTTAAGTCCTTACGGACAACCTGAAAGTTATTTTGTGCCTCATATAGATAGAATGGAAAGAGTAGAGGTCGTAAAAGGTTCAGGCTCTATTCTTTTTGGACCAACCACTCTTGGCGGTATTGTCAACTATGTGACTAGGAAACCTCCTGAAAAACCTACGTTTAGTGCGAAGGTAATCGGAGGAATGAACGGTTATGCTTCCAGTCTGATGCAGTATGGAGGGACCAACCAAACTACGAATACCGGTTATGATATTTCTTATATGCATAACCAAGGAAACGGTTTTAGGGATTACCAAGGTTTTAGAGTAAACGATCTGAACCTGAAGTTGATCCAGAAGCTAGGGGAGAAGGATTCAGTTTTTCTAAAATACCAGTCTTATCAACAAGAGGCGCAATCTACTTATTTGGGATTGACCCAAGGTTTGTATTGGAAAAACCCAAAGATCAATCCTGCCAGATACGACCAAAAGTCCATTGATAGACAGGCTGCGGTGATCGGTCATGATCATACTTTTAATGAAAATTGGAAGATGATCACAAGGGCTTATTGGACCAATGTAGGCTTTTTATTTCGCCAAGAATCTTATTCTCATAATAATCTGACTGAATTTGGTTTTCCTGCAAGACCTCCTGAGAATGCTTTTGGTGTTTATGCTCCGGATGTAATCGGTAACCAGCCGGGAGATGTGATTTATATGTTAAATTCCACTCCGAACAGACATTCTTTCTTTAAGACCGGAGGCCTGGAAACTAAGGTAGAAGGTAAATTTAATACGTTCGGCTTTGATCATGAGATCGCTTTCGGTGCGAGAATGCATTATGAATCGGTAAACGCTGCGAATAATGTATTTCCTTATCCTACTCTTACAAAAGGTATTACAACCCAACAACAGAATCGTAATGCAAGAGCATATGCGCTTTATGTTCAAGATTCAATTAAGTTGACGGATAAGTTCAAGGTAATCCCAGGAGTTCGTTATGAACATATCTTCCAAGGAGTATATACTCATAGAAGACTTGCGACTGCGGACGATGTTAACAAGGGATATGCGAATTCTGTAGGGCAGTCGATGTTGGTAAATGATGCGAATGAAACTTATACAAAAGTAGTTCTACCTGGGATCGGTCTTACTTTTGATATTACTGAGAAGTTTATTTGGTTTGCGGGTGCACATACTGCATTCTCTCCTCCCACATTCTCCACCGTTCAAAACCCTGCATTAGGTTTAGGTTATAAACTCAGCGCAGAAAGATCCAATAATTACGAGACAGGTTTTAGGGGAAATATTACCCGATACTTCTACACTCAGGTCAGTACATACGCATTATACTTTTCGAATCAAATCGTAAATACGAATGAAGCAGGTTCCGGACTCGGAGCGGTTCCGATCAACGCAGGAAGATCCGTGAACAGAGGTGTGGAAAGTAATTTTGTTTTCGACTTCGGAAAATTTGCGGAATCCAGATGGGAAATTCCTTTGGAATTCACTTATTCATATACGAAAGCAATTTCTACCACTTACGTTCCTGTAGGCACAATACAAAATGCCGATGGTACTGTGAGTATCACAAACCAACCTTTATACGCGGTGAATTCCGCCGGAAACCTGATCAAGGTAAACACAAACGGAAATTATCTGCCTTACGTTCCTATGAATGTTTTTATAGGCGCGATCGGAGTTAAAAGCCCGTCCGGATTTTATGCGAGAGTGGAATACCAGTATTTCGATAAACAGTATTCCGATTTGCAGAATACCAAAAACCAAAGTACAGACGGAAGCCAAGGTGTTGTTCCTGCATATGGAATTTGGAATGCCGACTTTGGATACGAGGCTCCAGGCGGAAGATGGTCCATTTTCGTGAACGGAAAAAATTTGGAGGATAGAGTGTATATCTCGGGAAGACTTCCTATAGGGATCCAACAAGGACCATACAGACAAATCAATATCGGGGCTACTTTAAAGCTGGATTAAAATCGGACGGGAGATGAAAATGTCTCTCGGAAGATGAATCAGAGAACTTCCCAAGCAGCAAATCTTCTCTCCGGATATAAACCTGCGCAAGGAGTCTATGACGAGCTATGCCTCCCTGACGGGAAGTCCAGGGATAAATACGAATTTTTACTTCGTTCTTTAAATAATCTTGGCGGAGCCGAATTAAGAAGGCGCAAAGAAGATAGTCTCCGTATCTTAAAAGAAAGCGGAGTAACTTATAATGTTTACGGGGACGAGAGAGAAAGGGCCTGGGGACTGGATCTTTTTCCTCTTCTCATGGACAGCAAAGAATGGGATGGGATCGAAAGAGGTCTCTCTCAAAGATCCGAACTACTTAACGAAATTCTAAAAGACGTTTACGGTCCTAAAAGGTCTTTATACGAAAAAAAGATCCCTCACGAAGTGTTATTCCAGTCCGGCGGATTTTTAAGAGCCTGCGCTCCGGTTTATGATTTTACGAATTTCCGTTTAGCATTCTTAGCAACGGATATCAGCAGGGATAGCCAGGGAAATTTTTATGTGATAGGAGATCGTATTCAGGCGCCTTCCGGTTCCGGATATGCTCTTGAAAATCGGATCGTTCTCTCTCGTATTTTTCCTTCTCTTTACCGAGACTCTCAGGTTCATAGAGTCGCTCTATACTTCAGAGCATTAAGAAGAACATTAAATTCATTTTCTTCTAATAAAGATAGAGAACCCCTTACTATTCTTCTTACTCCCGGACCAGGCAATGAAACTTATTTCGAGCATGCCTATCTTGCGGGATATCTGGGATATATTTTAGCCCAAGCAGAGGACTTGACCGTTAGAGATAATAAGGTCTTTCTAAAAACGATAGAAGGCCTACAACAAGTAGATGTGATCTTTCGTCGGGTGGACGATTGGTACATGGATCCTCTTGAATTAAAGGGAGATTCTCTTTTAGGAGTTCCGGGTATCTTGGGCGCTGTGAGAGCTGGCACGGTAACTGTTGCAAATCCTATAGGTTCCGGATTTTTAGAAAATCGAGCAATTCACACATATCTTCCTAGTTTATGTAAATTTTATTTGGGCGAGGATCTGATCCTTCCGAACGTTCCAACTCTTTGGATGGGGGACGAAAATTCACGCAAAGAAGTATTCTCTAATCCTCATAAATATACGATCAAGCCGGCAATTCGCTCTCCTTTAGATCCTTCCGTATTTCTTTCTACTTTGAAAGAAAATGAAATGTTAGAGTTAAGAGCCAAGGTGGAAACAAGGCCGGAACGTTATGTTGCACAGGAAATACTCGCAGGTTCCACATCTCCTATTTTTTCAGGAGATTCGGAAGAGCTTCTAATCGGTAAGTCGGTCTTAAGAACTTTTACCTGTCTTTCTGAAAACGGATATACCTGTATGCCTGGAGGACTCGTGAGGGTTTCTCCTAAGCAGGATGAACTTATCATTACCAACCAAAGAGGAGCTATTTCCAAAGATCTTTGGATCTTAGCTTCTGAAGAGAAGAAGGAATTCAGTCTTCTCCCCGGCCAGATAGGAAGGATGCCTATCAAAAGAAAAGGTTCAGGTATTCCGAGTAGGGTCGCTGATAATATGTTCTGGATGGGACGTTATGCGGAACGTGCAGAAAATATGTCCAGACTTCTCAGAGAGACCGTGCACAAAATATTAGAAGCGGAAGAGTCCTACGAGAAGGAACAATTCTCTATATTACTTGGGATCTTGGATCAACTTTCAGGATACAGCCTAGGATTTTTCGAAACAAATGGATTAGATTCGTTGGATTCTATCCGGGAGAAGATATTCCAATTAGCGACTTCTCCTTATTCTTCCGGAAGTATCCGCCACGATCTGAATTTTTTTGTGGGAAGTACAAAGGCGGTTCGAGATAGGATCTCAGACGATACACGTTATTTGATCTCCAGATTAGAATCGGAAGCTCCTCGAAATTCAAGTTATGACGAAGTCTTGGAATACCTACAAAAATTGGTGAATCTGTTTGCTTCTCTCTCCGGTCTTGCGAATGAGAGTATGAGCCGTGAGACCGGATACTTCTTCCTGGACATGGGAAAAAGATTAGAGAGAGCGCAATTCATAGCTAGGCTCTTGCTCTCCACAATCGAAAGAACTTCCGTATATAATAAAAGTATGTTCGAAAGTCTTTTGAACGTGAACGATATTCGGATTACTTACAGAAGACGTTATAAATATAGAGTAGAAGCTGAATCAGTCGTGGATATTCTCATCTTCGACGAAAGTAATCCTCGCTCGCTTGCTTTCCAATTAGAAAGATTAAGGGAGAATACTTTATTCTCTTCTTCCGGAAAAGACGAAGAAATTTCGGAAGAGATCCAAAGGCTCACCGATGTTTTAGTTCGATTCAGTGAAGAAGATGCAAAACGACTTTTTGAATATGCGGATCCCGCCGGAGGGCTTCGTAGATGGTTGGAAGATATTCTCTCGCAATTAAAATCCGTTTCCGATGCGGTCGCCACCAAATACTTCCGCTATGTGGAAAACCAAGTTAGATTGGGAGGACCTTATGGCTGAATATTCGGTTCGTCACCTGACCCATTATACTTACGAAAAAGAAGTTTCTCATTGTTTGAATCTGGCTCATCTTTGTCCTACATCTAACGAAAGACAAATTTGTAGAGAGTTCAGGATAGAAATTTTTCCTAAACCTAAATATACTGAATTCAGAACGGATTATTTCGGAAATACAGTATATTCTTTCGCAGTGGAAACTCCTCATAATATTCTTTCTGTTACTGCGGAAGCAAAAGTTTTCACTTCTGAACCGGAGAGAAAAAAGGATCAGACTGAGATCTCTACCTCCGAAATATTAAAAAAACTGAAAACGGTTACGGAAAAAGAAGATCTGGAAGCAATGGAATTCGTAGGAGATTCTTCTTTTGTGACTCGTTCCCTTTCTTATAAGAACTTTTTAGAAAAATATCTGCCAATGGATCGTCCATATCTGGAATCCGTTTTGGAATATGTAAAAAGATTCAGAGAAGATTTTAAGTTCAAGGCTGGAAGCACAAATATCTACACACCTTTGGACGAGGTCCTTGAAAAAAAAGAAGGAGTCTGTCAGGACTTCACTCATCTTTCCTTGGCTGCATTTCGCTCTATGGGTTTGCCTTGCAAATATGTTTCAGGTTATATAGAAACATATCCTCCTCCTGGAAAACCTAAGTTAAGAGGAAGTGATGCAACTCATGCTTGGATTTCCGTTTATTGTCCCGGTCAAGGTTGGTTCGACTTTGATCCTACAAATGGGAAAGCGATCACAGACGAATACATTCATACTTCTGTGGGAAGGGACTTTTCGGATGTTTCTCCTTTGAAAGGAATCCTATTCGGTGGCGGGAAACATAAATTGAAGGTAGAAGTGGATGTTTCTCAGTTAGGGGACCCTAACTCGATTGGAAATCATATTTAAAGTTTTCAGTAATTTGAGATTTGCGATGTAGGAGTTCCAACAGCCGGATGGCGGTGGAATGAAAAAGGCCCTCCCGAAGGAGGGCAATGGATCAGGTACTGGGAATAATATCAGACCGGCGCAAGATCTCCAGAAACGAATCTTTTCCAAGTGTTCAATGCCACTTTGTATTCTGACTCAGCTTCTTTAACTGCTTTTTTGCCTGCTTCTTCTTTCACAGATTTCAAATTGATCATTCTGGCTTGGCTTTCCTGAACGGAATTACGCAAAGCTTCTAATCTTTCTTCAAATCCTTGGTTTAAGGTTTGAGATTTAGATTCTAATTTTTCACGTAGAGCCTTCTCTTCCATTACCATTTTTTTACGCAGGATCTGTTCTTCGGAGATAGTCTTTCTATCACTTGCTAAACCGAAAAATGCGAAAGTATTGATCAACCATTTGGTAGGATCGTAATCGAACCAACGGATACCGTTTCTGTAATCTGCTTGGAACTCATGGTGGAAGTTATGATATCCTTCTCCGAATGTAAACAATGCGATAAGCCAATTATCCTTAGCAGTATGTTTATCGGAGAAAGGTTGATCTCCTTTATAATGAGCCAAAGAATTAATGAAGAATGTCATGTGGTGATTCACAGCAATTCTTAAAGAACCTGCAAGTAACAATCCACCTAAAGCATCTCCCCAAAAAGCACAAAGAAGAGTAGGGAACAAAAATCCCATGAAGATAGCGATCGGATAATAATGATCGTCTTGGAATTTTACCCATTTGTCTTCGTAAAGATCGTTCACGTTAACTGGAGTTCTATGATCTCTATTCTCGAATAACCAAAGAATATGAGCATACCAGAATCCTTTTGTGATCGCATAAGGATCTTCTTCCTTATCTACGAATCTGTGGTGGATCCTATGATCAGAACTCCATTCAATCACTGATTGTTGGAACGCAGCCGCTCCGAAAAGAATATAAAAAAGTTTTACCGGCAAAGACGCTTTATAAGCTCGATGCGAAAACAGACGGTGGTATCCCCCGGTGATCGCAAGCCCGGTTGCTGCGGTCATAAATAGATACACAAGCCATGTGTTTAATGGAATACCTCTGGTAAATAATAAGGCACCCGTCCCGATGACCCCGATGATCGGAGTCGCTATTAAGAAGATTGTGGTCTTCAACGCTAATTTCTTTTTCGTTTGTTCCATGTCGGTTTTTCCCGTCTTGGTTTTTCTGATAAGAGCGGAATCGGGCACCCAGGTTGCGAAAAAATTCGGAAATTTAGAATTTTTCCCCCAAGCTGTAATCCGGCTCAAAAATCTGTTTTTTCCTGGGGAGTTCCTACCATCATGGAATTCCGGGCGATGCCCGAGGGAGATCCGCTTTGAGGGAAGAATTATTTCAACTCATTCAAACCCACGCCTATCGTTTCCGAGAGGAACCGTTCACCCTGGCCAGTGGTAGAAAATCCAGGCATTATTTCAATTGTAAGGAAATCACTCTCCATCCCCAAAGATTAGAATTACTTTGTAAGTATATTGTGGAAAAACATCTCCCGGAATCCGGTCTGGACGGGGAAGAGGCATTCGGTGGTCTCACAATGGGGGCGGATCCTATCTGTTTTGGGATTTCTTTAGAATATAGAAAACATTCCAAGAACGTATTTCCATTGATCGTGAGAAAACAAGCCAAGGACCATGGCACCAAAAATTTGGTAGAAGGTGGAGTAAATGCGGTCAAATCCTGTGTGGTCGTGGATGACGTGATCACTACTGGAGGTTCTACCTTGCAAGCAATCAAAAGTTTGAGAGACGCCGGATTGGAAGTCACTGCCTGTATCTGTATTTTGGATAGAGAAGAAGGCGGAAGAAAAGCGATAGAAGAAGAAGGGATCAAAGTTTTCCCTTTATTTAAAAAATCAGAATTCGGAAGTTTAGACTAATGTCCGTATTCAATTATGATTCTCCGGTTTTCAAAAAAAAGTTACTGGTCCGCACAGGACTTGTGCTTTCAGTTTTCGTAATATTCATAGGTGTCAGTTTTGTTCAGGTAGAATTGGACAAAAGATCCGCATTTCTTTCCATGTATTTGCTCTTGAGCGGGGTTCTGATACTTCTACTTTTAAAAAATTACAGAAGACAGTTAAAAGTATTAGAAGGTGCTAAGGTAGAATTGGACTCTTCTTCTTTAAAACAATGGAACGCGAAAGGCCAATGTATGGAGTTCGAATTCCTTGATCTGGAAAGTATCGAGAAGGATAGATTTCGCGGTTACGAAAGAATTATACTCATCTCCAAACAAGGAACTTATATCCCGATCTTAAATCTGGAAAATATGGATCAGTTCTTAAGCGAGCTGGAGAAGAAGTCCGGTAAAAAGGCGAAAATTTTCGAAGAAGATACAAAAGTACTAAGCTGGAAAACTCTAATCGCGTTTTTACCTTCTCTAGGAGCTGCAATCGCTTTCGGAAGCGGATACTGGAGAGAAAAACAAGACGCACTCTTTATAGTATTCGTGGCGAATGCACTTTTATTCCTGATCTATTTTCCTAAAGATAGAATGGACACCGGGTATTCCGCGAGAAGGCGTTATATCTATATATTAGTGGTTCTTTTGATCGTTTTAGTCGCTCGATATTTCGAGTGGATTAACTTTGGATAGATCCTGAATTGGTGATACCTTTCAGGATATTCATTTTTTTCTGAGCGAGTCTTCTTAACTCGGTCATCTCTTCCGTAAAATTTTGTAAGATGGGATCCAGATGTATATGGTTCTCCATGGTCTGGACACTATCTCTTACATATTTTAGATCATCAAAATTAACTAACTTTCCACCCAGTATAAGTTTCCGCACAGTATCGAATTCATATTTTCTCAAATGGATACGAATTAAAAACTCAGCGGAAAATTTAGAAGTAAGTCTGGACCAAGGACTTTTTGGATTAAAAGAAACTTCATTTGACGCAACTGCATCGGCCGCTCTTTTAAAACCTAAAGGAGAACCTCCTCCTCCGCCCAAAGAAGTGATCTCGTAATCCGGAATGTCTCTTGCAACTGCAACAGGAGTCCCATTTCTTTCCAATAACTCGGATAATAAATTCCTACGTCTATTATCATCGTAATCATTTGGGGCAGAGGTCAGAACTCTTTGGTATTCTTCCAACATCACTGCGATATTGATAAACCTTCCCAAAGGAGTATTATTATGTTCTTTTATCTTAGGAAATAACTCTCTAGTGATCTGGAAGGGAGATTTTCTTTTGTAATAGGTGGACTCGTAGGCCTTCTCCAATTTTTTTTCCGCAAAACCTTTCAGTTCGTTCACGATCTTTAGGTCGGCGTAAATATAAGCGTCCACTCCCTGGTCTTGGTCCCTGGAACTTTTGGACTGTTCCGGAAGAACGATCTTGATGATAAAAATATACTTAGCTTCCCGGAGCATTTCCAGGACTTGGCGGATCTCATGCATGTCCCTGGAAAAGAATGCGATCATATCTTTCAAAAAAGAATCGGAAGAAGGGATCCGATTGTCTTCTTGCTGGTTGATCTTTTTGATCTCTTCCGCAAGTTCCAGGGCGATTTCCAGCTGAGTAGCCATTGAAGGAATAAGATACTTCCGGGCTAGTTAGGAATCAAGATAGTTTTCCTCATTCCGGACTGAGCTGGAAGCTCATTTTTCTCAATAAACGCAAAGGGTATACCGCGGAAATCCAGCCCAAGATAGGTGCAAAAATTAAAATTAGAATCGGGGTTTCCGGCAAAAAGGAGAAGGTGAGTGTCCAGCCGAACGCGTTCTTATTCACTACATAAAGAATAATGGGAGACATTATGAGAGAAGAGATGATCCCGAAGAATGCTCCGAATCCGGTCAGATAAACAGACTCGGTTTTCAGAATAATCCCAAGCTGGTCCTGGGAGGCGCCTAAATATTTGAGAAGTCCCAAGATCCTGCGCTTATCGTATAATGTGTGAACCAGAGAAGAAAGTAGAGAAATAACGGAGATCAGAATTGCAGTTGCTTTGAGAGAATCTAAAACTCTGAATACTTTATTGATCTCATACAGATAAATTTCCCTAAGTTGAGCGGAATCGAGTAGGATCAAGTCTTTGTATTCAGGATCGGACTTCAGAAAATCCATAATTTTCTTTTTAGAATATTCTATTCCGGAAACATCTGAGTATTCTTTTTTTAAGAAAAGTTTAATAGAGTTCAAAGTTTTAAATTCGAAATTTTTTTCATAGGAACGTACATCCATCATCACTGTTCCCTTTTCGGAGAAAAAATGTTCTTTGATTCCTTTGATATGAAAATTCTTTTTGCCGAAAGGAGTTTGAGCGACCAGAATATCTCCCACTTTCAGCTTTTTCAGATGGGCCATATTGGAAGAAATTAAAACATCCGTTTCTTCTTTGACTTCATTTTCTATTCTTTCCGGTTTGTCCCGATATACTGAAAAATCATACGCGTGAATGATAAAATTTCCTTTATCGGTATCGAAGGAAGTATTCACTAAAAATCCGTCCAGATAAGAACTTAGGCCCAATTCTCTGATCTTTTCAGGAAGATCTTTAGGAACTCCACCGTGGATCCCGGAATGGAAAAATCGATCATTGATGATCGTAAAATCGGAAGGATATTCCGAATCCACCCAGTCGTTCAGGGATTTTTTGTAACTATCGGTAAGAATTGTCAAACATAGGACGAGTGAAACCGCAAGCATCACGGTTGCCGCAGTTAAAGTATTCCTTCCCGGATTTTCTTTTAATTCTTCCAAACCAATTCTGAAAAAAGGAAAACTTTTATCACTTCTATCCAGGATTTTAGAAACACCGGAACTGAATAAGGAAAGTAAATATGGAAAAGCGAATGTGATCCCGATTGTCACACCACCCACACCCAATAGACCGGGAAGAGGAAGTTTCCAAGGAGAGGGAAGATTAGAAATTCCTAAAGAAGCAAAAAATATGATCCCACCATAGATCGCAAGTCTTGAGTTCGGGATTTTTCTTTTTTCTTTTTCGGAATCTCTAAGTATAGAAAGGGGCGGGACCTTTCCCGCACGTATCGCAGGATATACCGAAGAAATGACTGAACCCAAGATCCCAAGTCCCGCAGCCAGACCTAAATCAGAAAGAGAAATGGAACTATAGGTAGATAATAAGTTTTTATCCACAAGGCCCGATTCGGGACGGAAAAAATCTAAACCGGAAAAGAATATACCGAATACAATCCCTAAAACGGTTCCTATACTTCCTAGCAGAACTGATTGGCTTAAAAAAAGAAAAATAGAAGATTTTACATCTAATCCTAATGTTCTTAAAATCCCCAGTTCTCTTTCTCTACTCAAATACAAACCTGTCATAGTATTAGAAACCATGAAGAATGCGATCAATAAGGATATAAAAGAAATGATCAGAAGATTTAACTGAAAAGAACGAAGTGCATTTGCGGACTTTTCTTGTATCTCTTCAGAAGTTTCTATTTTGGCATTTGATCCTAAAATCCTTTGTAAACTTTCCTTTGTTTGAGAAAGGTCCGATCCGGAAGATTTTAGAAGAAGATAGTCCGCTCCGTTTATACTATCTAACTTTTCTTGGATCAAAGAAATATCTTCAATGATCAGAAAACCACCTTCCATATCTACCGAGATATAATCCTTAAACTCCCAGTTTTTTCCATTGAGCAAAAGGGAGAAAGGCCGGCCTTTGAATTTTTCAGCCAGTGATTTGGATACATACGTTTTTTCTAATGGACCGGAAGATTCTGAACCTGTGTCTTCCTTCAAAGGGATTCCCAAATATTCTTTGGTCAAATCCATCCCCATATACAAAACTCTTAGATTATCAGAGGAAATTCCTTCCTGTTGTATTCTGGGTCTGACTGCAGAAATATTTCTTAGATCTGGATGAGACTGTATTTTAGAAAGGATCTCCCATTCTAAACTTTGTCCTGGCCTACTCGGAGAAATTTTTAGATTAAAATCCCCCTTTAAATATCCCATGGAAAAATCTATTAGAGACCTTTCCGCCTTGTTTGCATTACTTGTAGTGGATAAAAAAAGGCCCACACCCAAGGAAATTCCTAAAAGTGCGAATATGAATCTGGGAAGATGAGTTTTAAAATATTCGTATAGGAATAGGAAGTATAAATTCATGCTAGACCTAAAGCAGGATTTTGTTCCGGTAAGATGAGCCCATCCTTCATCTTAAGTCGGACTTTTCCTTTTTCTCCGATCTCTCTATCATGAGTTACTATGAATAAGGAAAACTTTTCCTTCTCTTGTAGTTCTAAAAGAAGTTCTAAAATTTTATGAGCGTGGTATGTATCTAAATTTCCTGTAGGTTCATCCGCCAAAACGATACTTGGACGTTTTGCAAGCGCTCTTGCGATCGCAACTCTCTGTTGTTCTCCACCGGAAAGTTCATCCGGTTTATGTTTGAATCTGTGAGTGAGATCAACCTTCTCTAATGCTTCTTTAGCAATCTCTCTTGCCTTTGATTTTCCCAAACCTGAAATATAAAGAGGCAAGGCCACGTTTTCTAAAGCGCTTAAATAAGGAAGAAGATGAAAGAATTGAAAGATGATCCCAGTTTCGTTCCTACGATATTCAGTGAGTTCTTGTTCAGTAAAATTGCTTAGGTTCTTACCGCCGATCCAAACTTCTCCCGAATCCGCTTGGTCAATCCCGGAGAGAATATTCAAAAATGTGGATTTGCCCGAACCGGAAGGACCCATCAAGGTTAGAAAAGTATCTGCAACCTCTAGGTTGATCCCTTTTAGGACTGGAACGTTTTGTTTTCCATTTATATAGGACTTGGTTAGATTTCGGATTAAGATCTTGTTTGTCGGATTCGACATGATCCTATTTTGCATTCTCTAGGAGGGGACGCAAGGAAAAGAAGGGTGTAAGAGATGCAAAGCCACGGAGAGGGAAGTGTGGGTTTGTTAAAAAATATAATAGTTATATAGATTTAAAATAAGTTTGGAGACAAAGTAGTCTCCGGAGAACCCCTCTGCGTCTCCGCGACTCTGCATGACCAAATCTTTGAGTCTTTTTAAACTCTGCGACTTACCTAGTAATCCTAGCGAATTCAATTCCTTGGTAATAATGACGGATGATTTCTGCGTAGGTAAAATTCTGCTTCGCCATACCGAAACTTCCCCATTGGCTTAAGCCCACTCCGTGGCCCGCGCCCATACCCTTGATCAAAAATCCTTCACTTTCTCTTTTGATACCGAAACGAAGGGATTTTACGGAAGTTCCAAGTAAACTGCGGAATTCTTTTCCTTTAATTTTAGAAGTTCCTTGTTTACCAATTACTTCTAAAAGATCCACTCTACCGGAAGGAGTTCTGGAAAGAACTTGGACGGATTGGATAGAACCTACACCTAAAGAAGAAAGAGTTTGGTCCATTTTATCTTGGTTTAAAATTTCCTTCCAAACGAAATTATCACCGGCTTCATCGAATCTGGAGGCGACGGATTCTAAGTAAGGAAGTCTTTTTCCACCCCAAACTTGGTCCGGAGTTTCCGTTCTTCCTCCACTATTGGAATGAAAGAACATATGGATAGGATCATCTTCATAAACTGCAAGAACACCTTCCGTATCACGAACTGCTTGTGTGGTTCTTGGATTTTCTTTCGCCATACCGGAGTAAGCTTGTGAATTTACAGTGGATTCCACATCGTAAGCGGTATCTTTTTTATTTAAGATCTCTCTGATTGCGTAAGTTCTGGAACAGATCGCTTGCGCTTTTAAAGCTTCGGTTGGCCAGCCGGCAGGAACTTCAGAAGGAACAACAGAATACAAATATTCTTCTAACGAAACTCTGTTGATGAGTAGAACGTTTCCATTCTTATCAGGCTGGAGTAAAATTTCTCCCCTGAACTTTCTTCCTTTATATTCTAAACCGGGATTGTCCGCTACGAAACGGATTGGAGCTTTCAATTTTTTAGCATCCAAAGAAATCATATCATATGCACGTTTGATCAGAAGATCATTCACATCATATACGAAAATTACTCCATCCGCTTTGATCATCAGATCGGATTCGGCCTTTCCTAAGAAAACTCTGATCTTTTCGGAAGTTTTGAGAGCATTCGGAGCATTCCAAGGACGGATGATGACGGTATTACAGCCCCAAACCGCCAAAATTAAGAATGATAGAATGATAATAGAAAGTCGTTTCATGGGCACCTGTCGGTTTCGTATACCTTTGGTACTTACTATCGAAAAAAAATCGGATTCCCTTCAGCGATTTTTAGGGGAGAAGATGGATACTGCTTCCAAATGAGGAGTCTGTGGGAATGGATCGCAGAGTAGGAACTCCTCCATTTGGTAGGATTCTTCTAAAATGCGGGCGTCTCTTAAGAGATTTTCAGGATTACAGGAAATATAGATCAGCTGAGAAACAGGGTTAGAATTTAAGAAGGCGCATAATTCGGGAGAAAGACCGCTTCTGGGAGGATCTGCTATCACCACGGAATCCTTCCAAGGAAGATTCGCGGAGTTCATTTTCTCCAGGCCTTTTTTGTGGAATAGGTCAAATGCAAGAAATTCTATCTTTTTGTCCGGAAATACTTCCTGAAGGAACTCCTCGCCTGCTGATACGGAAGAAGATACAATATCGATCCCCAGGATACGAGAGAATTTTTCTCCGAATAGAATGGAGAAAAATCCACTTCCGCAGAAAAGGTCCGCAAGATTTTCCGCGGGTTTGATCTTAGATTTAATAAATTCTAAAATTTTAATGAACTCTCTAGGGTTCGGTTGGAAGAACCCATCAAAAGGGATTTTGAATTTTTTACCCCAAATCTCCTCTATTAGATAAACATTTCCTCTGATAGCAATCGCTTCTCCCGAGGCGGAAATTTCCCCTTTTTTGCGGTTAAAACAGAAGACTATATTTTTAGCGCCCAAAATCTCTTTCGCTTTTTCAGCCACCTGATTCATAAGATCTTCATTCTTGAAATCTTCCGTGAATGTTAGGATACTCATTGAGTCATCATTGAAAACAGATTTGCGAAGAGTGAAATATTTAAGATAACCTGTTTCTTTTTTGCGATCGTATTCTAATTCAGGAAAACATTCCAAAAGTTTTTGGAATAATGGCATTTCAGAATTTGCCCAGTCCGATTGGATAGAACAGTTCCCTATTGGAACAATCCTTCTGAAATTTCCCGACATTCTTAATCCGACGACTCGCCCGGGAAAAACCGCAAAGTCCATACGGTTTCGATAAGAGTAAGAAGACTCAGCAGGAGATGTACCTTTATTAATCGGATTGAAATTTTCTAATCCTTTTAAGATCGGTTCGGATGTTAATTTAAATTGGTCAGGGTAGGGCAGATGTTGACCGGAACAACCGCCACATTCTCCAAAACTAGGGCATTGAGGAGAAGAAGTTCTTTTTTCTAAATGAGTAGGATTCCATTTATAGAAAACTTTTCTTTTCCCGAATTTGTATACTTCGTATACGTCTCCCGGAAGAGAATAAGGGATTTCTATTTTTCTTTTTCCTAATGTACCTTCTCCTCTTAGATTGGGTAGAAGGTTTTCAATTTCTAAAACTCCGAAAGGTTCCTGATCAAACATGAATTAAGGACGAATGTCTATATTCTCCAAGCCTTGGTTGGTAAATATCTCTTCGTATTTGCTGATATAAGGAGCTTCTTTTTCGATCCTTTCTTCGATTGCCATAGAAGCCACACCGGTTTCTCCATACTCTTGGAGAAAATCTCTTCTTGCCATTCTATGGATCAGTTCATCCCAGAATAATTCATTATCGTAATCCGAGATGATATCGAATATATCGGTTTGGTCTTCGAATTTGCGAGTGGGGAAGTAGACATTATCCGCTGCATCGTAGTCCACGAATTCCTGCTTCCCAAAATCTTTTGCAAAGGAAAGTATGTATTGCTCGAGTTCTGCGTAGGAATTTAATTCCTCGTCACCTTCATTAAAAGCATTGATCATCCAACTGGAGATCGCGGTGGATTTTAGTAAGGTTTCGTACTGCTCGGGTGTGAACTCAATTTTCATGAAAAATCCTCGAATTAAGGTCAATTTTAACCGGAGAGCCCAAGGAGCTACCAGATTTTTTCAAGGTATCATCCACTTTAGAACCTTCTTACTTTCGATTTGTCTGGTTTCAGGCTTAACTTTTTGCGCAAGCACTCAAAGGTTCGACCAACTTAAAAAAGTACAAGAAGACAAAGCCCTCTTATATGTGCTTAGACCACAGAGACAGGCGCAGTCTTTTTTCTCCTTTTCTATAGAATTATATAAATATCCGGGAGCTTTTAAAGAAGGCGGTCGCAGTTTATTCCGAAACTTCGGATTGGATTCGGGAGAATATAAAACCTTGGAATTATCTCCGGGAGTTTATTCGCTGAAATGTAGAGACTTCGAAAAAGTATTTTTTGCAAAAGAAGGTAAGATTACCTTCTTATCAATCGATCTTTATAATACCGGGAACTTCTCCTTGCCTGAACTATTCATCCAAGAATCCAATCAAGAAGACGCGTTAAGATCCTTATTAGAAGGTAAAAGAATGTATTGGATCCCTAAAGAAAACTAAGGAGTCCAATGAGAGATCAGTTCTTCCAGAAATTTTAGGAAATTTTTTGCCCCTTTAGACCTTCCCATTTCCATCCAATCTAAGTGACCTCCACCTTTGATTTCCCAGAAAATTTTAGGATCTTTTGCTTTTTTAAAAAGTTCCATCCCATTCGGATACGAAACGATCTGGTCTTCCGTTCCATGAACTACCAAAAGTTTTACCGGAGAAATTTGATCCGCTACTTCTCCAGGACTTAAATGATCAGAGAAGAAGAGCCCAACTAACTGTCCTATCGGAAAGAAAAACACCCTCTCTGCTACTGTTTTAGCGACATGAGAATAGTATGCGAAAGTACCATCACCTACTACAAGTATAAGCCCTTCCTTGTTTTGCATTTCTCCTACCGACCTTATTGCGAGTGCTCCCCCCATACTTTGTCCGTAAACGATCCAAGGAATTCCAAGTTCTTTCGCTCTATTCTGTTGGAATTTTAGGATTTCTTTAGAATCTTCTAATATAGGTTCCTTCTCCGCTTCTCCTTCGGAATCTCCGTAACCTCTATAATCCCAGATCACTAATTCATAACCTTTTTCAACCAACCAAACAAGGCTGATATAGTGGCTGGACATGTTATCCCCATTTCCATGGAACTGAAGGATGCTCGCTTTAGCTTTTACTTTGGAAGGTTTGAAGATCCAAATCTTGATATTTGTTCCGTCCTTCATTTGGAGAGAAATTTTTTCAGGTTGGAATCCCATTTTTTCAGGAGGGATATACATTTCTCTCGTAGGGTAAAATAACATGGAGGAACAGTTGCCCAAGAGCAAGAAAAGAAGAATGGAAAGAATATATTTAAAATTGATACACATAGGAGAAGCTGGCTTCATTATAATTCCTTTGGGCTTTTGCCTCTAATCTCAATTCATGATTGGCATGGATCGCATAACGAAATCCTAATTGTGCCTTATAATCGTCCGGGATTCCGTAGATCGAAAAAGTATAATAATGTAAAGAGAGCACCGCTTTGAAAGAATCAAAGTTAGCGATCCAATATGCGGCGATCTGAGGAGCTACAACCGCATTCGTATCGTATTTTCCGTTATATCTTACTTTTGCTCCTGCCTGCGCGGAGAATAAAAAACGTTTTGGTCCTTCTGAAAATTGATCCTGAAAACTATAACCTAAGGTTGTTTCTATATTTGCATTTGTGACTCTTTCATATTTTTCAGATTTAGAAATATCATCCAATCTATAAAGTGTATACGATAAATCTTCAGGACGAAGGATTGCCTGCCATTCCAAAAGTTTTCTATCTTCTTGGTTCCCTTTGTTTTTATACACGGAAGAATCGGCTCCAGAATCCACAAAATAAGAAATAGAACGACCCAATGAATTATAAGGAGTTAAAGAAAGAAGTCGGATAAGATGAAATTCTTCCAGATGAAGTTTTTTAGAATCCTGGTAATACCTTGCCTTGAAGGAAAAATAATCCACGGAAGAATTCGGAATATAACCTTGGTCAGTATTCAAAAGATCATGGACTGCGGCCCTATAACCGAAACCTACAAAATTCCCTAAGCTAGACGTTCCAAACTCGTTATATAATGCGGAACTTCCATGGCCTACATGAGGGCTTTGTGTGATGGGGGAATATCCGGAATCCTCATAGTCGGTCGGAAGTTTACTCCTAAACAAAAGTAATTGTTTGTAAGTTTGGTCCCATTCTTTAGGAGAATCTCCTTCCGCTTTTTTATAACGAAAAGAATCCAAGATTGTATCCGAAAGAAAAGAAGTCCTGATCTTTGGATCAGGTTCCTTGTTTGTTAAAAAAGAGATATTTCCGTTTTTCATTACGTTTTCGTAAATATCTCTTTCGTCCTCGTTCATCTTCCTGAGCTTTTGTATAATTTTACTATGTAGAGAAGGTCTGTATTTGATATCTTTTACAAGACCTTCCTGTTCTATATATTTTTTAACGGTGTCTCCCGGTATCACAAAAGGAGCCTTATCTCTGAGATGAAGACTTGGTCTTGCTACTTCTATTAAAGAAAATAGATGGTAAGAGCAGTTCTCATCTAAAAAATAATAATCGAATGTGGCAGCTCCCAATTCCCAGAGATGCCTTGTCATTCTTCTAACTTCTTCCTCTTTTAGATCCAGTTCGTATTCCCAAAGATCTCTACTTTCAATATCATTATATTCCGCTATTTTAACATAATATGGATATAAGGAGAATGTTCCCGGATATCCACCGAATAAACCTAAAATGGAATATACGATCGCGTTCGTAGATTCCGGATCTGCATTTGCAGCATAATTCACGGAATATTCTAAAATTTCCTTTCGATGGGGATCTCCTGAATCTATTTTTAATAGAGTATGACCAAAGATAGAAGCAGGAGCATTCATATAATAAGAAGCGAATATGATCTTTGCACCCTTAGGATTCAAAGTTGCGAACCATTTTTCGAACCTTCCACAATCCACTTTTGCAAAGTCTGAATCCGGGATAGAAAGTTTTTCTTGGATCCATCTTTTCCTTTCGGGAAATTTACATACCGGATGCATCCAGTTTTCTTCGCCAGGAGGAGCGGATGTCTCAGTCATAAATGTTTGGATAGAATGGAGTAGCTCTTCTTCCGGATTTTTTCGTCCTTCTCCGGAAAGAAAAAAAGAAGAAGAGTCCGCCTCGCTTACCCAGTTCCCGAATGTGGTTTTAGTATAATGTAATAGGAGGATCCAGTATCTATCTTCCCAAAGTTTTTTGGTCCGGGTCAATTTTTGGTATTCCTGGATCTTTTCAGTGTCTGTCGCATGAGCGGAGCTAAAAGTCCCGAAGATAGAATATAGAATGAATATTATAAAAAGAGAATAGGACTTAACTGGCACTTATAGTTATAGATTGAAAGGAATATTCCCTTCTCCTTTCGGAGAAGGGAATTGGACCTTGTTTAAAAGGTGTGATCAGATTTTGCAACTTCCGACTAAAGCGGAGTTGTTTGCTACTTCGAATCTCATTTTTTCCAAAAAGGAATCCGGAGTGTTTTGGTCGAAAAGTGCGGAAAATTTTTCTTTTCCTACTTTTCCGAAAGTTCCCATATCGGAACAACCCATCAAAGAAGCGAAAGCTTCCATTTTTTCACCGGAACCTTTTGCAAATTCTTGCTCCAAAGATTGGAAGTTCATGTGAACAAAGATCTGTTGCTCAGCTTGCTTTTGAGTAAAGCCGCTGGTCTCACATCCCAAAGTTCCTGTGGAAATTCCGAATGTTTGGTTTCCAAGAGTTCCGTTTACTGTTGCTGCAATCACTTGGTGAACTTTTTTGTTTTCAGTGATTACGATAGAACCAAGACCACATCCTGCAGCGCCGTGTTTAGCGGAAGCTACGTAAAGTGGAGAAGCTACTAAAGCGAAAAATAGAGATACTGCTAATATTCTTTTCATGAGTTATCTCCTTAAATTTTGCAGCTCTTAGAGAGTGCTGCGTCTTTTCTGATCCCGTCTTTTACTGCGCTGAGTAAAGAAGAAGGAGTGGTTTCTTGGGTATACAATACGTCGAAATTGGACTTAGTGTATTCTCCCAATTGTGCGGTTCCGTTTGTGGAGCAGCCTAGAAGTCCTGAAAGTGCTTCTAATTTTTCTCCTTTTCCTTTTGCCATTTCAACTTCCAAAGAATTGAAATTAAGGGAAACGAATACTTCTTGTACTTTTTCTTTATGGACTAATCCATCGGTAGCACATCCCAAAGTTCCAGTAGTGATCCCGAAAGTTTGGTTACCTGAGACAACGCCGTTTGTGGTAGCCGCTAAAAGTTGGTGGCCGCCTTTATTTTCCTTAAAAATCAAAGATCCAAGCCCGCAACCAGCTACACCATAGTCTGCGGCAGTGACTGAAATTCCCGAGGATAAGCAGAGTAAACCGACTAATCCTATCGATAGAAGTTCCTTTTTCATAAATGAACCTCTCCTTCCTTTTTTAATCGGAAAATATAAAATTCCTTCAAATGGGATATGTCAACCAGAATTAAAGAAAACACAAGATTCGCCTTCGTGATAACGGAAAAGTTCTCTCTTTGGAAAGAATTTTTTGCACTGTGGTTTGTTTACTCGCAAAATCGCGGATAATCGGAAAATTTTTTTGAAGTCTTTGTCTGTATTTGCGGAAAGTCCGGATAAAACTTTTTATATGATTTTTGTCTCCCATTTGGAATACTATGTTTGTAGTTTTTTTGTTATTTTTCTTTTTTTAAATCTTGACTCGAATCTTCTCAAAAAGATGATCCTCTCTTGAGTTTTTACCTACTGAAACATTCAGAAGTAGGATGACGTTTCCTTTCTTATGATTTTTATTCTTGCCGAAATATTTTCGGATCTAAACATCACGCAAAACTAAGCGAAAATAAACAAAAAAGTAATATAGCAACACGGAGATAGATTCAATGAGAAAAATCATGTTATTAGCTGCTGCGTTAGTATTGGTTTCCGTAACCAATTGTGTTCCTTTCGTTTACGGATCTCTTTACACTAACGTAACCGACAACGCGACCATCTTCAACAGAGACAACTCTCAAAAAGATGGAATCGGTGAAAAATCAGGAGAAGCTTGTGCATCTTCCGTTTTAATGCTGATCGCAACCGGTGACGCAGGTATTAAAGCTGCTGCTAAAAAAGGTGGGATCAAAGTGGTTAAATCCATCGATTTCAACAGATCTAACGTTCTTGGATCCGTTTACGTTTCCAACTGTACGATAGCTTACGGAGATTGATCATCTCTTAGTTCGTTTTTAACGAACAAATCTATCGAATTGTTTCCGATTTGATCCATTCGGATCTGAAAGGGGAAACGGTTTTTAAGGGTCGCGTAAATTTTAATTTTATGCGGCCTTTTTTCTATTTCCTAAATTTTCTCCCTTCGTATTTTCTTCTTAGATGAAATCCAAAAATATGGTCCGTTGGTGTTCTAAAGTAATCTTATTATTTTTTATATTCGTTCTTTCTAACTTTTGCAGCGGAAGAGCGGACGGGGACTTGAAGGTTTCGGATACAAATCCGGAAATGAAAAAAGTTTCCTGCGATACTCCCGCATATAGAGTTAAAAATCTTTGTGAGGATGAAAAGGCATACCTGGACTGGGCCTCTAAATCCTATCCTGAATTAAACTCATTGGACAAATTAACCGAGGAAAATCTTTTAAAAGTTTCAGAAGAGACTGAAGACATAGATAAGGGTGCTGCAATTTTTTATCAAAGGGTCATTAACGATCCAAAGAATAAAAAGTTCTTAGAATATTTGGATAAGAAGGAGGAAGAGTTTTCCAAAAAACGTCCCGACTTCTCTTCAAAAAAGATCGTACTTGTAATGGTACCGGGAATGTTCTATGCGGACAATCCAAGTGTGGGAGCGGATGGTGCGTCCATTCGTAAGATGGTGGCTTCTGTCGGAATTCGTTCCGATCTGATCCCGATCGGGCAGGTTTCAGATGTGCGTGAAAATGCAAAGATCATCTGTGAATACTTAGAAGTTTCAAATCCGGAAGAAACTGTGATAGTTGCTTCTCCTAGTAAAGGTTCTTCCGATTTTAGGATGGCTATCGAACTATGCGGGAACGAGCCTTATTTTAAAAAAGTCAAGGGTTGGTATAGTATAGGCGGGATCTTAAAAGGTTCTAGAATGATAGAAGGGATCCTCGGCGATTTTTGGACCAAACTAGAAGTTAGAAGTTATTTTTTCTTCAAAGGTTATGATTGGGATGGATTTTTATCCATCCGAAAAGGGCAGGATGCCCCTTTAGATAGGGATTGGAAACTTCCTAACGGCATTAAAATGATCAATTTAGTAGGAGTTCCGCTGTTCCGTCATGTCACGGAAAGAGCCCGTCCATATTATAATTTTTTAATGAATTACGGTCCGAATGATGGGATTATTCTTTTATCGGATTCTGTCCATCCTGGCAGCCTAGTGTATCCTTCCTTTCGGAATGATCATTATTTTACCAGGCCTATGCCTCCGGAAAGGATACTTGCTATGATAGAATATCTTTTAGATCCTAAGGCTCCTACACCTTAAACTATAGTTTAGAAGAGTAAAGATCAGACTCGAACTGATCTATTATCGCCTGATACGCTTCCATTTCGCTAGGGACTATATAATTTACCCAAAGAACCGGCAATGTAAGTATCCAAACAAATGCTTTTCTTGTGAGTTCATATTCAAAGGTTTTTATTACTGCATTATCTTTATATACAGTAAATATAATATTCGCGCCGTCTTTCCCGCTATAAGATGGAACGATCGTGAAAGTAGCATAGGACAAATACAAAAAGATCATTGCACCTAAGGAAGGATCTTTTTGAGAAGATTTCATATCGATATAATATCCTTTTTCAGGAGGATAATTTTCTATTTCTTTCCAACCTTTTGCGGCGAGCGCCTTTCTCACTTCAGGTTCTTGAGTGCTTAAACCGGGAAATCTACTAATTAAAAAATGGATACGATCCTTATTTTTTTGAGGGAAACGATCCAATTCTAATTCTTTCCATCCTCTTTTTAGGAATTCTTTTCTTCTTTCATTCCAATTTTTCGGATCTTCTACACTAAAATAGATCTTTGTATTGGGAGCTTTTTCCTTTTTTGGAAAGTCACTGTAGCTAATGATACATCCGTAAAAGAAATGAAGAAATAATAATAGGAAAGGGAGTTTTTTCATGCAAGTTAGGTGTCTTTTTAAATACAAAAATGATTGAAAATGCACCGGTTAAAGAGGCAAGGATTTTATTAGAGGAACTTATTCCGTTTCCGCGAGAGAATAACCGGTTTCCAAATAGAATTGAAAAGTTTTGTCCAGGCTATAAGGCCCTGCATATCTGGAAAGG
Source organism: Leptospira selangorensis (assembly GCF_004769405.1). Taxonomy (NCBI): domain Bacteria; kingdom Pseudomonadati; phylum Spirochaetota; class Leptospiria; order Leptospirales; family Leptospiraceae; genus Leptospira; species Leptospira selangorensis. The sequence continues at coordinate 70,784 of NZ_RQES01000024.1, forward strand.
TCCTTCTCCAGTTCTGCTGCTTTTAGATTTTTATACATATCTTTCCATTCTTTGGAAACGATGAGTGCGGATTCCTCCGGTTCCGTTTCTGCGACGGATCTGAGCGCGAATGCTAATACTTCCCAACTAAAGGAAGAATGTTTGAGTAGTACATTCCATTCGTCTATGCTTGGGCTTTTTTTTGTGCGGATGATCTCTTCTAAAAGTTCTGTTCCTAAAATTCCTGAATCAGATCCTATTTGAATATAATATCTTCTTAAAGGAAGTAGATAGTCCTTATCAGGAAAAAGATTTTTTCTGAGAGAAAGTAAGAGTGCTCTTCTTGCGAGTGCTGCGGATTCTAAGAACCTTCTTTGGTCCAAATATTCCATACTTAAGATATGATGAAAGATTGGTTCGTCCCTAAAGATATTTGCTCTTTCTAGTAATCCTTCTTCATATAAATTGGAATCTTTGGATTTATATGATATGACACAAAGTCTATGTAAACTTTTGTTTCTAGGAAAGTAGGGCAGGAATCTTTTACATCTTGCGATTGAATCTTCTATTTTTCCCGCCTTTTGGAAACCTGAGATTTCATCTAATAGAGCTTGTTCTTCTGCTAGGTATGGATTGGTAGATTCTAATTCTTTTAAAGTGGCTTTATAATATTCGATGTCTCCGATACGAGAAGACCAAAGTAATGCTTTGTATCTGAGATTTCTATTTTCCGGATCTCTGGATAATATTACCCTAGCAGTGTTCAGTGCCTTGTCCGGAAATCTGAGTGAATCGTATAGATCCGTCATTTCTTCCAATAATTTGCTTTGGTCAGGATTTAATCTAAGGCTTGTTTCGTAACTTTTGAGTGCTTCTAATTCTTCTCCCTTTCCTTTTTGGGATTTTCCTAAAATCCAATAGTAACGGAAGTCTCTGGGTTCTCCGGTTTCGTCAGCGATCTGTAATTTTTCTAACGCTTGTTGGTATCTTCCCCTTAAAGCCTCTTCTGCTGCCTGCTGGATCAGCTCTTCCCAAGAAAAGGTTGAACTCAAGGCCAGGACCGATTTTATAGTGCAAATAACTAAAAAGAACCAAATGGAAAGTGTACGTCTCATCAGTGGCAGCCCTCTGCGGTCTTCTCCTTAACTTTGGCAAACACAGTTCCCATCTTTTTAATCCATCGGAAATTTTAAAAAAAAACAAGAGGTTTCCCTGAATGAATTCGGTAACCATTATTCTGGCTTTTGCCGTCCTGGCTATTTTGACCGCCGTTGTTTACGCATTAAAGGTCACCAGGATCCAAATCGGAACTGAGGGCGGAAAAGACCAAGAATCCAAGAAATTAATCGAAATTTCTTCCGCAATCTCCGAAGGAGCTATGGCTTTTCTCATAAGAGAATACAAGACCATCTCTCTTTTTATCGCCTTTATGGCAGTTCTGATCTTCTTCCTTTTGGACAATCCGGAGACTCCGGATTTTAACGACGGGTTGTTTACTGCGATCGCTTTCGTGTCAGGAGCTCTTATCTCCTGTCTTTCCGGCTTTATCGGAATGAAGATCGCGACCATCGGAAATGTTCGTACTGCTCAGGCAGCTAAAACTTCCATGACTAAGGCATTCAGGGTCGCTTTTGATTCTGGTGCGGTAATGGGATTCGGGCTGGTTGGTCTTGCAGTTTCCGGTATGATCGGGCTTTTCCAACTTTATACTCATTTATTCCAAAACGTAGGAACTCTTTTCCTTATGGAAGCTCTGGCTGGTTTCGGTCTGGGTGGTTCTGCTGTTGCTCTTTTCGGAAGAGTGGGCGGCGGGATTTACACTAAGGCTGCCGACGTTGGTGCTGACCTTGTAGGTAAAGTAGAGAAGGGAATTCCTGAGGATGATCCTCGTAACCCTGCGACCATCGCAGATAACGTGGGAGATAACGTAGGTGACGTTGCAGGTATGGGTGCTGACCTTTTCGGTTCCTGTGCTGAGGCTACTTGTGCCGCTCTTGTGATCGGTGCGACTGCTACTGCTCTTTCCGGAAATACTGACGCTCTTTTATATCCACTTCTGATCTCCGCTTTCGGGATCCCTGCTTCTCTTTTAACTTCCTTTATCGCTTCTGTGAAAGAAGGTGGAAATGTGGAGAAGGTCCTAAAGATCCAACTTTGGGTTTCTACTCTGATCGTTGGTGCGATCATGTATTTTGTAACTGATAAATACATGGTGGATTCTTTCGAGATCGCAGGTAAAACAATCGGTAAATGGAATGTATACATTTCATTGATCGTGGGTCTGTTCTCCGGTATGTTCATCGGTTTGATCACTGAGTATTATACTTCTCATTCTTATAAGCCTGTAAGAGAAGTTGTAGACGCTTCCAAAACTGGAGCTGCTACAAACATCATCTACGGACTTGCATTAGGTTACCAAAGTTCTGTGGTTCCTGTGATCCTACTCGTTATCACAATCGTTACTGCGAATATTTTGGCGGGAATGTACGGGATCGCAATCGCTGCTCTCGGAATGATCTCCACAATCGCTATCGGTTTGACCATCGACGCTTATGGTCCGGTTTCGGATAACGCTGGTGGTATCGCTGAGATGGCGGAGCTCGGAAAAGAAGTTCGTAATCGTACAGATACCTTGGATGCTGCCGGTAATACTACCGCTGCTATCGGAAAAGGTTTTGCGATCGGTTCTGCCGCTCTTACTTCCTTGGCATTATTTGCTGCTTTCATTACCAGAACTAAAACTACCGGTCTGGATATCTTAGACGCAGAAGTTTTTGGTGGATTACTTTTCGGAGCAATGCTTCCATTCGTTTTCACTGCAATGACTATGAAATCAGTAGGTAAAGCTGCTGTAGACATGGTAGAAGAAGTTAGAAAACAATTCCGTGAGATCCCTGGGATCATGGAAGGAAAAGCAAAACCTGATTACAAAAGATGTGTGGATATTTCCACTACTGCGGCTTTAAGAGAAATGATCCTTCCTGGACTTTTAGTTCTTTTAACTCCGATCGTAGTTGGTTACTTATTCGGAATTAAGTCTTTATCCGGTGTTTTAGCTGGAGCATTGGTAGCAGGCGTGGTTCTTGCAATCTCTTCTGCAAACTCCGGTGGTGGCTGGGACAACGCTAAAAAATATATCGAAAAAGCTGCCGGTGGAAAAGGTTCTGATCAACACAAGGCTGCAGTTGTGGGAGATACCGTGGGAGATCCTTTAAAAGATACTTCTGGTCCTTCTATCAATATTTTGATCAAATTGATGGCGATTACAAGCTTAGTGTTTGCTGAATTTTTCGTTCAGCACGGCGGTTTATTGCTTCGTTTGTTCCAATAAGAATTTTTCGTTTTCACGCAGAGGCGCTAAGCCGCAGAGAGATCTGGGGTTCAGCGCCTTTTCTATTTTAAAATATTCTAAACCTTAGCGTCTCTGTGTCTCTGCGTGAGAATTACTCTGGGGCTCTTTTAAACTCTGCGTCTTCAGTCGACTGATTTACGGAATCTCACATAAAAAGGATCGAATCCCATCTTCTTCCAAAATTCTACCGCACCTTCATTCTCTGAAATTGCTCTTAATTCTATTGCTAAAATACCTTTTTCTTTCGCATAACGGAACGTTTCGTCTACGAGAGGTTTCATATAACCTGATTTTCTTTTGCCTTGTTTGGTGATTGCAAGGTCTATGAATAAGTTCTTTTCCTCGATTAGATATGGTTTTTCTTCCACTCTTGCAATTAGGAGTGAGACAAGTTCTTCTTCTATAAATCCGCCGATAAATAATACTTTGTCTGTGGCCCTGAGTTTTAAGTAGATATCCACCATTTTGGCTGCGGCTCTGGGACGGATCTTAAATATTCCATCTAAAGGGAGTTTATTGACCATTCTAAAAAATTGATTTACCAATTCAATTGCAGCCTCCCTATTTTGAGGGAGGATCGGTCTTATCTCCAAAAGTTTGTTAGACATTAAAATAAAACTTTGCAAATGACCGGAGTTTGTGGAGTATTTTTTATAAATGAGAAGAGAAGTTTCTCTTATTTTTTTAAATAAATAAAAAAAGAAACGATTCCGGTTGTTATCAATACGAAGGTAAAATGATCTTTCGAGCACTTATAATTCTATCCTTCTTCTCATTTATCAATTGTGAAAACGGTAAATCGGAATTGCCACCTGCAGTTTTGGGATATATCGCTTTGGATTATCTCATTCTAACCGATCCGGATCGTTCTTCTGTTTATTTTTCTACAGTGAGATCCTTGGACCTTGAAATTGCTTATGAAACGGATGCGGAACCTTATGCTGGGAATTTTACTGTAGGTGGTTCCAGTATTTGGAACGTGACAGATAGTAATTTGCAGGATGTTTTTGCAGATAGATCTTACTCAGTTGCAATCACTGTGCCGAACGACTTATCCGAAATGAACGAGATCCCAAACCAGAATAGATCAACCTGGAGTGTGAATCAACTTTTGGATTTAGTGCCTAGATATAGAAAGAAATTTTCTAATTACCAATCTACTAGCTTCTTCATCGTATATGTTCGAGGACAGTTGGTAGATGCACCTGGTGTGATTGCGGTGACAGTTTCAGGAGTTTTAGGAATTGGACCTCCTGTGATTTTTGTGTTCAAGGATATGATAGAGCAGTTTGGCAGTATTGTTTCGCCTGATAAAGTAAAGAAGGCGGAACAAATGACAGTGACCCATGAGCTTGGACATGCACTGGGACTAGTGAATGCAGGGATTCCTTTATATTCTTCTCACCAAGACAAAGAACATGGAAATCATTGTACTAATTCATCTTGTGGAATGTTCTGGGCCTTAAGCGACACCAAGGTTGACACTTTCAACCCAACTAGTCCTTTGATCTTTGGACAAGAATGTAGAGACGATATTCGAAACTACACTCCTTGATTAAAGTAGCTTATTTGCAAAGTAAGACTTTAGTGAATCGATCGAGACTCTTTCTTGGGACATACTATCTCTTTCTCTTACCGTAACGGATTTATCAGTTAAAGAATCATAATCCACCGTGATACAATAAGGAGTTCCGATCTCGTCCTGTCTGCGGTATCTTTTTCCGATAGCTCCACCTTCGTCATATTCTAAATTCCCTAAAGAAGATAGATTCGCGTAAATCGATTTTGCAAGTTCAGGAAGCCCATCTTTTTTCATGAGCGGAAAAATACCGATCTTAACAGGAGCTACCTGAGGAGCAAAACGAAGGACCGTTCTTGTTTCTCCATCCGCTAGTTTTTCTTCTGCGTAAGCATCCGAAACAACTGCTAAGAATAATCTGTTTAGACCCAAGGCTGGCTCTACTACATAAGGCACATACTTTTTATTAGCTGCCTGGTCTTGGTATTTCAGATCTTCTCCGGAGAATTTTTCATGTTGGGAGAGATCGTAATCGGTTCTAGACGCAATTCCCCAAAGTTCTCCCCATCCGAATCCATACTTGTATTCGATATCGGAAGTAGCTTCACTGTAAAAGGAAAGTTCTTCCTTCTCATGTTCTCTGATCTTGAGGTTTTCTTTTTTCAAACCGAGATGATCTGTTAAAAATTTAACACAATAGTCCACCCAATGAGAGAACCATTCTTTTTGAGTTCCTGGTTCGCAGAAAAATTCCATCTCCATTTGTTCGAATTCTCTGGTACGGAATACGAACTGTCTTGCCATGATCTCATTTCGGAATGATTTACCTATCTGAGCAATCCCGAATGGGATCTTGTTCCTGGTCGTTGAGATGACGTTCTTGAAATTGATAAAAATACCTTGGGCAGTTTCCGGGCGAAGATAAATATCCTGAGAATCTTCTGCGGAAGCTCCATGAGAAGTTTTGAACATTAGGTTGAAGTCTCTTGCTTCTGTGAATGTTCCTCTATTACCACAATTAGGGCAGGCAAAGTTTCCTGCCTTAATGACCTCGTTCATTTTTTCAAGGGTGAGTCCTGTGGCGGCTCCTTCTCCTTTTTGATCTTCTAAAAATTTGTCCGCTCTGATACGAGTTTTACAATTTTTACAATCGATGAGTGGGTCGTTAAAATTAGAAACGTGTCCGGATGCTTCCCACACTTTCGGGTTCAGAAGGATAGAAGAATCTAATCCGACAACGTCCTCTCTTAAGTGGACAAAATGTTTCCACCAGAGTCTTTTTAAGTTATGGAGAAGTTCGGCTCCGTAAGGGCCATAGTCGAAGGTATTGGAAAGTCCTCCGTAAATTTCGGATCCGGGATAAACAAATCCTCTTCTTTTACAAACGGATACAATATCCTTGAGAGAGGAATCTAGGGTTTCTTTTTTCTCCATAGGTCCAAGGATTCTCGAATAGGATTCGTGATAAAGTATTAAATTCGTAGGAATTCCTTCAATTCTTGTTTGCTTCCGGAACAAGCTAGGGTCCAATGGACAAGGATATTCGGAATGAAAAAGGAAATTTCACAGAAGGAAAAACTAGTCTTTTGGGGGATCAATTTTCTCTCTTGGACCTCTCCCATTTCCATGATTGGGTTCGGGATTTTTTTTCCCCTGGGAGTTATCTTCCTATTTCCTAAAGAGGATAGGGTCCTTAGGCCGGCATTCCATTCCGTTTTTCTACAAGTCGTTCTAGGTTTATTTTTATTTTCTCTAGAACTTCTATTTTTAATTTTCCCGAAAGCGGAAGAGATATTTTCATTATTTGTTCTACTCAGTTCGGAAGAACCTAGTTCATCCGGATTCCTTGTCCTAACTCTGATGTTTTTCTTAGGCCTGGCTGTATTTTTTCTACAAGCAAAACATATTCGAAAAAGTTTAAAACCGGAAGATCCAAGACCACTTATCTTAAATCCGGTCATAGTTTTTCTAACTGTAGGCTGTTTAATATTATTCACTCATTATTTAACATATTCGGATCCGTTCAGAACAAAGATGGCAACCTTTGCAGTTTTTTCTGAAAGTGTTTGGATCTTCTTTTTTACCGCAGTCGGACTTGCGGAACTTCTATCGGGCAAAAGACCATTCTTCCTATTTCGGAGACCTTGGGCCTGGTTCGTAAGACAAACTAGAGATTCATTTGCAAAGGAAGAAGGGGATCTGCCTGCTTCTGCCAGAAAACGTAAGAACGCAAAAGTGAGAGATGCGATCTTAGCGGGTTGGGGTCATATCTATACGGGACGTTTGTGGAAAGGATTTCCGATCCTGTTCGTGTATCTGCTTGGCCTATTATTATTTGCTACATTCTTCTTTTCTTGGTGGGAACCGGCTTTAGGGATCCGCTTTCTCGCAAGTTTAGGTTTAAAACCTGGGCTTTCCGATAAAAAGTTTTTTGAAGTGGCCTCTTCTTTTTGGATTTGGTCTGCAATCTTAACCACATTAGTTTTAGTTAATGTGTTTTCAGGATGGTTACTTCGAAGAACCTTCCATTCCAAAGCAGCTCTTTTGGGTTTAAGCCCGGGTTTCGAAAACAACCTTGGACTAAGTGTTCTTGTTCACTTAATAGTAATTTGTTTAATTCTACTTATGCCGACGACTATAGCTTTCCAGAAAGAAAGTAAGTCTCGCCCTACGGATCATTTTACTCCCGAGAATCATGCTGAGTTCTATTTTATAGATCCGAATCTTCCCGACGAGGTGAAAGGACTCAATGGTGGAGTGATCACCGGAACGGATACCCCGAATAGTACGCAGGGAGAAAAAATCCCTGAGGAAAAACCTTCAGACGAGGGTAGAGTAAAAGGTGAAGTTAAGAAGATCAAAGGTAAAAAACTTCCTCCTACTTATTCCAATTATATCTCTGCGAAGATGAGAACTTTCGAATCCTTTATGGATTATTGGAGAAGTGCCCCCAGAAATTATTCATGTGTTGTAGCTTATACGATCACTCCGGATGGAGAAGTTGTGGATGTGGAACTTGTACAAAATTCTCCTTATCCGGAACAGGATCAAAGAACATTGGAACTGATCGAGAACTTATCTCCAATGATGCCTCCTCCTGGGACGAAAGGTTATATCAGGGTCACGGAACTTTTCTGGAACGGACCTTTGGACGCTAAGGCAATGCCGACTCCTTTACAACAAGAGCTGGTGAATATGTTCGACGGTCGTTATATGGAGGAATTATGAGTTTAGAAGTAATTCTTCTTGCGATTGGAAGTATTTTTCCTTGGGGATTTTATCTTATCTATACCCAGCCGAATACAGGCAGAGAGAAACGTTTCTTTTTTATAATATTCTTCGCGTTACTTTTAGGTTGGATCTCCACCGAGTTGGTTCTGAGAGCAAGCGCTTGGATCTGGCCTGAAACAGAGATTAAGGCCAAGGTAGCGAAATCAATTCTTTCTCAAACTGCATTTCTTGCATTCGTAAAAGCTGGAATGATGGAAGAGTTCTGTAAATCTATTCTGATCGTTTCTTTGTCTCTTGTCTTCGCCTATGATTGGAAGAAGAAGGAATTTCTTCCGGAAACATTCTTAGTAGGCGGATTTATCGCATTAGGTTTTGCTGGAATAGAAAATTATCATTATATCTTAACGGCGAAAGAGGATGATAGGATCCATACTTTCATTTTAAGAACATTAAAATCTTCGAATGCACATTTGCTTATCAATCTATGCTTTGCGCTTTGTTTGATTAAAAGTAATAAAAGACAATTCCCGGATAAATACTGGTACATTCTTTCCGGATTTTTATTAGCGGTAGTCCAGCATGGGCTATTCGACTTCTTCGTGATCCCAGTCGGAAGATTCGGGCATTGGGCAGCAACGGCACTCTTCGTAGGGATCTGGGTCTGGATCGTGAAAGACAGAAGAGTGTATATGAAAGAAGAAAAAATTTATAAAATACAAAAAGAAAAACCTCCTGAGGAAGAAATTTCCCGATCGGTTCCAGAGATAATCCGTTGAAATACAAAGAGATCAGAGTTTCCATTCCGAAAGATTTTGCGGAAGAATTTTCCGCATACCTTGACGAATGGCAGGTAGCAGGATATTACGAGATCCTGTTCGACAGAGAAGAGCCGAGAAAACACGGCGAAGAAATTATCTCGGATAATACTCCTATCAGAGTATATCTGGCGGAAGACGATGTTCAGTCGGAAGCTAAAATTTGGATCTATCTACAAACGGTTGCACCTGAAAATTCTTTTGCAGAATCCAGATGGATAGAAACAAAAGAATACGAAGAAGCTTATAAAGAATTTTATAAACCGTTTTCAGTCGGAGTTTTCTGGGTAGTGCCTACCTGGGAAAAAGAAGACTGGGAGAAAAACAAAAAGTCCGAACAAAAAGATTCAGTTCCGGTGTATATCAATCCCGGACTTGCTTTTGGAACTGGGCATCATGAGACCACTCGTTTGGTTTTATCCAGACTAGGCTCCATCGATCTGAAAGGAAAGAAGGTTGCGGATATTGGTGCGGGTTCCGGGATCTTATCCGTCGCTGCGGCAAAATTAGATGCATCTAAAATTATCGCAGTGGATATAGATCCGAATGCAGTACGTTCTTCTACATTTAATAGGGACGAGAATGAGATCTCTCCGGAAGTTTTGGTAGTGGAAGAGGGTGGATTCGATCACCCGCAAGTTTCTACCGAAACATTCGATCTATGCGTGGCAAATATAACATTCGCCGTCTTAAAAGCGAATATGGAAAAGATCGCAGGACTTCATACGGATCATTTTTTATTCAGCGGTGTGATCACTGAAAGAAAAGAAGAATTCCTGGAACTTTTATCTTCCCAAGTAGGAGGTAAATCTTTATATGAAACCTCCTGGAACGGATGGGAACTGATAGAATGGGCCCGCAAATAGCATAACGTTTTACTAATATTTAATATCGGAGAAAAAATGAGACATTACGACGTATTCGGGATAGGGAACGCACTTGTGGATATTTTAATCCCTACCGAAGATTCTTTTTTACAAAAAATGGGCTGGAACAAGGGGATTATGACCCTGGTGGACGCAGAAGTGCAGGGTGGAGTTCTTACCGCTTTAGACGGACATAAAAAAGAATTAAGATCAGGTGGAAGCGCTGCAAATACTATGATCGCACTCGCAAATTCCGGAGGAACCGGAACTTATACAGGAAAGGTAAGTGAGGACACTTACGGAGAATTTTATAAACAGGATATGGAGAAGGCCGGGATATTATTTGAAGTTCCTCCTTCCAAAGAAGGACATACCGGAACTTGCGTAATTCTTACAACTCCTGATGCGGAAAGAACAATGCTCACTCACTTGGGAATTTCTTCCACATTGACCAAACAAGATCTGGATCTGGAAAAACTGAAGGCGTCTTCTTATAGTTATGTAGAAGGATACCTTTGGGACGGACCTTCTACTAAGGAAGCTTGTCTTCTTGCAATGGAAGAATCCAAAAAAGCGGGAGTAAAGGTAGCATTTACTTTTAGTGACCCATTCTGTGTAAACCGCTCCAGAGAGGATTTTTTAAAACTTACTAAAGAATATTGTGATTTAGTTTTTTGTAATGCAGAAGAGGCAAAAGCGCTGGCTGCTACCGAGTCCAAGGAAGACGCTTTAAAATTTATCTCTTCACTATGTAAAAATGTGATGATGACGGATGGCGCTAACGGCGCATTCGTATCCGTAAATGGGACGATTAGTCATGTGGGTGGCTTTCCTGTTCAGGAACTATTAGATACAACCGGAGCAGGGGATAGTTTTGCTGCAGGTGTGCTCTATGGACTTACACACGGATTTTCGCCTGAGAATGCGGCAAGATGGGGAAATTACGTTGCATCCAGGATCGTACAAGAGATCGGACCTAGACTTTCTGTCAGACTTATGGGAAGACAGGAAGAGATATTAGGAAAAGTTTAAGGACAAGAATAAGATAAAGAGATCGTGCTCATATTTCCGTTTTCCGGAACGGAAAATGTGAGCGGAGTTCCTACCATCGTATCCGGGAAGCCGTCCAGGTTTCCGGTATCAGCCAGACAATACAGCTTATGAGTTCCAGGATTGATGTACTTCATCTTGACTGTTCCATTTCTTGCAGGAGTCGCTGCTAATGGAAGTTTTGTAAGAATATCAGTTTCATTCTCTCTAAACACTGCAAAATAATGAGTTAAATTTCCGGATCCACCTGTGATCGCCAAAGAAGAAGCGCCACTTGGATAAATTGTCCTGGACCTGGATAAAATCCCTCCGCCCATATCGGATTGGCCGGCGTGGTTTACTTTCCAATCGCTGATAGAGATTAAGGTAGCAGCAGTACTTCCGTCCGCAGCCTTGATGGAGTGAACCATTAGATTTTCCTTAAGGTTCATTCTAACTTCGAAAATATAAGGTTCGTATCCGGGTTTAAAATCCATATCCGCTTCTCCGGGTTGTATCGAATAGAGAAGAGGAAATACTAATGGATAACCGGATTTGTCAGTAGTCCCTGCGGAATAAGCGAGCCTCGGAACTATATTAAATCCGTATACTCCATAGTTATCAAAGAAAGTTACTTTTGTCAGGTCCACGCCAGGTGCATTTCCCCAGCCGGTAACCAATGAACGGATATAAGTTCCCGTATAATAATACTGGCTCGCAAGTCCTGTACTGGTTCCGGAAGTAGGATCGTTAGAAGGGAATTCTGCTCCTTCTCCGTTTAAGAACTGGATCATTTTGAATTCGCCGTTCAGGGATCGGCAAGTGTTTGCATTCAATGTATAAGGTTGTGTACAATATACTTCTCTGTTCGGGGCAATATTATCCCAGAATGCTTTTGCAGCCGCAACAGTTCTGATCTGAGAAAGATTATTTAAACCGTCTTGGTATTTGGAAGAAATACGTATTTCACCTATATCGATAAAGATAGGAAGATTTGCTGCCTTAGGAAGACCGGCTAGATTAAAAGTAGGATCTCCGGAAGGATCCTCGTAAACATTTCCGGTTCCATTATTATATTCTGAAAATTCTAAGGGACTATCAGTGGCGTAAGTACCTTTCATTAGAAGTAACATTCTATTATTGAAAAGGGTACTAATTACAGGATTATCAGTGGCATTTCCTTCCCAATGTCCTACCTTACAATCCGAAAAGAATGCTAATAAAAAGGAAGAAAGACATAGAAGACGATTCGCTTTGGAAATCATAAGAATACGCTCACCATTAAACCGAAATGGAAAAATTCCGTATCCACTTTATTGTAATAATACGGGTTACTTAACCTGGAATCCACAGTAGGACCCACATAAGGATATTTTGTTTCCGCAGGTGAATTTAAATCTGATTCATAAATTTTATTATAATCCAGTCGAATACCGATCCGTAGCTTTTTCCCCGCCACGAAACTTGCCTCAAATCCTGCGTATAATGTATTGTCCCAGCGGGAAGTGTTTGCAGGTCTTGCAACCACATAGGTTTCTCCGAATCCCGCCTTCACCATAAATGTGATCGGAAGTTCCAAAGGAATTTTATAACAGAGTGCGGAATAGACCGGGATAGTAGTAAGTGCTCTTTCCGATCTGGACAAATAGTTAGAATAGGAAGCACCTATCTCTACATAAAAAATCCAAGGCCAAGGAACTCTGTAGAAGAATCCACCGCCCAAAGTGGTATCCAAATATTTCTGAGCTTCCGATCCAGGGAACGGGTTAGAAGCTCCAACCCAGGCGCCTATTTCCGCTTTTCTATTATCATAGAATGTAGGAAGTTCTTCTTCTAATTCTTCGTCGTCGGTGCCGTCTTTTTTATCAGAGCGAGAAAGTCCGGAAGAAGGTAAATTTCCACCTGCTTGTGCCAGGATCAATTCTCCATTCTTAAAGCTATTCCCTATCTTATTAAAATCCATAGGAGGAGAAACAGGGTTTCCTCCCAGATATTTTACAGTCTTATTATCCAGTTGGTCCGGATAAGAGAACGTTTGTGCCCAAGGAAAAAGTAAAAATGCGATCGGCAGAAGTTTTTTCATCTCGAAACCCCGCCGAATTCTTTTCTGTTTTGGTACATCCGATCTATCTCAGGGAAAGAATCGTAGTACGCTTTTAGAAAATACAATCCGTAAGGGGGGAGGGTAATCCCTGCTATGGTTCTATCTTTGGAAGAAAGTATTTTCAATATATTCGTCTCTTTGCGCTTCTCTATCGCTATTTCAAAAAGTGTTCCGGTCAGGATCCGGACCATATTATGGAGGAAACCGTTCGCCTTGATCCGTAAGCGGAGAAGTCCGGGCTCTTCTTCACTTTCTAAAAGGCTAGCATCATAAATGACCCGAGTCGTGCTCCTGCGGTTCCGCATCGAAGTGGCTTTTGCCAGACTTCTAAAGTCATGCTCTCCCTTTAGTAGTTCCAGTTCTTCTCTTAAGCGGGAAACGTCAATCCGATGTTGGTACCAGAACGCTCTGTTTTTCCAAACCGGTCTTGGGAACCTCGCGTTCACTAAAAGGTATTCGTATTCTCTTGCAGTACAGGAAAACTGAGAATTGAAGTTCAGGGGAACTTCTGTCATCTCGTGAATAGCCAGACCCCGGTCGGTGAGTGCGTTTATTCCAAGTAGGAACTTCGACAGGTTTGGGATAGAGGAATCTGTTTTAAAATTTACGATCATTCCCCTGGCGTGGACTCCTGTGTCTGTTCTTCCCGCGCCCCAGATCCTAGTTTGTTTTTTTAGAAGGACCTCTAAGGCCTTCTCTATTTCTTCCTGAACTGTGGGAGATTGTTTTTGGCTTTGGTATCCGAAAAAACATCCACCATCGAATTCGATTAGTAAGGCATAGTTTCTAGGATCTTCTGTCATAGTTAGGAGCGGAACTTAGAATGAAACAAATAGGAGGAAGAAAAGAGAAACGTCTCTTATTTCTCTCCGCCCATTTCTTCTATGATCTTATTGTATTCATCATAGAGTTCTTTGGCCATATCAATGATCACGGAAGGTTTGGACTTAGACGCCTTACCTGAACCGTATAATCTAGAAAGAGTTCTTTTTGCACGGATTAGAAGGTTCAGTTTAGAAGCAGCATCCGATGCAAGTTCTTCCTTGAACTTCATTGTGAGATAAGCGGAAAGATAAATGACTCCGTCAAATCCCCAGTTTTTGTCAGTATCAGGTCCGAGTAGGTAAGAAGCAGCATCCACCGGCTCAGAACCGGACTGCATGATTTCCATTGTATCCGTGTACCAGCCCGCCGATTTTTGGTAGAGAAGGTCCCGGATCTTATCGTAACCCATACCTGGAAACTCTGTATTTACATCATCGAAGTACCAGGCACCTCGAACCGCGCAGACCGCTTTTTTAGGGGTAGGAGCTACTGTCACTTTTCTAGACTGGTAACATTCAATCGCTAATAAGTAAGATGCTGCTCCCAAGATCAGGTTTCTTTCTTGGTAAAAATCAGTAGGTCCCATAATGGACTCTATGTTTTTACGTCGGACCTCTGCGGATTCTCTCAATTTTGCGAGTTCGTCCGCATCTAGGCTTGACCAGTCCTTAGGAAATGCGGTATAAAGGCAACGTGGGCAAACGTTTAGAACGTAATCGTTCGGGGAAACTCTGCCGAATTTTTTGTTTTTTTCGTATAAGCGACGTAATTCCTGGGTGAGTTTGCCGGCAATTAGCCTTCCTCCCCCTTGGAACATACTTTCCCTTTGGTGGACCTCGCTACAGATAGGGCAGACCGTATCTTCTTTGTTACGAAACGAGATTTTTTTGCCTTGGGCTAATGCAGTTGCTGTCATACGAAGAATTTCCGGAAAAATCGAGCCGGAAGCGTCAATTCTCACCGTATTCTAACCGATAGACTAAGAAGAAAAGCACGATTTTCGGGTTGAACCCGGTCTTCTCAGGAAGATGCTAAGGAAAAGGTCCTCCAATGAAAAAACTTCTCGTTTTCATGATTGCGATGTTAGTCGCCCCAGTTGTTATACACGGTGAAGCCGTTTCTATGAAATCGTATAAGAAGCGGATTGAGCTGTTAACGTATTTAAGAGCGATAGAGCCGGTCGTAAAAAATTATCCTGGAGAGGTAAAATCCTCCGGAACTGGCCAAGCCCAAGCAGATGGGGAAAGACTAGCGAAGTATAAAGAACTTAAAAGATTATACCAAGAAGGTCTTCTGTATTTCTTCGAAGGGAATTTCGTAAATTCTTATCGTAGATTTTTGGAATCCCAGCTTGGAATGGAACTTCTTCTCGAGGAACTTTCACAAGCATATGTGGAAAGAACGGAAGAGATCCTAAAAACTGCGATCGAAAAGAAAAATCCAAACAATCCAATGGATAGAGCACTTGTGGATATTTCCGTGGAATATGGAAAAACAAGTTATATCCGCGCGGACATTAAGGAGAATAGAGAAGCTCCTTATACTCGCAGGATGTACAACCCGAGAGAATTCCATTACGTGGTGAATAAATACACCATCGAAAAAAATATGGAGTTAGGTTATCAATTCTTGGGAGAAGCCAAAGAAGCTAGGAATAACGCACTTAAGATAGAAAAACATTTGGAGAAACACCAAAAACTCCAACCTGAGCATAGAAAACATCGTATCGAAATGTATTTAGGAGCGATCAATCTTTGCAGGGACGCAAGATCCAATGCGATGAATATTTTCAAACTTAAGTATCCTTATGATAATTACTTTCTGCAAAGATCCGACGCTAAGACTGAAGAGACCCGTAATGAGATCGGTGAGATCACTCCGGGCGAAGTTGTTTCAGTAGAAGGAGTTACTTATGACTTCTCAACAAATCCTCTGGTTCGTGCAGATAATAGAATGAGCCCTGTATTCGATAAAAGAATTCCGGACGATTATCGTAGAGACGCTGTGGATATTTTAGGTAGAGTTTATGACGACGAGATCGACAATAAACTGTATCTTCGTTGGGACGCTGAGACTCGTAAAAAACTTCTGGGAGATAAAATTCCTCCAGGAGCTCAAAAAAGAAGACAAGCTGCAGCTGCAAGCCAGCCTAATAAATAAGAACTTTCCATTCTTCTGAAAAAATAAAAAGGCCCGTTTCCTAAAGGAGGTGGGCTTTTTTATTTCTGCAAGTGCATTCTACTTAAAGCGAACATTGTAAGTTATGTCGGAGATGAATTGTTGCATTCGTGTTTCTCCCTTTGACTTATGTTAAGAATTTGCTTTCCTTGTTCAGTGATGTACTAAAGCATAGTTCGCATGAATCCACTCAAGTTTATGGAAAGCCGTTTGGGCAGGTTTTCCCCGAAGTATCGTAAACTGGTATTACGCACCTATGTCGTAACCTTAAGATTGGTACTTACGGTAGCATTTCCGAATATGATCGCTGGGATTTTTTACGCGATCGTAGGTAATAGAGAAAAGCAGTACGTCTCTTTTCTAAAGGGTTCTAAAACTTGGGGAGCCGCAGTCATTAAAATGACCAAAACGGATCTTATGATTAAGAATGAAATGCAGATCCCTGAAAAAGGTCATATGATCTTCTTAAATCATGTAAACGAAATAGATTTTCCTTATGATTGCCTAGTTGTGAATAAACCTTATCTTGCGAACCAAGTGATTAAAAAAACTTTAGTAGCTTATTGGTGGATGAAGGCGATGGGTTCCCAGGTTTTTGAAACTTCTAAAGCAGCCACCATCGCAGTATCCGTTCGTAATTTAATAAAAGGACTTTCAACTACTTCTTATATAGTTTATCCGGAAGGTCATAATTCTTATTCCGAAATTATCCAACCTATGCAAAAAGGGATGGTTAAACTCGCTTATGAGAATAAGATCCCTGTGGTGGTAGTCTTAAAATCAGGGATCACCACTTACCAAACGGAACCTATGTTTGCTAAAGTAGGATATAAATTTATAGGAAGATACGAACCCTGGACTTACGCTAGCTGGGAGAGTTTTAGAGATTTCTTATACGAAACCATGAGCAAGGAAAAGATCGCATTAGACTCCGAGATCGGAACAGTGCGCGAACCTGTCTCTTCTAAATCCAAGTGATTAAAAGATTACTCATCGCAAACAGGGGAGAGATCTCTCTCCGTATCCAAAAAACCTGCAAAAGGTTAGGCATAGAGACTGTAGCCGTATATTCGGATGCGGATAAGGATGCACCTTTTGTAAAAGCCGCTGACTTTTCTTTTTATTTGGGGGAGTCGGAACCTTCTAAATCTTATTTAGTAATTCCTAATATACTCAAGGCTATCAAAGAAACCGGAGCGGATTCTGTTCATCCAGGTTATGGGTTTTTATCCGAGAAGGCCGAATTTGCAAGAGAACTTTCTAAAGCGGGGATTTCTTTTTTAGGACCTAAGCCTGAAACTGTGGATCTAATGGGAGATAAGATCCGTTCTCGTGCAGCCATGGAGAAGGCAGGAGTTCCCGTTGTTCCCGGATATGAAGGGGATTCCCAAGAACATTCCGTTTTGTTAAAAGAAGCGGAGAGGATCGGATTTCCGGTCATGATCAAGGCTAGTGCCGGTGGCGGTGGAAAAGGAATGAAACGTGTCTTTTCCAAAGAAGAATTTTTACCCGCATTAGAATCGGCCCAAAGAGAAGCAGGAAATGCTTTTGGGGACGCGAGAGTATTTTTAGAAAAGTATATTATAAACCCTAGACATATAGAAGTTCAGGTATTCGGTGATACTTCCGGAAAAGTAATCCATCTTTTCGAAAGAGAATGTTCCATCCAAAGAAGACACCAGAAGGTAGTGGAGGAATCTCCCGCACCTAATTTGCCTTCTGAACTGAAACAAAAGATATGTGAAGTAGCCGTTAAGGCCGCTTCTTCCATTGGTTATATCGGTGCTGGAACAGTTGAATTCATTTTAGGAGAAGATGGAGCATTCTACTTCTTAGAAATGAATACAAGACTGCAAGTAGAACATCCAGTTACCGAATCTGTAACCGGATTTGATTTGGTAGAATGGCAGATCAGAATTGCAGAAGGTGTGAGTATCGAAAAACTCACAGGTGGAAAATCTCCATCCCAGAGTGGACATGCGATCGAGGTTCGGTTGTACGCGGAAGATCCTGAGAATGAGTTCCTACCTTCCATCGGTAAAATAGAACTCGCCAGATTCCCGGAGGTCCAAAATTTGAGAGTGGATTCCGGGGTTATTACCGGTTCCGAAGTTTCTCTCTATTACGATCCAATGCTTGCGAAAGTGATCGGGATCGGAAAAACAAGAGAAGAAGCGCGTAAAAATCTGATCGCAGGCCTCGAAGAGACAATCGTATTCGGGCCGATCACAAATCTGAATTATTTAAAAGCAATCTTGGAACATTCCGAGTTCGTAAACGGAAATACCAATACTCATTTTTTAGAAAAACATAAAATAGTTTGGGAAGAATCCGGAGAAGAAAAAGAGGCACTTATGAAAACTGCTTCTTTCCTTGCGAACCGTTCAGTGAAAACTTCCTCCGTATGGGAAGCCGTAGGGCCGAACGGAGTTTGGGGAGAAATATCTTGAACCGTTTGTTCCGACTTCAGTGGAAAGAAAAAGAATATGTATTGGATCTGGGAGATTCTTCCTCCAGATTATTCGGTCCTGAAAAAAAATGGGAGTCACTTCTGACTCATTATTCTTGGACAGAAGGAAAGGACGGTTCTTATTCTTTACCTGACGGGAGTGTCGCATTACTTAGAAGCGGAAAACTTTTCATTCATACGAAAGGAAAAACATTCCAGTTTGCGATCAGAGGAAGGGAATCTTCCGATGCACAGACCGCTTCTTTGGAAATTAAAAGTCCGATGCCGGGAAAGATCATCAAGGTAGAAGTGAAGCCCGGAGACTCTGTTAAGAAAGGACAGACCCTTGCAGTTGTGGAAGCAATGAAGATGGAGCACGCATTGAAGGCCGGGGGAGATGCTAAAGTACAAGAAGTACTCGCTCAACCGAGTGATATAGTTTCCCAAGACCAGTTGCTTATCAAATTAAGCGAATCATAAATTTCTGCTCGAGTTATAAACTGAAATGTTTTCTAAGACTGAAACATTTCAGTATTGTTAAAATTTAAATTCTTATTTCGAACAAACGATATGATAATTTTAGAATACGGTTCGTTTGGAAGCCCATGACCCTAGATCAAAAGAAAAGGTTCCAGGAATAAATTTGACATCGGGTCAGATACTATTATACATTGCGAATTCCATAAAAATTTTCAGGTTACTGCATGAAGCATTTCCTTATTCGCATAGGCATAATTGCTATATTGGCCTTTGTTTCGACTCAAAATATCTCCGCTGATCCGGGCCTTTTGGACGGTTGTGAAAAACCTCCTGAAAGAACGGATCTACCATTCTATATCAGTCCTAAAAGACAACTTTGTAAAAAGGATTTAGAAAAGAAGAAGGAAGGTTGGTTCCCAACCGGATTGCCTCTTTTAAATTCAGATCCGAATACAGGGATCGGTTACGGTATTCGTGTATTTGCATACAATAATGGAAAAAAAGAAGATCCGTTTTTCGAATATACTCCTTACAAATTCAGGATTTACGCTCAGTACTTCAATACCACAAAACAACGCCAGTATCAGGACGTTGCTTTCGATGCGCCTTACGTGTTCGGTACACAATGGCGTTTGAGAGGAGAAGGTGTATATGATGCCAACCCGAATACGTTATTCTTCGGTTTAGGAGAATCTTCTCTCCAAACCTTAAGTTATACGGATAGGAACCAGGATGGAGGGTCTGTTTTTACTAACGCAACTTTTGCAGACCAACAAAGAAACCTGGCTTATACTAGACCTGGTGGTCCTGGAGATCCTGTCGATGTTAACGGTTCCGTATATAACGGATTCCCTGCGCAGAACGGATTTAGAGTGACAGACTCTCAGTATAACCGTTATAATTTGATCTCTCCTACAGCGATGCTGAGTGGAGAAAGATCATATGTCGGAGGAACTGTCCGACTCGTTGCAGGACTTCGTATGTCTCAGAATATCGTAAGGGCGTTTGATGGAACTCTTGCGAATGCTACAGATCCGATCTTAGGTGATTCTCCTTTCAGTGCAGGTGGAAGAGCGATCAGCGGTACTACTAAAATTACCGAAGATTATAACTCAGGAAAGATCTTAGGATATCATGGTGGTATGGTAAACACACTTCGTTTAGGTGTGGTTTACGATACGAGAGATTTGGAACCGGATCCGAACCAAGGTGTGTTTTTAGAAGCAACTTACGAAAGATCTGCAAAAACTTTCGGATCTAATTTCGATTATTCTAAATATTTCACTCAGGCAAAATTCTTCTGGAGCCCATTCCCAAGAGTTTTCGACAAATTGGTTGTCGCAGGCCGTGGAGGTTTCTCTGTTACTGAAGGAGATGCTCCATTCTTCGAATATCGTAATATGTGGGGAACAGAAGGTGTGATCTCCGGACTAGGCGGACGTACTACATTAAGAGGTTATAAACAAGATCGCTTCGTAGGACGTGCGATGGGTTGGGGTAATATCGAACTTCGTTGGAAATTCGGTTCCCTTTCAGTTGCAGGACAACACTTTGCATTCAACTTAGTTCCATTTTTGGACTTTGGGCGAATCTGGGACGACGAACATAAGGTTGGGACTAAGGATTATAAATATTCCCGAGGTCTTGGGCTCAGGATCGCTTGGAACCAAACGACGATCATCATGTTCGACTACGCTGTTTCTAGAGAAGATAAGCAGCTATTCGTAAACTTCAACCACGCGTTCTAAGGAAACAGAAATGAGAAAAGTATATTATATAATAAGATCATTATTCACCTTATTCGCGTTTAGTATGCTCGCGATGGGTTGTGAAGAAAAATTAGATCGTAGTCCTTATGGCTTCAGAGAAGAAGACGATAGTGATTTAATCGCTGGAGCGATCTTCTTCCAAGCTTTTACTACTAATCCAGATGGAACAACAACAGATGCCACAAGCGGTTTGATGTGGAAGACTTGTAGCCAAGGCCAGGTGTTCAGCGGAACTACTACGAATTTCAGTTGTAGAGGAGCTAGTGGCACTTTGGCAAATCCGAGTTCTTTCGGAGCGAAAGAACTACAATATTGTAGTGTTGATCTGAATTCTTGTAATACATTAGGAATTCCTCAAACACTTACAAATGTATCTCCGATCGGGATTCCAGGAAATTCAGAGGCATTAGATTCTTGTGCAAATGATAACACAGGTGGTCATAATGACTGGAGAGTTGCTAGTTTCTTAGAGTTAAAATATTTAAGCTCTAATAGCCGCAACTTCATGCTTTTAAAATTCCCAGATACAATAGAGGCATTCTATTGGAGTTCGACAGCAAATGAACAAGATGTAGGAGGTAAGACAGCTAGAGCGGTATCTTTCACCAGAGATAGATTTGGGGAAGATGAATCTTTTAGCAAGACTACCAGATATTTTGTTCGTTGTGTAAGGTAATTTACAAATTCATAATGCCCTCGTTGCCTAAACGAGGGTTCACTTATATATCCCTTATATCTGGGTCGAAAACGTGTTTTGCTAATGTTTCATATGCTAATTTTTTTATAACCCTTGTGATGAAAGGGAACTTTTGCGTGACGAACGGGGTCAACAAAACTCTAATTCGAAATTTTCAATTGACATAAGTTATTGGAACTTTAATAACTAACGAACTTAAAATCTTAGATCCGGAGTGTACATGAGGATTAAAGAAATTAAATCGTTGGTGCTAACGATTTGTTTTGTAGCAAGTTTCAATATAGACGCCCAAGATTTTATCCCTGAACCGGGATGCGAGAAACCTCCTGCTCGCAAAAATATGCCGTTTCATATGGATACTTCTAAACAGCTTTGTTCAAAAGATTTAGCTGTAAAAAGAGAAGGTTGGTATCCTACCGGACTTCCATTGATTAATTCAGATCCACTCGAGGGCGTTGGGTTTGGTGTTCGTGCGTATGCTTATAATAACGGTTTAAAATCAGATCCGTTATTCGATTATACTCCCTACAGAGTTAGGTTTTTTGCTCAGTATTTTAATACGAGTAAAAACGCTCAGTACCATCAGCTCAGTTTAGATATGCCGTTTATTGCGAATACGCAATGGCGTCTTCGCGCGGATGCGTTTCTGACAATTACTCCTACCACTCTTTACTTTGGAATCGGTGAAGGGTCTCTTAAGACTCTCAGCTATTTTGATCGAAACCAGCCAGGTGGAGATTATGTTAATAACGCTACATTCGCTGACCAAAGCAAAAATTTCGGTTATTATAGACCTGGAGGTCCTCAGGATCCGGTTTCCTTCGGAGGCAATACCTATTACGGGGTTCCAAGCCAACCGGGTTTCGTTGTTACTAACAAAATGTACAACGGATATATCATAGAAACTCCTATGGTCAATTTAAGTACTGAGAGATCTTTCTTTGGTGGAACCGTTCGTTTGGTCGCAGGGATAAAAGCTTCCGAAAATATGATCAGGACCTTTGATGGAAAGAAAGCTCCAGGTTACGATCCCGTTTTAGGTATGGATTATGGAGCAAATGTACCTAACGCTAAAACTCGCCTAACTCAAGATGCAGAAGCAGGTAAAATTTTAGGTTATCACGGTGGATATGTAAACGCAGTACGTCTCGCTTTAGTATATGATACTCGAGACTTCGAACCGGATCCTAATAGTGGAGTTTTCTTAGAAGGAACATTCGAGAAAAATAGCAAGGCATTTGGTTCGGACTTCAATTTCCAAAAATACTTTGCACAAGGAAAATTCTTCTGGAGCCCGTTCCCGAAAGTTTTCGACAAACTCGTTATCGCTTCTCGCTTCGGAGCAGGACTTTCCGAAGGAGATGTTCCATTCTTCGAATATCGTAATATGTGGGGAACGGAAGGTTTGATCGGAGGACTCGGAGGTATTCGTACCATCCGTGGTTATAAACAAGACCGTTTCGTAGGAAGAATGATGGGCTGGGGTAATATCGAGGTAAGATGGAAATTCGGATCCTTACGTGTGGGGGACGAATACTTCGCATTTAACTTAGTTCCATTTATGGACTTCGGACGTGTTTGGGATGACGAGCATAAGGTCGGAACTAAGGATTATAAATATTCACATGGTCTCGGACTTAGGATCGCTTGGAACCAAGCTACGATCATCATGATCGACTGGGCAAAATCAAGAGAAGACGAACAGTTATTCGTAAACTTCAGCCACGCGTTCTAAGGAAACAGAAATGAGAAAAGTATATTATATAATAAGATCATTATTCACCTTATTCGCGTTTAGTATGCTCGCGATGGGTTGCGAAGAGAAATTAGATCGTAGTCCTTATGGCTTCAGAGAAGAAGATGATAGCGATTTAATCGCTGGAGCGATTTTCTTCCAAGCTTTCACGAATAATGGAGATGGAACAACAACGGATGCCACAAGCGGTTTGATGTGGAAGACTTGCAGCCAAGGCCAAGTGTTCAGCGGAGATGCCACTAATTTCAGTTGCAGAGGAGCAAACGGGACGCTAGCGAATCCAAGTTCATTCGGAGCAAAAGAACTACAATATTGTAGTGTTGATCTGAATTCTTGTAATACATTAGGAATTCCTCAAACACTCACAAATGTATCTCCGATTGGTATACCAGGTAATTCAGAGGCATTAGATTCTTGTGCAAATGATAACACAGGGAGTCATAATGACTGGAGAGTGGCGAGTTTCTTAGAGTTAAAATATTTAAGCTCTAATAGCCGCAACTTCATGCTTTTAAAATTCCCAGATACAATAGAGGCATTCTATTGGAGTTCAACGGCAAATGAACAAGATGTAGGAGGTAAGACAGCTAGAGCGGTATCTTTCACCAGAGATAGATTTGGGGAAGATGAATCTTTTAGCAAGACTACCAGATACTTTGTTCGTTGTGTAAGGTAAACTAAAGAGGCGCTTGAAGATCCCCATGCACCAGATCATTGATCAGAATTGTATCATGTCTGGATGGGGATCTGTTCTCCGGATAATCGGTAGAATAATGAA
This sequence comes from Leptospira selangorensis, assembly GCF_004769405.1. Lineage (NCBI taxonomy): Bacteria > Pseudomonadati > Spirochaetota > Leptospiria > Leptospirales > Leptospiraceae > Leptospira > Leptospira selangorensis. Next base: position 94,611 of record NZ_RQES01000024.1, read on the forward strand.
GTCCTCTACTCTCGTGTCTGGCAAGTGCAGAACGAATAATTAATTCAGCCACCAAAACCAAATTACGAAGTTCTAATAGAGGATTTGTGACTATCGTCCTATTATAATAGTCTCTGACTTCCGCATAGATCAAATCCATTCTTCTTTTTGCTCTTTCTAAGCGTAGATTAGAGCGGACAATTCCGACGTAATTGGACATCGTGTTTTTGATCTCCGAAAGATCATGGGAGATCAATACCCATTCTTCCGTATTGACTAAACCTTCTTTGTCCCAAGCAGGGATCTGTTCATGTTCAGGCAAGAAGTCCGGCGGATTTTTGCGGATCTCTTCTGCGATCCGATTGGAGAATACTAGACATTCCAACAAACTATTAGAAGCAAGACGGTTTCCACCGTGGACTCCCGTGCAGGAAGCTTCTCCTGCTGCGAATAAATTTTCTATCCTTGTTTTTCCCCAAAGATCAGTTGCGATCCCTCCGCACATGAAATGGGCCGCAGGAACAACCGGGATAGGATCAGTAGTGATATCTATTCCTAACTCGAGACATTTTGCATAAATAGAAGGGAAAGATTCTTTGATCTCTGCCGCAGGTTTATGTGAGATATCCAACCAAACATGTGGATCTCCCGACTTCTTCATCTCTGCGTCTATGGCTCTTGCGACTATATCTCTTGTGGCAAGATCAGCCATCGGATGGTATTTTTTCATGAACGGTTCTCCGTCCATTCCAAGTAATACCGCACCTTTTCCTCTGACTGCTTCGGAGATCAGAAATGAATCTCCTTTTTCATGATAAAGAGAAGTAGGGTGGAATTGGTAAAATTCCATATTCCGGATCTCTGCACCAGCACGATACGCACAAGCGACTCCATCGCCGGTTGCGATCTTAGGGTTTGTAGTATGGGAATAAACCTGCCCGGACCCTCCACTTGCGATGATCGTTTTTTTCGCGAGAATCGGGATTACTTCTCCGGTTTGGTTGGAAAGAACATAAGCCCCAAAACAAATAAGACCTTTCTTTTTGAGATGGTGCGGAGTGATCAGGTCTACCACAGTATGGTATTCTAATATTCTAATATTTGGGTTTTGTTTTACGATCTGAAGGAGGGTTTTTTCGATCTCGTGACCTGTTCTGTCATGAGCATGGACTATACGATTTGTTCCATGTCCGCCTTCTCTATGAAGATCGAATTCTCCTTCTTGGTTCAGGTTGAATGGGACACCGTATTCTAAAAGTTCTTTGACTAGAGGAGGACCTTCTTCCACCAAAACTCGGACTGCTTCTGGATCGCAGAGTCCAGCTCCGGATTCTAAGGTATCTTTTACGTGATCCTCGAATTTGTCCCCCTGAGCAAAAACGGAGGCAATTCCACCTTGCGCATAATTGGTATTCGACTCGTAATCTGACTTCTTTGTCACGATCACTGTCTGACCTACATTAGAAAGTTTTAATGCTTGGAAAAGACCGGTAATACCGCTCCCAATGACTAGAAAATCGGTTTTAATTCTTGGCATTTATACAGATGATTCGGCGGCTATTATACCGCCGAGATTTGAGAATTACTTACGTTTTGTGCCTGTGTTTAAAAGAGCTTCTACGTAATCTATGGAACGGATCAATTGGAAATCAGGCTTGATCGGATCGTTCTTATGTTCTTGGATGAACTTCTCCGCTTGTCCGTTTGATTTTACCCAGCCATCCAGCTTTTTCACGTCGAAATGGCTTTTTTCCTCAGCGGAAGAAGGTAACTCAGGAAGGTGATTCCACATGTTCTCTTCGCGATAATGGAATGGGAAACTACCGTCTTCTTCGGAAGAAACATCCACATCAGGTTTCACTCCGACTACTTGGATCGTGTTCCCGGAAGGTGCATAATATCTGGACTGAGTAAGTTTGATATAATAAGCTCCGTTTCCTCTTAACTCTTGTAGTTTTTGAACGGTTGCTTTTCCGAAAGATCTCTCTCCCAGGATCAAACCTCTACCATGATGTTTGAGTGCAGAAGCTACAATTTCAGAAGCAGAAGCGGATTTCGCATTGATTAGAACCGCAACCGGCAGATCAGTCAGATCTTTTTTACCTGCGTTCGAATCTTCAGGACTTCTATTCGGACTTTTTACGGAAACGATTAATCCGTTAGTTACGAACATATCCGCAAGATCAATCGCCAGATCCAAATAACCTCCAGGGTTATTTCTTAGATCTAGAACCAATGCTTTCAGTTTGGTTCCTTTAGAAGTAGATTGTTTTTCTAATTCTTTGAAATGTTGTACGAATTCTTTATCAACAGAAGGATCTGATTTTACGAAACCTGTTAGTTTGATATATCCAATATAAGGATGATTATCGATCAACTTGCTTGTGATATTTCGGATCTCGATCGTATCTCGGACCACTTCGATAGCCAATGTCCCCGCCACTCCTTTTCTGCGGATGGTCAGAACTACTTTGGATCCTTTTTTACCTTTGATCCTTTCTACTACCTTGTCGAGTAACATCCCTTTGGTAGATTTTCCGTCGACTGCAAGGATCACATCTCCGGCGCGAACACCTGCAGTAACTGCAGGTCTTCCTTCTAATGGATTTTCTACGATAACTTCTTTATTACCGCCGCCGCTTAAAATTGCCCCGATCCCTTCGAAACTTCCGTCTTCGATTTTTGCCATGGATTCTTCCCAGGCAGCTTTTAGGAATACTTGGCTATGCGGATCTAAAGAGGAAAGATAACCGTTAGCTGCAGCTAGATATACATCCTTGATGCTGAATGGTTCTTTTTCTTTAGGGTCTTCTTCTCCAAACGGATCTTTGAGTGGAGGAGTGGTATAATTTTGTAGATTTTTTTCGAGGTAAGCAAGAACACGATCAAAGTCTTTTTTGGAGAAGTTGGTCTGCTCCCATTTAGCGGTGAGCACTTTTTTGCGAACCTTCTCTCTTTCCACTAACTTAAGCACCTCGTCATTCGAAAGTTTAGGTTTGTTGGACTCTTCTTTCAGTTTTCTGTCTCGGATCTTCTCCACTTCTTTATAATCCGGATCGAATAGAACAAATTTGTCCTCCGGAGAAAGTTTGAAAGATTTGCCAGGGAAAATTTCATCCGACTCTTCGTATTTTTCTCGATCGGTAAAATAACTTTCCGGATACAAATAGAGGCCATGAGGCAAGGATAGAAGTGCAAAAACCGCTGCGTCCTTATAGGCGCGGTTTTTATCTATATTTTTATCTATATAGTTTCCCTCAACAGTCTTGACTACGCTGTCAAAATCTTTGAGAGTGAAATCTGCCGTGGTCTTGGAATTTCCGGAAGAAGGTTGGCAGAAGAAGATGCTCGTACATAAGATAACTGAAAGAAAGGATAAGGAGAGGGATTTCAAGCTTTTCAAATCGGGTCCTCTTTTTGCAAGGTTGATTTTCGATCATTTTCCACCCGGAACAAGCATTGTCAATCTATTCCCCCGAAATCTCTTATTCTATAAAGCTTTCGAAAAGTTCTGTATTCTTAGTTTTTTCTGCTTTGCGGGAACTTTTTACTGCACTTCTGTTTCCGTCCCGGGTGGGGGAAGGTTCGGGTCGGAACTCATACAAGAGCAGGCAATCCTAGATTTTTACGGAACGGAAGAAGAGAGAAAATCCTCTTTAGATTTATTAAAATCTTCCTGCAGATCCCTGAGAAAAGATAGGGGACTCGCTTGTTATAATTTATCCATTTTATACGATTCTTTGGGAGAAAATCAATCCGCTTGGGAATATGCGGTCAGAGCAAAAAATTCCGATCCAAACGATCCTCTTTACCAGGAACTTGCATTCACTTCTTCTTTAAAACTGGAATCCGAAAAGTCTGCACTTGCAGACCAAGAAGAAGTTTTGTATAAAACTGCAATTTCCGCATGCAAAAAAGGGAATATTGCAGAAGCTTCCGAATCCGTTTCCAAACTGATAGAAATTCAGTCCATTTCCAAAGAATCCTTAACGAAGGGAATATTTGCCGAATGTGGGCTGGACAAGGAATTGGTCTCTAAGGCAAAACCGAACACATTCAAACCTTCTTCCGAATATTATAAATTTCTGGAGAAGAACCATCCTTATAAAAAAGTCTGGGACTTGAGTGGGGAATTCGGTCGGACTCCCAAGGATTTAGTTTCGGGGAATAAGGCCACACAATCCTGGAAAGAACTCAAAAAAGCGGTTTCCACAAAGGATCAAGTCTCTGCCAAAAAACATCTTTTAAGTTTTAAATCCAGCCTGGAAGAATTGGCCAAAACAAACTCAGAGGCATCTTTACTTTCCGCAAATCTAAAAAAAGCAGCCTTTTTATTACTCTCGGAAGACTCAAATTATTCTTCTTTTAAGGAACTCGCGAAAGAACTTTCTGATGCCCCTTCCAAGTAAAATGAGCTACGGGTTCACGCGAAGCCGCTAAGGGGAAAAGAGTTCTTTTGGGACTTATAAAGAAACCTTCTTTTCTTCGCGTCTTTGCGTGAGAAAAAAACTCTGTGTCCTCCGTGGCCTCTGTGCGAAACTATTTTAAAGCGGTAAGATATTCTCTCACCGACTGAGCTAACCCGACTTCAAGTGCATAAGACATGAGTCTGTGGCCGATGGACACTTCTTCCAAGCCGGGTAGGCGAGAGAATAATGGAAGATTGAAATGATCCAGATCGTGTCCCGCGTTGATACCGATCTTTTGATTCTGTAGGAACTCCGCGGCTTTTTTGAAGGATTCGAAAACGGATTTGCCTTGTTCCGGAGATTGATCGAAAGCATGGGCATAAGGACCTGTATAAAATTCTACACGATCAGCTCCCGTTTCTTTTACCAATTTAAGATTTTCTAAGTCCGTTTCCATAAAAATGGAAACCCGAATGCCCGCGTTTTGGATCTTTTGGATGTATGTTTTTAGTTCGGAGGAATCTTTTTTCAGGTCGAAACCATGATCAGAAGTGATCTCTCCCGGAGTAACTGGGACTAACGTTGCCTGGTCCGGTTTTGCTTCCAGAACGAGATCTAAAAAACGAGGAGAAGGTTCTCCTTCCATATTATATTCTATCTTCTTCTTTTTATCCCTATTGTATGAGTGCAGGAACTCCCTTAGATCGAATACATCCCTTCTTTTTATATGTCTTTCGTCTTCTCTGGGATGGACAGTAATTCCGTGAGCTCCCGCTTCCAGAATTAGTTTGGATAAATAGATCAGGTCCGGATGATTTCCGCCTCTGGAATTTCTCAGAGTTGCAATTTTGTTTACATTTACGCTCAGATGGACCATAAACCTCGTATTCCGAATCCAATTCTTAGAAAATACAAATTAGCGGAAACTAGATTTCTGACTGCTTTTTCTGCTTGAATCGGAATAAGTGTCTTCCAGCATGGTCAATTCCGATGGCAACAGCTAAGAAAACGGCTAAGAAAAAAGCTGCACCGAAGTCCAAACCTCCGGTGAAAAAAAGTGCTCCTAAGAAAAAAACTCCTCCGGCAAAAAAGAAGGAAGTTGCTAGCACAAGCAAGCCTGCAGGGACTAAAAAGTCTTCTGCATCCAAATCTTCCCTCAATCCTCTGGGTAAAAAGTTCACCTGTCATACTTGTGGAACTAAGTTCTACGATCTAAACAAAGAAGTAAAAATCTGCCCTAAATGCGGAGCCGATCAAAGTAAACGTCCTCCTTCCAAATCCAGGTCCCGTGCGGCCAGAGTGGAAGAAGAAGAGTTTCCAGAAGAAAACTTAGACTACGATTCCGAAGTAGGTTTCGAAGAAGAAGAAGGTGGCATCGTAGAAGAGCCTCTTGAAGATGAGGAAGACGAGGAAGAGGAGGAGGAATAAATTCCCTCTCTCCATTCCATTCTGATCATCACCGCTCCCACCGGGGCCGGAAAAACGGCTCTGGTGAGAGAATTAGATTCTTCCCGTTTTGAAATTATTTCCTTCGACTCTAGACAGATCTACAAAGAGTTAAGTATCGGGACAGCCGCCCCAAGCTCCGAAGACTGCGAAAAAATCCCCCACCATCTGGTTTCATTTCTTTCTCCGTCCGAATCCATAGACGCAGCAAAATTTGTAACAAAGGCAGAAGAAGCACTGGATGATATACTTTCCAGAGGCAAAATCCCAGTTTTAACAGCAGGAACGGGGTTCTATTTGAATGCTTTTTTGTACGGAATGTTTCCTGTTCCGAAAATCAGTGAAGAAATAAAAGTGAAAGTGGAATCCTTGAGTATGGAAGAGCGGATCCAAGAGCTCCAGAAGCTGGACCCTAAAGCTCTCCAAAAAATCTTTCCAAACGATAACTACAGATATGGAAGAGCATTGGAAGTAAACTGGATGGGAACCCTTTGGTCCGAACTAAAAGTAGAAGAGGGGAGCGGCGCCCTAATTTCCAAAAATTTGAATATACTTGGGGCCTTCTTCTTAGATCTGGATCGAAAAGAATTGTATGAAAGGATCGATTCCAGGGCCAGAAAAATGATAGAATCCGGAATGGCTGAAGAAGCAAAAAGGGTCTCAGATAAATACGGGGAAGATTGTCCCGGCCTTCAGTCCTTAGGTTATAATTTCGCGCTTGAAAATATTAAAGGAACGTCCAATCTTGAGACATTCTTTGGGAATTTAAGCCAGTCTCATAGGAATTACGCCAAACGTCAGATTACTTGGTTTCGAAAGCAAAAGATATTGGAACCGATCCATCCGATTGAAGCGTATAAAAAGATAAAAAATATAAACGGATAAAAATCTATGTCTGCTAAAAATAATATACAGGACCAACTGCTCAATACGGCTAGAAAAGAAAAACTAGAATTGACCATCTATCTTCTAAACGGAGTTCCTCTAAAAGGGAAAGTGGTAAGTTTTGATAATTTTACGATAGTCCTTGAGCAGGAAAACAAGCAGAGTTTGGTGTACAAACACGCGATCTCGACGATCATTCCTTCCAAAGTAATCAAACTTTATACAGAAGAAGCAGCAAAAGAAGCTCCTTCCGCCTAAATGTTCCGAAAGATAGGCCGGGCACTTTTCATTCTATTTATATTAGCGGGGATCCTAATGGTATCCTATCCGCTTTTTTTTATAAAAGAAGGAGAAGCCCTGCTTGTCTGGGAACAAGATTCCAAGTTAGTTTCCTTTGTTCGTGGTCCGGGCTTTGCCTATGAACCGGCTGTGATCCAGTTCTGGGATAAGTCCGTTCGTAAAGAATCCTTAAACTCATTGGCTTTGGAGTTAGAGATCCATCACGATCTTTCTTCCGGATTATTCTCTGAAAAATCGGAAGAAGGTAAGATCAGAGCGAAACTGGATCTATCCTTTCATTTAGAGGAAGAAGGATCCAAAAAGTTTTTTCTCTCCGGAGGAAAAACAGACCAAGGAAGAGCAAAATATCTCTCCAATATCTTTCAGTCCAAACTTAGGGCAGGGATAGAGGACGAGAAAAATATCAATTTAAACAAGGATTCTATCTCCGCATTCCTGAGAAACGATATCGTGAGGATTCTCTCGAACGAACTTCCTTGGCTTAAGATAGAATCGGTTCGCATTATCAGTCTGGATATTCCGGATCCGATACTCATCGCGAATATATTCCGTAATCCTAACTATATTTTGGCTAAAAAGTTAGAAAGAATAGAGGCCTTAAAAAAGGCGGAATCTTACTCTATACAAGAAGAAGCAAAACTTGCAGTTTCCAAAAAGAAATGGGAACAATATAAGGATTTTCTGAAGAAGAATCCGGATATGAAAGAGTTTCTACTATATGATAATATCGGAGAGAATGTGGATGTACTACTTCTTCCTTCCGATACGGTTTTTGGAGATCCTAAATCTTTGAGTAAGAAAAAGTCCGCCCCCAAACCTAAAGAGGTGGAATAAATGACACAAGACAAACCCGTAGTACTTATTATGGCGGGGGGAAAAGGAGAAAGATTCTGGCCAAGATCCAGAGTTTCCACTCCGAAACAACTCCAGAAAGTATATTCTAAAAATACTCTTTTAAAAGAGACTTTGAATCGTGCTTATACGATCACAAGTCCTGATAGAGTTTTTATAGGAACAAACGCCACTTTAAAAAAAGCGATCCTTGCTCAGGAAAGAAGTTTCCCAGAGAATAATTTTATCATAGAGCCTGAAGGAAAAAATACAGCACCTATTATTGCTTTAGCTTCTTTATATTTTCAAGAGAAGTTCGGTGATCCGGTTCAGGTTGTACTTTCTGCGGATGCTTGGGTGAATTCGGACAAAGAATTTGCTAAGAGTATCCAAAAAGCTTTAAAAGAAGCGGACGAACATCTTGTACTTCTTGGTATCAAACCGAATCGTCCTGAAGTAGGTTACGGTTATATCGCTTCAGGAAAACCGACCAAACATGGATTCGAAGTAAAATCATTCTTCGAAAAGCCGGATGTAAAAACGGCGATCAAGTATATTAAAAAAGCGAACTTCTATTGGAACCCGGGGATCTTTCTTTGGAAGACAAGTTTGATCTTGGATGAGTTTGAAAAACATTCTCCTAAAATATTAAAACCTCTTAAGGATAGATTTCCATTCAAGAAGATGGGAGATCTGGGAGAAGCATTCAAACTTCTTCCATCCGAGCCGGTTGATATAGCTATCATGGAAAAGAGTGCTCGTATCAGAATGGTAGAAGCAAGTTTCTCTTGGGATGATGTAGGCTCTTGGCTTTCCTTAGAAAGAGTATTACCTGGAGACAACCAGGGTAATCGTCATATCGGTAAAGAAATTCTATTTTATAAATCCGGAAACAACGTCACTCAAACTAGAAAAGAATTCACTGCATTACTCGGAGTACAGGATATCGTTGTAGTTGAAGAGGAAGATGTTCTCTTCATCGCTTCTAAAGAAGGAATAGGTGATATCAAGAATATGGTAGCCGAGATCCGTAAAAATAAAGGTTTACAAAAGTACACCGAATAATTTCCTGGCAGGTTAGGAACAGAATCAGGAGAACCGAATGCCTTCCGGTAAAAAAAGAAAGCGAAGAAAGATCGCGACTCATAAGAGGAAGAAAAAAAGAAGACAGAATCGTCATAAGAAGAAAGGCAAATAAGATATTCTTATAATATCTAAAGACCGGGAAATCGAATCGAAGACCCGGTCTTTTTCGCCCGCCATCCTCATCGGGAACTCTCCCGACTCGAAATTAGCAACTATCAAAGCCTAAAGCAAAATCCGAAATTGGCCGATCATGTTGCTGTATGGCCTCCTTCCAGGACTATTCTCTTTTAAGACGTTGGTGGAAACCTGAGTTTCCTCCAGCCAAAGGATATACAAAATCCTACCAAGCTAAAACTCCGGATGGAGATATTCTCCAAGCCGACTTTCATTTTCATGATCGTAAGATCAGACTTACTTTGGAAGCCGCCGGAGAGAATGGCCGCATTTATGTTTCCACCATCCGTGATGGATCCATTCTAAAAGAGACCGATCTTACCACAGGCAGATCGTATCCTCTTTATTCCAGATTTGCACCTTTTAGAGACTTATTATCTTCTCTTCCAGACAAGGACGCTCTCCAGATTTTGGGCGGGGCGTACGGAGTTTCTCCTGAACCTTTGGGGGGGCCGGAGAGAAGGACTCTTAAACCTTGGGAAATTTCTACCAAGTACGATCATATTTTCGGAATAGATCGAAACCCAAGATCCTGGAAAAGATTTTTCCAAAGAGAGAAAAAAGAGCCCTTATGGACCAGGATCAAAAGAAGGATCTGGGGAGATCTACAGGACTATTCCCTAGGTCTCGCATCCGCGCTGGGGATCTGGTATGCATACATGGATTTTTATTTACTCGGATTTTCACTCGCCGTTTTCGGTTTGCTTTTTGGCGGATTGGACTGGATACTGAGGAAACGCGATCCGCTTTTCTCGAAAGTTGTAATCTTTCTAGGTTCTGGATCGTATTTTTATTACTACGGATTCACCCGTTTCTAAAGGAGGGGGAATGTCCGCCGAAATCGAACACCAGTACATTCTATTTAGCTTGGGAGAGGAAGAATACGCTCTTCCAATCGTTCTCGTGGATGAGATCATCAAGATCCATAACTTGGTAAAGGTTCCCAGATCCAAAAATTACTTCGCCGGTATCATGGATATCCGTGGGAAAGTAGTGAAGATGGTGGACCTAGGTGTGAAACTTAATATTCCCCATTCCCATGAGCAAGGTTATGACCGTGCAATCGTGGTAAAAATCGGCGGAGAATCCGTCGGTATCATAGTTGATAAGGTAGCTAACGTAGCACTTTTTCCTCCTGAAACAATCAATCCTCCTCCTCCTTCTATCAAAGGAATTTCCTCCCGTTATATCACGGGTGTCGGTAAAAAGGACGATAGGTTCATCATCCTGATCGATATCGAAAAAATTCTAGGATCTGAAGAATTAGCGGAGTTGGGTGCCGGAGCGAAATGAAACAAACCCGCCTGATACTGGGCGTGTTACTCTTAATCGTCTTTGGGTTAGGGGTAAACGTCCGAACCGAGGCGGATGAACAGGACCAAAGACTAGATCCTGCAGGTATATATAAACTTCCTCACGAGGTAATCCCTCCAGCCACTCTCCGGACACTAAAGGAAAATTTACTCAATTCTTCCGACGAAACTTCTGATCCGATCACAATGATCCGCCAGGTTTTGGATCCATACTATGCTCAATTCGTAGATCCAAAAAGAACGGAAGAGGAAAGAAGGCTCGGCCGTATCTTCACGGAAAAAACGGATCGAAACACTCTTCGTTTATTGATCTTAAAAATGTTAGGAAAGATCACTGGGGGACAACAACTCCGTGATTCTCCTATTTTATTCGAATTACATTGGTTACTCAGCCAGGAATATTCTAAGAAGAAGCAGAATTTCAAGGCACTAGAAGAGGCCTTAGCTGCGCTCAGATACAGGGATTTTTCTCATACGGAAGAATCATTTCCAAAAGAAGAAAGACTGAGAGAATTATACGATACAAACGAAGTCGATAGGGCCAGACAACATGCAAAGGTCAAAAAAGAATTAGAAAAAGCGACTTTAGATCTGGAAAATGCAAAGGATAGAGTCCATCTTTTAGAAGCTGCTTCCGCAAGGGAGAAGGATCTGATCTTCGAATCTAATCCTCCTAGTAATGCACGTAAAGTTGCTCCAAATGATATAACTCTTGCAAAACAGAATGTAAAAAATGCGGATGATTCACTCAAAAGAGCGGCAAGCGCTTATAAAGATTCATTCGAGAATAATTATTATCCATTTTTCAAAAGGAAATCCAGAGAAGACGCAGACACGGTTTTTGCCTTAGCGAAATTCGTAAAAGATTCGGAGAATGAAAACAAAGAAAGACTGAAAGTAGTGAATAAAACCTCCGTAAGCGGGCAGGGGATCTTCGTTTTATTCGATTATAAAAGAAATACGGACTTCTTCGCGTATGCAGCATTACTCGAGCTTGCATTTCGTTTAGATCCGGAACATTCCCAAGTAGTTTTAGCATTGGCAGAAGAGCTAAAGGCCTCGGGTAAAAAAGCCAAATCTCTAGACTTCTTCTTAAAATTTTTGGCGCTTGCATTAAAAGAGAATAAAACTCCTGCAGAGATTGCCTATGTATATCGTGCGATTGCTTCCTTACATACTGAACTAAAACAATATGTTTTGGCCGCGGAATTTTACGAAAAATATTATCTATCGGAACCTGATCCTAAGAAAAAAGGGATCTATGCATTTGAGCTTGGGAATTTTTTCGAAAGTAAACTAGGCAATTTAGAATCTGGAAAAAAATATTACGAAGACTGGTTGCAGATCAGGGAACAAGAAAAAGCTGCTGCTTCCGATCTGTCTTTTACGGATTCACAAGAAAGGATCCGGATGGAGGTTCTTGCTTATTTAGGGATCTCTAAACTATATAGATACGAGAAAAAACCTCCTAAAGAAAAGGAAGAATTGATCAGATCTATCCAAGCTTATGATAGACTCAGGGAAAATTTAAGATTAGAAGAAGAGAAATATTCCCAGGGTAAAAAAGAATTACTGCAGATCAAAAAAGGTCTCTTGGAAAGAACGAACGACCAGGACATGGCACAATATAGGCTCAAAAGTTTGGAGATGGAAGAATCCAAAGAAAAAATGGATATTATCAGAACTAAACTGGATACTTCTCCCGGGCCGAGAGCGATGCAAAGATTATCCGTATTATATGAATTCGAAAAGGATTATGGACAATCCAAAAAAATGAATGAAGAGATCCTGAAAGTAGGGAATCAAACTGAGATCAATCTTGCTTTGAAAAATATAGAAAGGATCAACAAAATTTTAGAAGATGGAATGCAGAGGGATCCTTATCCAAGGGATCCACTTTCAGGCGATACTTATTGATTTAAAGATTTTTTCGCCTTAGTGTATTTGTCCACATCGTCTCCGGATTCTTTTTCTTCCTCTCTATCTTCCGGTTCTATTACTCTGAATTCCACCTGGTCGATCACTTCTCCTTCATAGGAGACTTTGACCAAATATTTGCCTGCGATCAATTCTTGGAAACGACCTGTAATACTGGAGCTGGAAATTTCCGGTCTTTTACGTTTTACTTCTATCTCGTTGAAGCCTACTTGGAATCTGCTAAGACTCACATAGATCTCCGCTTCCGGGTTTGGGATCCTTGAAAATTTGTAAATATATACAAGAGTTTTGTTTGTAGGGAATATCAGTTTCTCTCTCGTAAGAGTAAACTCTTGGACGGTGGTGAATTTTTTCTCCAGCAAACTTTGTTTGGTTTCATCCATCAAAGCCCAGCCGAATTCTCCGCTCATTCCTAAACAGGAGAAAAAGAAAAAAGAATATAATAGAATTATAAAATAGGAAAATCGGATATTCATTCCTGGAATCATTCTCCCTTTTCTACCACTCTTCCCTTGTCGGAAATGTCTTTTTCTCTGGAAGAATATTCTCTATCAGGATATACAACTCTGAAACCGGAACCTTCATTCCGCCCCGGAAACATGAGTCTTTGCAAGAAACGATACGTTAAATATGCGAATAATATAATTAAAAGGAGTTTCATCTATTTAGTTCGACCCGGTTTGGAATCTCCATCTTAGTCTATACTTACCGGAAAAGTGATTCCGGCAACCCGATTTCCAAAAAACGGACTTGCGGTATTGGGTAATGATATTACCTTTTAGGAATTAACGGGAATACCCGAATGTGAGCCACTTGCCCCCTGGATATAAGTCCAGGCGGGGCATTTTTCTATACAACTCTAAAAGAAAGGTTCGATGATCTGGAGAATCCAGGTCAGAAGGAATAAAAAGGATCAAATAAATCCGGATTCGCTATATATATAATTTTTTAAGTTTTTATTCTCTTCTTCCGTTTTCGCGATTTTAGCTTTCACAGCGTCTCCTATGGAGATGATTCCCACCAATCTATTGCCATCCAGAATCGGCATATGCCGGATCCTTTTTTTTAGCATAATGGAAAGAACATCATCCACTTGGTCGTTCGGTTGCATAGTAGTCAATGTGGTGGACATTAGATCTGCCACCGTCTTATCGAATACTGCTTCCCTGTCTGTGGAGGCAAAATGAAGTAAATCCCTTTCTGTAAATATACCGGCGAGTTTCCCTTCTTTGAGCACTATCACGGAACCTATATCATACTTGGTCATAAATCGGATCGCTTCCCAAACGGTGGTATTGGGTTCCACCGAAAGGATCTTTCGGTCCTTTTTTTCCAAGATATCTTTTACCAGCATGGCTACCTCTAGGCCCAAAGTGTAGTTTCGAGCGAGCTTCGATTCAAGGACTTTTTTTGGAAAAAAGAGGTCGGAACTATGACAAGGTTTTGGTTCTTTTAGTCGAATGAGCGGTAAAATGGGGACTAAAATTGGAAAAAAACAATAAAATAGGACTGTATTCGAATTTGGAAAATTCAGTGATTTATTCCTGGATTTCATAATGCTAAAATAGATCAAAGGAGAAGTTTTGAAAATTTTGCGGAAACAATTATATTCCTAAAAAAGGATTTCCCAATTCACTCCTAACGTGGGAGCATAACGGAAGAGCCGCAGTTTTTACCACCTCAGGAATATGTTAATATCGAACATGAGTTCTTCTTCAGAACAACCGAATATTCTAATCGTCGAGGACGAGTGGCTTCTATCTTTCAACCTTCAAAAGACTCTCCAAAATTTAGGTTATAAGGTGGCAGGTGTCGCTGCGAATGGTCAGGACGCTCAATCTATTTTTAAGGAAACGGATCCGGATCTAGTTCTTATGGATATCTCCATCGAAGGTGATATGGATGGGATCCAGACTGCACAACATATCCAAAGGATCAAAGACGTTCCGATCGTTTTTATGACCGCATATACTGATGACTCTACGTTTATGAGAGCGATGGATGCGGCTTCTACTTATGCTTATATCACTAAACCATTCCAGAATCATCAGCTTAAGTCTTCTATAGAGATCGCACTTCGCCAACAAAAACGATTGGGAATCGTTAAGGAAAGTGGCAAAGAATTTAAGAATGTGATCCAAAGTATTTCAGAAGGTGCAGTCTCTCTGGACGGCGAGGGAAATATTATATTTCTAAATCATTCCGCCGAAGAGCTTACAGGTTGGAGTTTAGAAGAGGCACTCGGAAAACCCGGGGATGTAGTTCTTTCTTTTATACAAACTCAGATCGGTTCCGGAGAACATCCTGATAATTTAGGCCATAATCTTAGATATATCCCTGCTGTCCTTGTTAGAAAGGATGATAGAAAGATCAGAGTAGGGTTCAGAGTTTCTCCTATTAGGGACGAGGCGAATCGGATCGTAGGAAGTATCGTAACCTTCTCCGAATTGGACCTTCTATCCGTATCCGAAAAAAGGATCTCTGAAATGGAGAAGGTAATCCAATCAGAAAAAAGATTGGAGTCCATCCAGAAATTGGCAGCGGGTATCGCTCATGAGATCAATAATCCTCTTATGGGTGTGATCAATTACGGAAATATTATTCGTAATAAAAAGGATCTACCTACTGATATTCGAAATTACGCCAGAGTGATCATAGAACAAGGGGAAAGGATCTCGGGTATTATCCGAAATCTGATCTTATTCTCTCGTTCCGATAATGAAGAGCCAGCTTGGTGTAAGCTGGATGATATTCTCGCCGGGGTAGAGGGGATTATCTCGGAATTATTGAAGTCCAAAAATTTGGAAATTTCAAAGAACATTCCTTCCGATATGCCGGATGTATTCTTAAAGCAGAATCAAATTAAAGAAGTATTATATTATCTTTTGTATTTTTATGCGGACGGTGTAGGTTCCGATCTGAAAGGAAGTACGATCCATTTTAACGCAGGGTTAGAGGATACTAAAACGGATTCAGGACAGTATCTGGACATCCGACTTTCAGGAACATTGAACGGAGAACTGGATCCTGAGAATGCCTTCCAACCTTTTGAAAGAATACAATCGGATGACTCTAGGATAGGGATGGGGCTTTCCGTTTGTTATGGGATCATACAATCCAATCACGGAAAACTGGATGTCCAAAAGTCCAGCTCTGGTACTGATTTCCATATCCGCCTTCCTGTCCAAATAAAATAGAGACCTTACGTCCGCTTGGCCAGAGCTCGGGATTTCTCGCCGAAAATCGATGGAAATTTTGGGCTTCGCCCCAAAACTAGTCACCAGATCGATAAAACCAATAGGTATAACTGGAATGTTAGATAAAATCAAGAGCGCATTAGGTGCGGAAGCGGATTCTCTCTTAAATCATGTCTCTAAAACCATCCCCAAGGAAACCCTGACCATCCCTGGTCCGAATTACATTGACGAAATTTTTGCTAAGACTGACAGAAACAACTCTGTTCTTAAAAATTTCCAATCCATTTATAATACAGGACGTCTTGCCGGAACTGGATATCTTTCCATTCTTCCTGTGGACCAAGGAATTGAGCATAGCGCGGGTGCTTCTTTCGCTAAAAACCCTGCTTATTTCGATCCGGAAAATATCGTAAAACTTGCGATCGAAGGCGGATGTAATGCGGTTGCTTCCACTCTTGGAGTTTTAGGATTAGTATCTCGTCAGTACGCTCACAAAATTCCTTTTGTAGTTAAGATCAATCATAACGAACTTCTAAGCTATCCGAACAAATTCGACCAGATCTTATTTGCAAACGTAGAGCAGGCATTTGATATGGGAGCTGCCGCTGTAGGAGCTACAATCTATTTCGGTTCCGACGAAAGTTCCAGACAGATCCAAGAGATCTCTGAAGCTTTCCACAGAGCTCATGAACTTGGACTAGTAACTATTCTTTGGGCCTATCTCAGAAACGATGGATTCAAAAACGATAAAGCGGATTATCATATCGCTACTGACCTTACCGGACAAGCAAACCATTTGGCTGCTACTATCCAGGCGGATATCGTAAAACAAAAACTACCTGAAACTAATTTAGGTGGATTCAGAGATCTGAAATTCGGTAAAAAAGATGATAAGATGTATACTGATCTTTCTTCCGATCATCCGATCGATATGGCGAGATACCAAGTAGCAAACTGTTATATGGGCAAGATCGGTCTGATCAACTCCGGTGGACCTTCCGGTTCTAATGATTTGGGTGACGCGGTAAAAGCTGCAGTTATCAACAAAAGAGCAGGTGGAATGGGACTTATCTCCGGAAGAAAGGCATTCCAAAAACCGATGAAAGACGGAGTAGCCTTATTAAACGCGATCCAAGACGTATATCTGTCTAAAGACGTAACAATCGCTTAATAGCCGATTTCAAAACATAAACTATTTTTCCGGAACAAAAAACAAAATCGGAAAAATTCGAGGGGGAAAGCGAGTCCATGAGAATGGATTTGCTTTCCTTTTTTTATTTGCACATACGTAAAAATATTATAATAAAGAGGCTCTTATGGAGATCAAAAAAGGTTTTGCAGATGCGATCGGGAACACTCCTCTCATCCGTTTAAATTATTATTCGGACCTAACAGGGTGTGAAATTTTAGGGAAAGCGGAATTCTTAAATCCGGGCGGTTCCGTAAAAGATAGAGCGGCATTATTTATCATAGAAGAAGCAGAGAAGAAGGGACTCTTAAAGCCGGGTGGCACCGTGGTCGAAGGTACTGCCGGTAATACCGGGATCGGACTCGTACATATCTGTAATGCAAAAGGATATAAATGTCTGATCGTAATTCCGGATACACAATCCAAAGAAAAAATAGATTTGCTTAGGACACTTGGCGCGGAAGTAAGAACTGTCCCTGCAGTTCCCTATAAAGATCCTGGAAACTATGTAAAAGTTTCCGCTCGTATTGCGGAAGAAACTCCTAATTCGATCTGGGCCAATCAATTCGATAATGTGGCAAACCGTTTAGCACATTATCATACTACAGGACCTGAGATTTGGAGACAAACAGATGGAAAAGTAGACGCTTGGCTTGCATCTTTAGGAACAGGAGGAACATTCAGCGGGACTGCATTGTTCTTAAAGGAAAAAAATCCTAAGATCAAGACGATCGCTGCAGAGCCTTATGGATCAGCAATTTATAATTTTGTAAAAAAGGGAGAACTTAGTTCTGAAGGAAATTCTTTCACGGAAGGAATAGGTAACGGAAGAATTACCGAAAACATGAAAGATGCTCCTTTTGATGACGCGATCCGAGTCACAGATGAAGAATGTTTAGAGTATATTTATACACTTCTTCGCAAAGATGGATTATTTGTAGGTGGCTCAAGCGGGATCAATGTAGGAGCTGCAGTAAAACTTGCAAAAGAACTAGGACCTGGACATACCATAGTCACTATTCTTGCTGATAGCGGAGCGAGATACCAGTCCAGGTTGTACGACCAGGACTGGTTGAAATCGAAAGGATATTCTATTCCAGAAGTTTAGAAAGTGCTTACATATCTCAGGTCGGTGCGGTATTCCCAAAGATTACTCGCGCCACCTGCTGCGATCGGCATATAATTACTTTTAAAATTGAATCCTTCTTTCACTGCCTCTCCGGAAGGAGTTTGGATGATATTATGAGTAGCCCATTTTTGGCCTAAAAAATAACTCTGAGCCAACTGAACTAAATACAAACCGACACCCATATAAAGTCCTGCTCTGCTGTAATTTTCGTATTGGCCTTCTTTACTTTTGAAGGAGTTATATTCGGAAATACTATCTGATTGCATTTTAGTTACTACAACCGATGCTCCCGTAATTCCTGAACCTTGTATCTGCGCATAAGTAACCGGATCTTCGAATAAAATTTTGCTCAGACGATTCCCAGCCTTATTATGTTGTTCTGTTGCTGCTTGGCTTCCACCGATTGCAACAACGATAGAGAGACCGATCGCTATCTGATAAGCTCTCGCATAATTATCATGTTTCATGGTGGAAAGTCCCCAACCCGGTAGGATTGCGGATTTCCAAACAGGCTCCCAAGGATTTCTGTTTGCGGAAATATATTCTTCCCAACTGGAATCTTGTTCGTCTATATACTTCTCGATCAATGCCAAACGTTTTTGGACCGCTTTATAACTATTCTCTTTGATCATTTGTTCCAGAAGAATGGTGTCCAATTGTTCTTCTTTTTCAGACTTCTTACCGTCTTTATTCAGTTTCTTTTTTTCAGCATCGAATAATTTTGCAAGTTCTGCCTCATCCTTGATTTCTTTGAAGATGATCTTTAAGATCTGAGATTTGGGCAAGGTCTGTCTTTTGGTTTCTTTTAGAATTGTAACTGTGTCTGTGGATTGATCGATTACAGTTCCATAGGTTTTTTCGCCGTTCTTTAAAAGGATCGTTTCCGCCGAGACTTGGCCGAATGCGATCATAAAGAAGATAACGGATATTGATAAGGACTTAGGTCCTGGTAGAATTGAGCGGAGAGTTTTCATTCGAATTCCTATTCGGTCTTTTGAACTTTTCTCTCTTTGTCACCTTCGCAAGCCCGCCGAGTCAACGTAAAAACTTTACTTCACCTTTTGCAGCCGAGGATTTTTCCTTGCCTTGAAAAGTAATACGGAGGATAAAATAGCTATGGTAAATTTCCGAATTTGGATCTTGGCTTTGGTCTTGAGTAGCCTCTATTGGACCGCTAGCTCTGTTTCAGGGGTTTCTCCTGAGCAGCCAAAGGATTCCAAAACTTCGGAACCTTCTCCCAAAAAAGAAAAACCTTCTAAGACCCAAGGGTGTTGTAGGATCAAATACGAGGGCGGAGGGATAGACTATTTCCCTTCCACCGAGGAAGAATGTGTGGCCAAGTCTGGCTTCCAAAGTTTCGAAAAAAATTCAGCGCTTTGCTTCCAGTCTCTCTGGGATTAGAAAATTACTTCTTCTCCAAGTCATCTTCCGATTCGAATTCCTCAGCTTCTTTCTCCGATTTTTTAGAAGAATCCCTCCATTCAGGAAGTTCAAAAGAAATAGAAGTAGTGATCGCATAATCATAAAGTCTGATCTCAGGATCTCGTATTAAGGGAAGTCGACCTGCAATTGTAAGATACGTTCCTTTAGTAAGAGTATAATTAAAACCTAAACTAGCTTCTTTGAATGCTTTCGGGAATTTTTTCTGGGTTTCGGAATCTTCTTCCAAAAGACTTCCACCGCCGATCACGTTCACATACGGAGTTCTGTATAAAAGTCCTCCGAAGACACTGAAATCTTTATTCCAAAAATAAGTAATATATGCAAACCACTGAGTGATCTTTTGGATCTCCGGATGAGTTTCGGTATTTTGGGTTGTGGAAGATTGAGCCCAATAAGGAAGACCGGATTGAGTATCCAAGTTCGCATGATCTTTAGAAAGAGGGAAAATTCCCGAGCCTCTGAGCACAAATAGAAACTGTTTCCAAGTGGTTCCTAATGTAAGATTTGTTATACCGGAATAATAATCTCCACCTGCAAATTTATCCGTATCACCACCGGAAGGAAAACCAAGTCTAGCTTCTAAAATGATGAAGAACGGCCAGCCAGTATCAATCAGAGGATTCCATTTGGCACCTACGAACGCCTTACCGTAACGAGCAGCGTCACTTCTATCCTTCTGCTCATAATAAGTCCAAGGAGCACTGAAGTTCGCCGCGAATTTTCCGCCGGTAAAATTGAATTCACCGAACACAGTAGTGGTATGAAGATTAGAATTATCAATTGTACCTTTTTGAAAATCCTGAGTGATCAAAAGATAATCGGAAGGTTTTTCCCTTTTACCTGTAAAAGGATCCACGAATCGGGTGGATGAGATCATATTCTGTCCTTCTCCCGCATGGTGGGCGAAAATTTCCCCGCCTAAAAAGAGAAAGAATAGAAATGTAAAAAGTTGTATAAAAATTAAAAGAGTTCGTTTTTGAAATATTAGAAACATGAATATAATACTAAGACCTGGCCGCTTGTTTCCAGATTTTCCTGGATTTCGGAGTAAAGAGTTGTATTTTGAAAATCGTTGATTGTGATCTCTGAACCGGAGACTGCAAAGATCCCATCCAATATGGAAAAACTAGATCCCGCTCTTTGAGAGAGTAGGCCATCCGTCCTAAATCCTATAGAGAATGGAACATTCTTTTTATAAGGGATTTCCAAATCGCAGGAAGCTTCTACTTGGAATTCAGCTTCTCTTAATTCTACATGAACCGTTTTTGTTATTGATCCATTAAATATTTGGAATGTAAGAAGAAGGTCTGAAAATTCTCCATAAATATGTTCCAAGGTTCCGTATGGCACTGCTGGAAAAGGGGATAAACTTTGTCTTTTTACAGGTCCGGTTAATGTGTTAAAATCAGAGACCGAAATATCTCCTGGAGAAAAATCTCCTTTGATCCCGTATTTTTGGGAATAAGAGCCGGTTCCTGGGGTAGGAGTTTCCGAACCACCGGAATGAAATACATGGACCTTTCCATCAGCGGAAGCAGAAGAGACTGAAAAAGAATTTTCAGGCGCCTTAAATAACATGGAAATACTTTCTAATACTACTTCGTTCTCCGTAAGTTGTATCTGGTAAGTAGAACTTCCGCTTAATGTAAAAGAACCTATATCTGAATCTCCTTGGTCGTCGGAATAATATAACCAGGGATCGATGATCGCTCTTCTTTCGTCCATGATACGGAATAATGCCTGAAGTTCAGTCGATCTTTCTTCCGTAGAATTTCCTAAAGTTCCGTAGGCGCATGCCTGGAAAGATATTAGGAATAATAAGATATATTCGAATTTTATTTTATTCTTCATCATATTTATCTAAAATTTCAGAACGGATCCTGGAACTTGGGATTGGTGGTGAATTCCGTATCCGTAAGGCTTTTTAAGAATTCCACCAGATCCTGTTTTTCGGATTCGCTTAAGGAAAAACTTCTTACAAAAACGTCTCTGTTAGGATTTGTAGTGCCGTCCCCGGTTCCCCCGTTTACATAATGATTCACCACGGATAATAGGTCCGGAATGGAACCGTCATGCATATATGGAGCGGTGAGTTCAACGTTGCGTAGAGAAGGTGCTCTGAATTTTCCCCGATCCGATTCTTTAGTGGTGAATTCATACAATCCACCATTTGGGCTTACAAATCTGGAGGAATCCAATCCGTTATTATGGAAA
This sequence comes from Leptospira selangorensis, assembly GCF_004769405.1. Classification (NCBI taxonomy): domain Bacteria; kingdom Pseudomonadati; phylum Spirochaetota; class Leptospiria; order Leptospirales; family Leptospiraceae; genus Leptospira; species Leptospira selangorensis. The sequence goes on from NZ_RQES01000024.1 coordinate 116,144, forward strand.
GTAACTTCTTCGAATACCGTTCCCACATGAAGGATCGTGTCCGTAAAATTGAAACCTCCATGACAATGGAAACATTCCGCTTTTTCTCCAAAGAATAAATTTTTACCTCGGATCGCAGAAGCACTTAAAGCGGAAAAATCCCCGGCTTGGTATCTGTCGTATGCGGAATTTCCCGAGATAAAAGTCCTTTGAAAGCTGGATAAAGCTTTCGTAATATTCAATATACTAAAAGGATTTTGATCGTTAGGGAAAGCCGCCTTGAATTTAGAAACGTAATCCGGGTCATTCGTAAGTCTATCCAGCAAAAGATCTTCTCTGTCCTTCATTCCAAGTTCTACAGGATTGTCTCCGAACATGGGGACTCTTGCCTGGTCCTCCAATTTTTTTAAAACCGGATTTGCCCAGGTTTGTCTGAGATTATAGGCGACGTTGGATAGATGTTGTGCGTTTCTGGGATGAGATTGCCCGGTAGAACCTACGGAAACAGTAAGACCATCCGTGAACGCGTCCTCTTGTTTATGGCAGCTTCCGCAGGATTGGGTTTCATTTTCAGATAATTTTGTATCATAAAATAAAAACCTGCCAAGCTCCACTTTTTCCACGGTGACCGGATTATCACTCGGGATTCTTGGCGCGGGGAATCCGGGAGGAAGATCCCAAGTATAAGGAGTTCCTTCGGGGGCAGAAGTTCCTAAAAGTAAAAGAATTCCTTCCGATCCGGAACTTTTTTCCTTCTCCAATCCCAATTGTGTACATTGGAAAAGTAGAAGTAAGAATAAAGAAAACGTAATAAGTCGATTCATAATATATTCCGGCTTCGATCAGAATCGACCGAAACCATCGTTATAGTTCTTATTTGGATACGATCCCAAATACTGTTTGAGCGGTGGACCCAGCATTTCCGGTAGAATAATCCAAACCGAAATTCGGATACACTAAGGAACAGTTAGCGCTGTCCATAGCTCCCATAGAATGACAAGATTTGCTTCCAGCACTGATATCCCATCCTGTGACTGCTTTTTTAAGGTCGAATTGAACCTTTTGTGTGAATGGATTAAATCCTCCGGTCGGAGTGAGTTCGATCACAGTCCGGTTAGAGTTTGTGCATGTATAAACTCCACTGGACTCGGTGCAGCCGGCAGAACCTATATGTAGAACCGCTGCATTTCCTAATGTTGCAGCATCATTGGATATAAATTCACCTACGAAAAATCTATAACCCATGGTCCATCCCCAGGCCAGTCCGGAGATATTTAGAGGGCTAGGAGCAACACTGTAATCGATATGATTGAGTGATTCCGGGATTCCCAAAGTGAATCTAAGGGTTTTATAGGTTTTATTCTCAACAGAAGTTTGGACTAAATTATTGGTTTCAGCAGTTCCGCTGCAGCTCCCTTTTCCATTTTCGAAATCCAGAAGTGTAACTCCGCTATACTGCCAAACACCTGTATTAGGAATATCTAAAGTGGTAACATTATCGTCCTGGTCTACTAATTCGAATCCGGAAACATAAAATCTAAGATCCTTTAGTTTAATGGGCATTACCCCGGCTACGTGTTGGATGGTAACAACAGAACTGGAATGAGAATCCCCATGTCCGCTTATATCCCCTTCGCAGGTGGCGTGACTATCTCCAACCACTGCACTGAATTGGATTCCAGACGGATTTCCTGTGGCTAATGCTAATAGCGCCAAATTTGGGTTGGCAGATTGGCCGTCGCAATTTGCGATGTATGCGGTTAATAACGCAATAATCGCGGATTTATATAATAATTTCATAATATTCTCCTGAGGAAAGTATCACTTTCCGATTTTTCGTATTAGCGTGAGGATATAATTATCCACCGCTTCCTCGTTCGAGGTTTAGAAAAGGTTTAGGAGAATCGAGGGGGTCTTTCTAGATCGAAAGAAACAAACACTCCGGAATCTTCTTTTATACGGCTCAAAAGTTCCGAGCCAAGAGTTTCTGGAGCTATGTTTTCTAATTTGGAATAAGTGAAAAATTGAGTGCAGATAGTTCCGCTTAAATAAGAAGCCTTGTCTTTTGCTTTTTTACAGGCGCATTTATGTGCTTCTCCTGACTTAGCGGAATGACAATCGGGTAGGGAAGAAGGTTTAGAATTAGAATGATCTTCTCCAGAATCGGCAAGTTTGGAGGAAAATCTGGAATCTTCAGAGTCCGAATGTTTTTCTTTTTGGCTTCCGTGATTACAATGGCAAAGTTTGATCTCTCCCGCGAGCATTCCGCAGAACCAACCGCTTCCGAATACCAAACTTTGGAATAGGAAGCATTGGGCCAGAATGATAGAAATCGTTTTCATTGTAGGGAGATTTTCAGTCGATTCAGAACGGTTTTGAGTCCTTCGCTGGTTTTGATTTCCACCGGGACTCCTTTGGATTTTAATTCCGCTAAAAGTTTTAAGATCCGATTCAATATGAGAGAAGGGATTGCGACTACATTTTCAAGATCCAGTTCTACAACGGTCGGTTGGATTTCTTGGATCTTTTGCATGATCAGGCCGATTTCTTCCGTTTCAACAGAACATACGTTCCGCACAAAAACGACTCTAAACCGTTTTTTTTCAGCGTATACATGTGTCTCTGTAAACTGAATTGCAGAAGAAGTCATGGTCTTGGACCAAATTTTCTACTTTGAAACCCTAAGGGAAACAAAAAAAGGTCCTCAGAATTGATTTGTATCACCTTCGTCGGTCACATACTTCTTCTGTATTGGCCACCCACTTCATAAAGAGAATGGGTCATTTGTCCCAGAGAGCAGACCTTTCCGGCTTCTACTAATGCTTCGAATCCGTTTTCTCCGGAAAGGCAGGCCGCTTGTAAATTTTTCAGAGCATTAGAAGAATCCTCTTGGTTCCTGAATTGGAATGCTTCGAGTTCCTTAATCTGCGCCTTTTTTTCATCCTCTGTGGAGCGGATCACTTCTTCCGGAAGAATTGTAGGAGATCCATCTTTGCCTAAGAAAGTATTCACACCGATCACAGGGATCTCTCCGGTATGTTTTCTATGCTCATATTCCAAGGATTCTTCTTGGATCTTGTTTCTTTGGTACATTCTTTCCATTGCACCCAGAACTCCGCCTCTTTCAGAAATACGTCTGAACTCGGACAAAATCGCTTCTTCTACCAGATCGGAAAGATCATCGATGATGAAGGAACCTTGTAGAGGATTTTCATTTTTAGCCAGACCCAATTCTCTATTAATGATTAGCTGGATCGCCATTGCTCTTCTGACTGATTCTTCCGTAGGTGTTGTGATTGCCTCATCGTAAGCATTCGTATGTAAACTATTACAATTATCATAGATAGCATATAACGCTTGTAAGGTGGTTCGAATGTCGTTGAATGCGATCTCTTGTGCGTGTAAAGAGCGACCGGAAGTTTGGATATGGTATTTTAACATTTGAGAACGTTCCGATCCGCTGTATTTATACTTCATACTTTTGGCCCAGATCTTACGTGCCACTCTTCCGATGACTGCATATTCAGGATCAATTCCATTTGAGAAGAAGAAGGAAAGGTTAGGTGCGAAATCATCTATCTTCATTCCGCGAGAAAGATAATATTCCACAAACGTAAATCCATTCGCTAAAGTGAAAGCCACCTGAGTGATCGGATTGGCTCCCGCTTCTGCGATATGATATCCCGAAATAGAAACGGAGTAAAAATTACGGACCTTATTCCAAATAAAATATTCCTGGATATCTCCCATTAACTTCAGAGCAAATTCAGTGGAGAAGATACATGTGTTCTGTGCCTGGTCTTCTTTTAGAATATCCGCCTGAACAGTTCCACGAACGGAAGAAAGAGTTTCTTTCTTTATTTTTTCATAAACTTCTTTAGGAAGGATCTGATCTCCGGTGGTTCCTAAAAGAAGAAGACCTAGGCCATCATTTCCTCTCGGGATCTCTCCTTTGTAGTGTGGAACAGGAACTCCTTTTTTAGAATAGATCTCCGCAAGTTTGGATTTTGCCTCTTCTACTTTTCCTTCTGCCCGAATATATTTCTCACAGGTTTGATCAATTGCGGTATTCAAGAAGAAGGATAGAAGCATCGGTGCCGGTCCGTTGATCGTCATGGATACGGAAGTGCTCGGACTACAAAGATCAAAACCTGAATATAGTTTTTTAGCATCGTCTAAGGTTGCGATGCTTACTCCGGAATTTCCGATCTTACCATAAATATCAGGGCGAAGTCCAGGATCTTCTCCGTATAAAGTTACGGAATCGAATGCAGTGCTTAAACGATGAGCCGGCATTCCATGGCTAACGTAATGGAATCTTGCGTTTGTTCTTTCTGGACCACCTTCGCCGGCGAACATACGAGTAGGGTCTTCTCCGGTCCTTTTAAAAGGAAATACTCCGGCGGCATATGGGAATTCTCCCGGAAAATTCTCGGTATAAGACCATTTTACGATCTCTCCCCAGTTTCTGAATTTAGGAACGGAAACCTTCGGGATATTCAGGTTACTTAAGGATTTTGTAAAATTCTCTACTTTGATCTCTTTGTCTCTTACTGTATAAGTGAAAAATTCTCCCGAATACTTTTCTAATTTAGAATCCCATTCTTTTAGGATCTTTTTTGTGTCCGGATGAAGTCCTTCTTCTCTTTTGGAATATTCTTCTTCCAAGTCGGAGACATTTTTGCCTCTTTCTTTTAAAACTTCTATCGTTCCTTTGATCCTATATAGGATCTCTGCGGTTTCGGATTCTTTTTTGACGAAGTTTTCGTATTTCTCACATTCTTCAGCGATCTCTGCTAAGTATCTTTGTCTATCCGGAGGAATGATATGGATCTTTTGGCTAGTTTCTGAACTGGAAGCAAAATTGGATTTCCAATCCAAATTGAACTTTTTGTTTAATGAATCGATGAGTGCAACGTATAGATTATTCGTTCCAGGATCATTGAATTGGGATGCAATAGTCCCAAATACTGGCATTTTCTCCGGGGCTTGATCGAATAATTTTCTGGATCTTTGGAATTGTTTTTGAACATCTCTGATTGCGTCTAATGCTCCTCTTTTATCACATTTATTGACTGCAATCAGATCCGCATAATCGATCATATCGATTTTTTCTAATTGGGTGGCGGCGCCGAATTCGGGTGTCATTACATAAAGAGAAAGATCGGATACTTCCGTAATTTCAGAATCACTTTGTCCTATCCCCGCTGTTTCTACGATCACTAGATCGAATTCTGAACTTTTAAGAACGTCCAAACTCTTTTTAACATTTCGATTCAATGCGATATTTGCTTCTCTAGTTGCAAAAGATCTCATATACACTCTTGGATGAGAGATGGAATTCATACGTATCCTATCTCCTAAGAGTGCTCCTCCTGTTTTTCGTTTGGAAGGATCTACGGAAATAATCGCGATAGTTTTGTCTTCGAAATCATGAATAAATCTTCTTACAAGTTCATCCGTAAGGGAGGATTTTCCCGCTCCTCCTGTTCCCGTAATTCCTAAGATAGGGATTATCTTTTGGGAAAGTGGAAAATCCAATTTTGTCGGATCTATTTTTTTAGAATCATTTTCGGTAGATTCTACTAAGGAGATCGATTCTGCGATTGCGATCGGATTTTTTTTACGGATCTCCGAGAACAGATTTCCATTAAATCTATGTGGAGGAAGAAAATCAGATTTTTGTAATAGATCATTGATCATTCCTTGTAATCCCAAAGAACGCCCGTCATCCGGAGAATAAATTTTAGAAACTCCATAGGCTTCTAGCTCTTGTATTTCTGAAGGAAGAATGGTTCCTCCACCTCCGCCGAATACCTTGATATGAGAACTTCCTTTTTCTTTCAGAAGATCTATCATGTATTTGAAATATTCTACGTGACCGCCTTGGTAACTTGTAACTGCAATTCCCTGCACATCTTCTTGGATGGCGCAGTCAACTATTTCCTGAACAGATCTATTATGACCTAAGTGAACTACTTCTGCTCCTGAGGATTGGAGTATTCTCCTCATGATATTGATAGAAGCATCATGCCCGTCAAAAAGTGAGGCGGCAGTCACAAATTTTAATTTATTATGAGGTGTGTAAATTTCAGGTTCCATTATATTCTCCTAATGTTCGGGTTAGGGCAAATTTTAACCGAACTTTGTTTGTTTTGTCGTTTGGAGAACGATCGTTCAATAAATTCCACTTATATATCTATCATGCAGTAGGAATACGAATCTAGCAACTGGATTTTGGCTTACAAAACGAATGTTCTAAAAACATCCGGAAGGATAGAATTACTCAAAGAATTCATTTTGCGTTTAAAACCGAAACTTTATATGCTCGTTTTTATGACGGATAGTTTCCTTTGGAAAGAGATCTTATTCTCTAACTCGCCTTTAGAGGCTCTTCATATTTCTGCGTTAAGACCTGTGTTGGATCCTCTTACAATTGTGTTCCATCATTTGGGATCTTCTCTCTTTTTTATGGCCCTGGTCTCTCTCATATATCTTTGTATGGATAGAAAGATAGGGTTTAGAATGACACTCGGTCTTTTGATCGCAGGTGTTGTGAATGGGGCATGTAAGGCACTTCTTACCATGCCAAGACCGATAGGTTTGCCATTCCCATCCGAGCTTGGACTCATGGAAGGTTCCTACGGATTTCCATCAGGACATGTGCAGACTGCAGTGGTGTTATACGGAACATTATTTTTACATGTAAGAATCCCTTGGGTCAGAATACTCACCGCGTTTTTGATCTTATTTATGCCGATTGCAAGAATGTATGCAGGACTTCACTTTTTGGGTGATACCTTAGGTGGGTTTATTTTAGGACTACTTGTATTATTCGGATTAGAGTTCTGGTTCTCAAAAGATCCTGGAGTTTTGGAACCTGGTTTTACAGGACAGGCGCCGGATCAAAAAAGACTAAAATCACTTGTACTTTTTATTTTAGCTCTCACTGTGCCTAGCATTCTTCTGCATGATCCTAGCCAACCCGAGTCCACGAATAAATCTTGGGAGCAGGTGATTTCTTCTGCAGGAGCTCTTGCGGGTTTCGGGATCGGGATTTTGTACAATAAAAGGGCAGGGTTGGATTGGAAATCAGTCGATTCTTGGATCGTATTTTTGATCAGAGTAGTTGTGATCATTCTTGGGATCTTGATCTTTTATTTGGCTCTCGGAAAAATTCTCTCCTCTCTATTGGGGGAAAATCCGGTTGCCAGATACTTTAAGTATGGGATCGTGTGTTACTATATTGGCCATCTCGCTCCCATTCTTCTGAAAAGGATACGCGGAGGCATCTATCTGACTTAACTTCATGCTTCGCCTTGGATCCTCCTTACAGTTCATTTCCGAAAGTATCGGAAAATTACGGACCTCCGGATTCATACGTAGCTTTTTTTCAGTAGGGTTTTCCAAGGTAATCGCCTCCCTACTGAATTTTATCTTCATGGTCTATTCGGTCAGGATCCTGAGTAAAAACGAGAACGGTATCTTCCAATATTATTCCGGATTTCTGCCCGTACTTTTAGCAGTGGCAGAATTCGGATTGCCCACCGCTTTAGTACGTTTTCTTTCTCCAATGACCGAAGACAAAAGAAAGATCGGGGTTCTTCTTGCATCTTCTCTTTGGGTCAAATGGGCTGCATTATTTCTACTGGTGATTGTTACTGGTACTGCTGTTTATTTTTTAAAGGAGAATGCACTTGCCGCATTTCTTCTGGTATTCGGTAGCTTCGTTCTTTCCTTTAATTCATATTTCGAAAGTATATTCGTTTCTTTCGGACAATATCATGCGCTTTCGATTTGGTATCCTCTCCCGAATTTGATCCGCATTTTGATTTTGTATTTAGCGGACCAATTTTCGGAACATGCACTTGGGCATCTGGATATACTTGGGATCTTCTCCGTAGCTCCCGTATTTACGATTGTTCTATTTTTCCTTTTATTCCCCAGAGGAAAATTGCATTGGGCGGGTGATAAAGAAGAAGTCCGACAACAAACCAGAGAGCTTATCTCGTTCAACCGTTATGCGTTTTTGGCATCTTTATTTGCGATCGTATCGGATAGAATGGAGTTATTCTTTTTAAACAAATACCATTCTAATGAGGCAGTGGCGGCTTATGGAGTGGCATTACAACCGTTCAGCGGGTTTGTGATCTTATTTTCCGTTTTGAATTCAATGATCTATCCTAAACTCTCCAGGCTTACGGAGAATAAGGAATTCACTAGTTACTTGGGAAAATCCATCTTAGTAGCTGTAGTGTTTGCTTTGGCATTAGGGCCTTGGGTGTTTTTGGGAGATTGGGTCTTCTCCGCGTTATTCTCGGGAAAATATCCTGAATCAGTTCCGGTATTCCAGCTATTATACCCGAATTATCTTTTCCAATTGGTGTTCTCTCCGCTCGGAATGGCTTTATTTGCATTAGGCCAGCCTCGGTTACTCGCAATACTCGCATTAGTGAGATTGATCTTTGGATTAATTTTGGATAATCTTTTGATCCCGGAATACGGGACAATGGGAGCGGCAGGAGCTTTTTTTCTGGGACAGATCCCCTCTTGGTTCTTGCTTAGCGGTTATTTTTTAGCGTATTACAAACCTTCTTCCAAGTAAGAGAAGAATATATATTAAAATCAGAATATTCTATATTTCTGATAAATTTTCCCGTTCAGGTCTGTTTTTGTTTCGCTTCCGCTTTTTGTAATTTTTTAACAAATGTGACTTGGTTTCCCTTATCATTATAAGAAAGAGAATCAACATTCATACGAACTAAAAAGATACCTCTACCTGAAAGTTGGCTTGCATTCGGATCTTGTACTGGATCGGGAACTCTTGCAGGATCGAAACCTTCTCCACCATCTTCCAAAATAACAGTCACTCTTGTATCGTCATAGTCCACTTCTACCTGGATCCATTCTTCTTTGGATTCACAGATCTTATCCACATAAGAGAAGTAATCATTCTCTTGGAACATTAACTCTTGCTTTTGATGATAAGTGATACGAGCACAACCATGTTCTATTGCATTTCCTATCAATTCGTACAATGCTACTTTTAAGGAGAGTTGATCCTCATTATGTAAATTAGGAAGATGAGATAGGGATTTTAAGATCAAATGAACATATTGATTTAAATTTCCAAGTCTAGGAAGAAGTGCAAACTTCTGTCTGGATTCCCGGACCTGGAACATTCTTTTGTCCACAAGGTCCTTGCCCGCATAAAATAAGTTTCTAAATCTTAAGAGGGAATAACGGATCGCCTCCATCCGAAAAGGTTTGAGGAAAAAATCCACAGCTCCCAGTCGAAGAGCGTTGATGGAGATTTGGATGTCCTGGTTTCCAGTGATGACTATAAAAGGAGTATCTACTCCTTTTTCCCTCAATTTAGTGATGAACTCGATACCGTTCATCCTCGGAAGGCGAATATCGGTGATGATCAGATCGAATGTTTCCGACTCTGCTAATGTTAAGCCCTGTTCTGCGGTTCCGGCAAGAAGGAGTTCGTATTCGCTGCCGAAAATTTCCTGGAACAGATCTCGGATAACTTCTTCGTCATCAACGAAAAGGATTTTCATAATAAATTCCTAATTCAGAACTTCCGAATGTTCAATGGACCTATTCGGAAAACAAAAGAAAACCCTGGAAAGGTATTCTAGTCAAGAATTTTGTCAGCGTATATTGTCTAGAGAATCAAGAGAATATAAGGATTTTATCCTTTCATCCAAACTTTTTAACTCCGACTTATCAAAAACTGCCAATTTATTTCCTGAAAACCGGAATACCAAAAATTCGTCCTTATTTTCGGAAATGGCCGCTTTCAAACCTTCTACGGAGTCCACGACTTTGTCATTCACGGATTCTAAGATCAAATCTTGGAATTCCTGATATGCTCTATTTTTCTCGTCCGGAAATGCTCTAGAAAGTAATACGATACGGCTTCTTTCCGGATGAAGTTTTTTAGAATAACTTTCCGCTAAGTATACTAACTTTCTATCACTGGAAGATTTGTATTTTTCTCCGTATTCTTTTAAGTAAGTATGAGTGAGTTCTGTAAAAAGTAATCCGCCTGCGATGATATATTTAGGAGCGATCTTGTCCGAACTTTCAGGGATTAAAAAAGAATCCTCGTTATACGGTCTTAATTGATAACGTATTTCTCTTTTTCTTCCATCTCTATACAGTGAAAGAGTGACCCATTCTCCTGAATTCAGATAAGATCCACCCTTGCTGAGCAGAATATCATACAATACTTGTTTTTGTTTAGAAGCAACCGGAGTCCCGTTCACGGAAAGGACTGCATCACCTGGAAACAGATTATGCATTGGCCCAATCCCTGGAAGAACTTCCGAAACGACCGCACCTACGCTACCTTTCGGAAAATAATAATCTTCTTCTGCGGGAGTTAAGGAACCTTCCGCGGAAAAACCAGGATGAGGAAAAGGAGAAGAGGAAGAAAATCTACTTTGGTAAAATCTACGAAGAAGATCAGCACCCGCATTCCAGGTTCCATCGGTAAACCCACAGACTTTTTTTCCTGAAAAGAGGAAACTTCTGGTTCCGTCTTGGTTTTCTTTTCTCGCAAGTTTAGAAAGTGGAAGGATCGATTTAGAAAATTCTAAACTTCCCCATTCAAAGTTTGTGAAGAAGGGGGAGCATACTCCTTGCGTTTTTGCACTTTCTTCCAAAAGAGCGATAGGGGAGGCCTTTTTGGATTTTCCAAAGTTTTCGGGAAGAAGTACAATACCAAGTCCTGTATCCAGATCCACTTTTTGGAAATATGCCTTTCTTCCTGCGGATTCTTCCGGATGGATCTCCGCGAATAACGGAACTTCTCCAGGTTTTAAAAGTGCGACTGCAGTTCTTTCATCCAAACGGATTGCAGGGACTTTTTTCTGATATGGAGTTCCTTTTTGGAAAGGATTATGATGGGAATATTTTCTAAAATGGACCAGAAGTGAAAATTCTGAATCTGCTTTAGCTTCTATATTTTCTAAAAATCCTAAACAAAATACAAGAAGGAATACTAATTTATACGATCTCATTTTCCCTCCTTGGATTCGTCGGACTTGATATCGAATCTTTTTCTAACTCTTAAGTCTATTGTCCTGACTGTTTTAGCATCCAATACTAAAGGAAGCCCGACCCCTCTGAATTTCAAAACCAAAGTCCCATTGGAGAATTTTTTCCAATAATCCCTAAACTCTGAGATATTCGCGGGAGTTTTTCCGTTAATAGATTCTAAAATTTTAAAACGATAATTTAAATATTTAGAATTGAGAGGATCCGGGAATAGAGTGGTCAAGATCAGATCTCTTTCCGTAAATTTAAAAAGATCGTCCTGTATAAAATAACTGTAATGGTATCTAAGAGCAGTCTCTACTCTCTGGCTTTCTTTTCCGAATAATGCTCGGTTCACCGGTTGGAATAAAAGTCCAGCTCCTAAAAAACTTCTGATCTGACGATCTCTATACAATTCCAGTGAATCGGTCTTTTTTAACTCTGCTTGGATCTTAAAGTTTTTACCGTTTCTATAAAAATACAAAGTCAGTTTTTGGCCTACGAAACCGGGTTCGATTAGATCTACGATCGTTCTTCCCGTAAATTCTAAAAGACCACCCTCATTATTCAGATAAGCCTCATCAACCTTATATAAAAAATCATCCGTTTGCAAAACATCCGAAAAAGAAGAATTAGGATATACCTTATTTACAAGCACACCTTGCAAATTCTGAGGAATTCCCAGATACTTTTTCACAGACTCGGAGTTCCCATTTTGGAAAGTAAAACCTACGAAAGGAAACCCGTCGTATTGACCGTCTTGTATATCTTTTAGAAAATGTTGTACTACTTCCGGCGGGATTAGATACGCAGTATTTCCTTGGATTTGGCTGACTTCAAAAATGATCCCTGCCACTTTTCCGTTTTGGATAGCAGGACCACCTGAATATCCTGGAAGAATATTGGCACCTACGCGGATTACTTTTCTGTAATCTAAACCGGTAAAAGAATATCTCAATCTTTCCACACGATTGACTAAACCGTTTTCTAATGTGAGATTTTCTGCACCTTCCGGATAACCGAGCATTAAAAGATTACTTCCTAAAGAAGGGGATTCCTCGGTGATTTCCAGAGGTTCTACTCCGGAAAAAAATTCTTCATCTTCTACGGAGATCAAAGCCAGATCACAGTCGAAACCTATAAATTCCACTTTTGCGTTATAATATTTGCTGCTATTAAAACGTTTTACCTTCAAATACTTGGATTCTGAGATCACATGAGCATTCGTTAATATTCTATTTCCTGCAATAATGAAACCCGAACCAACGTCTCTAGAAAGATCCTGGTCCCCGAATTCCAAAGGATCGCTTGCATCCGGATAAATATCACTTCTAACGATCACAACGCCGTTCAATAATGTTTTAAGATCGGAGTTCCCGTTTGTTTGGGAAAAAACAGGAAAACTAAATATTAGGACCAATCCCGCGCGAAGTATCCAAAACTTATTCATGAAACAACTCCGCGTCGGACCATACAATTTTATCCTTTTCTACCGATTCTAATTTCAATTTTGCCAGGTAACGTGCCCCTTCTTGGAGTTCTTCCGTCGGTTGGTTATCCACTAAAACATTTCCGCTCAGATCCGCTTTGATCCTGATCCAGGAATAAGGAGAATCCGGTAAACAACTGGCCTGGAAAGAATAATACAAAGATTTATCCCAATAAAAATCCGCATCCTTACCCAGATACAGAAGAGGGCAGGAAGAATCAAAAAAGATCTCTTTTCCTTTAGGAGTAGGGCGGTCTATGGGATGTTTGGCAATGCTTAAGAAATATTGCAGACCAAAATTCACAGTGGAAGTTTTATCCACTAATTTAGTTTCCGGATTGGATTTATCGCCCGGTGCAGGTTTGGAACTCGCTACTTTTAAATTCTCCGCAGAAAATTCCAATTCCCAATAAACTGATTTTCCTAACTTAACCGGACCTTTCACTCTGAAAGAATCTATTCTTTCCGGAGAACGTAATCTTTCTTCTCCTGAATAAAAGAAACCGTTTAGTTTTTTTCCGGGACAATCCAAAGAAAGATACTGAATTTCCTCGGACTCAGGAAGAGATCTGAACTTACATTCACCTATATGAACGGTCCCATGTTGTTTGAACCATTCTTTTAAAGGCCTTGCATCTTTCTCTTTGCTGTATTTTCTCCATCCTTCCTGGAATTCTTTCTCAGCAAAGTCTCCAATCCTGGAATTTGCTTTTTGAAGAACTGGTTCTTCTGCGAAACTTCCAGAATCCGGAATAAAAACGGAAAAAAACAAAACTCCCAGGCTCACAAAAGAAAGAAGGAGTCTTTTCGTTCTTAAATGGAAAATATTCTGCATCGGGGAAAACATTCTTAATTATTATCGGTTCGGGAAAAAGCGGATTTTACAGATCTGAAAATAGAAGAGGAATTTCCGTAGAATTCTTGCGATTATGTCTCGAATTTCCAAGAATACCAAAAAAAAGTTAAACTCTGAAACGGGAGTATGAAATATGGTTAAAACTAAGAGTAAAAAATATAACGGTATTCATCTTGTCTCACTGGAGTTTTCTTAAAACCGACCTGAACGAAAAGCAGGACTTATTCATCGATTGTCGCTCACAAGCGCAATACCAAGAATCCACCTTAAAGGGTGCGTATTATTTTCCATTCGTCAAAAAGGCTTTTGCTTCCGATCCGGATTCTTCCAAAAAATTATTGGGCCCGATCGAAGAGATACTTGCTCTCGCTAAAAAAGAAGAGAAGTCCAGGATCTTGGTTTTTGACGAGGGCATGGGGATGTTCGCATCCAGACTCGTTTTCCTTTTGAGATGCGCAGGTTTTCAAAATGCGTTTTTGATAGGGCAACGTTGGCCTGTAGACGGAGCAAAAGAAAAAGGTTCTAAAGAATTAGATATAGGACCTTCTTCCAAAGTCCGCAAACTAGAGGGCGTGATCGACAAAGCATTCTTAGAAAAGAACTTAACTCGCCTGCAAATTTTCGATACTCGCACCCCGGAAGAATATGATGGAAAACTTCCTCGTTTGACTGCTCCTGAACCGGGAAGTTTATGCGGAAGATTGCCGGGCGCATTCCTTTGGGATTGGAGAATGTTGTATGACGCGAACGGTGAGCTCGTGGACAAAACCTTCTTTAATAAAAAGTTAAGAGGTTTTCCTTTTATGCCTGAAAGGACCACCGTTATCTATGATTATAACGGAGCAAGATCCTCCTTACTTGCAATGATGCTCAAAGAAGTCGGATACAATGACGTAAACGTATATGTTGGCTCTTGGTTCGAGTGGAGAAAATCCAATCTACCTAAACAAGCAGCGAATATTTACGGACAGACTGGGGCAGGAGCTTCTGCACCAAGAGTTGGTGGCGTAGACAGAAAAAGTTAAAAAAAGAAAGACTTCTAAAGCTTCATAAAAGAACCTCTCGTTAGTTTCTAAGAGGAATAACGATGAGGTTCTTTTTTATTATCAGCATACTATTTGCATTTTTATTGGATTGTGGATCCAGATTTGAAAAAATCTCTCCGTTTTCTATTCCTCCTCAAGAATTCGACCTTGGTAACGGGGTCAAAGCAGTATTCTTACCGACTGAACTATCGTTCATTACTCCTAAAGGTAGAATATTAGAATTCAACTTAAAAGATGCATTTCTTTCTTCTGCGAAAGGAGAACAGGTCGTAAATTATAGAAAAGCAACTTTCAAGATCAAAGATAAGATCTTATTAGAATGTGGATCCCAGACAATTGAAAGTCTTGGATTAGAATCGGGTGCATTATTATTAAAAGGAAAACTCACAGGAAAAAATTGTGAAACAGGATACTCGATCCGATTCATATCTTCCGCTAATTTCGGATTAGATTGGAAGGTAGAAGTTTCTAATCCTGAATTAAATCGAACATTTATCAAATTCAAATCGGATGAGTCAGAAAGTATTTATGGACTTGGTGAACAATTCTCTCATCTAAATCTAAAAGGAAAAAAACCATTTTTATTTTCCGAAGAACAAGGAGTGGGAAGGGGAGACCAACCGATTACCTGGGGAGCAGAATTATTAGAAGGAGCCGGAGGAAATGAATACAGCACCTATACTCCTATCCCATTTTTTCTCACTTCTCGAAACAGAGCATTCTTCTTTGAAAACAGTTCCTATTCAGTCTTTGATTTTGAAGAAGATTCCGAAATTGCAATAGAGTTTAGAGAAAGAGGACTTAATGTAAAATCCTGGAAAGCTGCTAGCCCTAAAGAGATCCTAAAATTATATACTTCACATACCGGAAGATTTCCGAATTTGCCTGATTGGGCATATGGAACCTGGCTTGGTATCCAAGGCGGAAAGTCTGTCGTTTTGGAAAAGATAGAAGAAGCAAAAAAGGCCGGAAATCCGATTACTGCTCTTTGGATCCAAGACTGGGTGGGACAAAGAAAAACAGTATTCGGTTCTCAACTATGGTGGAAATGGTTTCCGGATGAGACCAGATATCCTGATTTTAAAAACTTCGTAAAAGAATTAAATCAAAAGAATATTCAGGTTTTAGGATATATCAATCCTATGCTTGCAACGGAAGGAACTTTATTCGAAGAAGCGGTCAAAAACAATTATTTAGTAAAAGATAAAGAAGGAAAAGATTATATAGTCCAAACCGCAGGATTTCCCGCAGGACTATTAGATCTTACGAATCCTAAAACTCGGACCTGGATCAAAAATATCATCAAACAAAATCTAATAGGTAACGGACTCTCCGGCTGGATGGCGGATTTCGGAGAATGGTTGCCTACGGATGCGGTATTATTCTCTAAAGAATCTTCAGAGATCTATCATAACCGTTATCCTGTAGAATGGGCAAAGCTGAACAGAGAAGCCATCCAGGAAGCAGGCAAAGAAGGGCAGATCGTATTTTTCACTCGCGCAGGTTATAGTTATTCCAATAAATATTCCACTTCCTTTTGGGCGGGGGACCAGATGGTAAGCTGGGGAAGACATGATGGGATCGTATCTTCTTTGATCGGAATATTGAGCGGAGGAATGTCGGGACTTAGCTTAAATCATAGCGATATAGGCGGATACACTACGATCCCAAGTCCTATTAAAGATTATTTTAGATCTAAAGAATTGTTTCTTCGTTGGTCTGAGTTGAACGTATTCACTCCGGTTTTTAGAACTCATGAAGGGAATAGGCCTGCTAAAAACCACCAACCGTATTCAGACCCGGACACAATAAAAGAATTTGCAAGATACGGACAGATACATCTCGCATTAAAAGAATATTTTAAATTTCTAAATAAAGAAGCGAGTGAATCAGGACTTCCTTTATTACGTCCGCTCTATCTTTCTTACCCGGAAGATAATAATACGAGAGATCTACAAAACCAGTTTTTACTCGGAGAGGATCTGCTCGTAATCCCAGTCCTAGAAAAAGGAGAAGATACTGTAAAAGGATATATGCCTAAGGGAGAATGGGAACATGTTTGGACAGGTAAAACATTCCAGGGAGGAGTTTGGATAGAAATGGAAGCTCCTCTTGGATCTCCTGCGAT
Source organism: Leptospira selangorensis (assembly GCF_004769405.1). Lineage (NCBI taxonomy): Bacteria > Pseudomonadati > Spirochaetota > Leptospiria > Leptospirales > Leptospiraceae > Leptospira > Leptospira selangorensis. Next base: position 132,691 of record NZ_RQES01000024.1, read on the forward strand.
CTTTTTGAAAAAGAAAGGTGTTTGGTACGAAAAACTAAAATCTGCACTTTCTACTTTTAAAAAGAATTGAACGAGCGGTTTTTGTTCGAGTAATAAAACTTCTAAACTGTCTAAATAAAGGAAGAAGGTCCCTTTGTCAGAATTCACGGATCCGATCGTACTATTTGATGGAGTTTGCAATTTATGCAACGGTGCAGTGAATGTACTTTTGGATCTGGACAAACATAAAAGATTAAAATTCGCCAGCCTTCAGTCTGAATATGCAAAAAACCTAATCCAATCTAAATCTTTGGAAGAAAAGATCCGGGGTATAGACAGTATCCTTTTCTGGGATGGAAAAGAGATCCATATAAAATCCAATGCAATCATTGAGATCTGTGATAAACTGGGCGGCTTCTGGAAAATCCTAAAACTCAGTTATATCGTCCCAAGACCGATCCGCAATTTTTTATACGATCTGATTGCAAAGAACAGATATAGGCTTTTCGGAAAGAGAGAATCTTGCAGGATGCCTACTCCCGAACTAAAAGAAAGGATCTTAGGATAAGTCTTTTTATTTATGGAACGGCCTGGATTAGTTCGTAAAAATCTGTGTTTGGACAATCTGGCGGCATGCAGGAAAATTCTTCGCCTGCCGAATAAATAGATAATGATTGTTCTGATCCTGTAACCCTATCGGTGGCCAAACTTAGCCCAGTTGTCGAATTCGCATTGGCAGCTACATAGTAGTACCAAGATAATCCCATATCAGCACCATTTTCGGGACATCTACAGCTCAGAGGATGTCCTGCTGTAACTGTCCCGGAAACGTAAGACCCAAGAGTTAAATCGTAGATCATATTTGATCCCCCAGAGCGAAAACAGAGACGATTGATACCTCGTATGGATCCTGGTTCTTGGCAGATTTTTTCGTTTTCTATAAATTGTACGTATACAGGAAGAGAGTCAAATAGCCCTACATTATCCGTTTGGGGCACTAACAAGTTTTCGCATCCGAGTAGAATACTGACGCTAAAACAAAGGATTGATATCCTTCTAAGATGTTTATCCAAATTTCCGATCATGCGCGCCTACATTAACTCAATTAAACGTTATTTGCAATTAATAATGAAAGAGAGAATTCTAGGATAATACAATTTTTTTTATAAATTCAGTCGCTTCTCTCATTGTGATCTCAGCCGCTTCTTTATGAGGGGAATGTTTTGCTCCAGGGATCATTCTTTTAATAGATTTTCCGGATACTTGACCTACAATTTTATCCACTTGTTCTTCACTTCCAAATTCATCCTCTTCTCCCTGAACTACGAGTACGGGGCATTGGATAGAAGATAAAAAATGTTCCATATTCCAATCTCTAAATTTTTCGGCAAGCCAGGTATCAGACCAAGCATGAAACACATCTTCCGTCTTATCAAAATGGTATTTTTCAAGCACCTGCTTTAGTTTAGTGGTTTGGTAAGACTTTACCACTTCTCTGATCCCATTTAATGTAATATCTTCTACGAATACATGCGCGCCTTCCGTTATAATTCCAGAAATATATTCCGGAAACTTGGAAGCTGCGATTAAAGAAATAGAACCACCATCGCTATGACCGAATAAAATACTAGTTTTGATATTTAGTTTTTGGATGATCTTGAATAATATATCAGCTTCCTTCTCCAAATAAAAATGATCTCTTTTTATAGATGTAAAAGGACCGGATTTCCCATAGCCGATCCTGTCGTATACGAGTAGGTTACAGTCAACCTTCTCCGCTAATTGTTCCGGAAAATTTTTCCAAAGAGAAATACATCCTAATGAATCATGTAGAAATATAAGAAATGGCCGATCCGGTTTTTCATTTTCGAATCGAAGGATATGTATAGAAGATCCATCTATCTCAATATCGAATTCTTTGGTATGATTTATTTTTTCTTTTTGATACACGAAAAATACTATCCAGGTCCTTAAATATTGAATATATTGTACCGACTGGTACGTACATAAGTCAAGGTGTTTTTACGAAATGGGCGGGGAAGAATTGAATGTCTAGTAAGGAAGATATATTAACTATAACTGCGGACCTATTTTACACGAATGGTTATAATAATACGGGGCTTGCGGAGATACTTAGTAAATGTAATTTAGCTAAGACAAGCTTATACCATCATTTCGGATCCAAGGCAGGTCTTGGGATTGCCTATTTAGAAAGGATGAAAGAAGAACTATTTACTAGAATTCACAAATGGGTAAATAAGAGAGAATCTCTCAGTGAATATTTGAGAGCATGGATCTGGTATATTAAGAAAAGTATAAAGGAAAACAAATTCCAAGGTTGCCCATTTGCAAGTTTTGCTTACGGGCTCTCCATGGATGATCTGAAAATTTTCTCTCCTAAGATGGAGGAGATCAGTAAGGAATGGATTTCGCTTTTATCTGAATTTATCCGGAGCCTTCAAAAGGATGGAAAACTTAAAAAAGACCAAAACCCGAGTGAAATCGCTTCCGAAATGTTGGCCATCTACCATGGACATGTTACTTTATGGAAGTTGACCAGGGATTCCAAGCAGATCGAAACGATGGATCGGAAATTTAAAGAATTAGCGAAGAGTGTAGAGCGGCGATAAGCTTCTTTCTTCCATTTTTCCTCAAAAACACCTACAAAATCTGGCCATTAAGTGCCTTCCCTTATGTCTATTCTATCCGGGTTTCCGGGTTCAACCACGACGAAACTTTCTCCAAATTTCTGAAAACTTTTCAGTAAGTTTGTATTTTTTCGGGACTATATCTATGGTGCCTCACAAAAACAAAGAAAATCCGTCAAAATATGCTAAAAATCAATAGAATAGGGACTAAAATAATTAATTTCATTAGGATTCGGTCGGATTCGTTTGATATCGTTAATTCCTCTGGATTTGGGTGGAGAAAAATCCTTGTCCCGAGATTATGGACCAGGAGGATAGGTTGAACTTTCGGAAATTTACTGCCGATCTTAAAAGCAATACCCGTTTTTTAAGAGAATTTTTGGCGGCGCAAAAAGGAAAGAACCAAATGAAAAGAAAAACTATTCTTTCAATAGTAGGTGCATCTGCCCTAGTCGTACTTTCCTGGAAATCTTTCGCAAATACATATTTGGAAGAAGTGAAGGTTGATAACCAATTCATCCAAACCTATCAGTCTAGAGAAGGGATCTGGATCGTTCCTGGAAAAGTAAAAGAATCCTTAGAGGATCTTTACCATAAATTCGGAACATCAGAAAGAGAAGTTCGCCTTCTTAACGGGATCCACGACAGCGGAAAAATCCAAAACTCAGAGCCTGTATTCTTCCCTTATAACGCAAATTATACACGTAATCTTCTATTAGAGGACAAAGGAAGAGAGATCTTCACCTCTGATGCCAGAGAGTTGATCTGGCCTTTAAGCTTTAAATATTCCAGAGTTACTTCCAGATTGGGAAGACGTTGGAATGCACTGCATGCAGGTGTGGACATTGCTTGTCCGAACGGATCCGTAGTGATCGCAGCAGCTGATGGAGTTGTGACAGATTCTAAAAGAGACGGTGGATACGGACTTAGAGTAGTTCTTTCTCATCCTCAAATCAATGGGATCCAGACATTATACGCTCATAATTCTCTTCTTTTTGTGAAACAAGGGGATAAGGTTAAAAAAGGGCAGGTGCTTGCACTTTCCGGAAATACGGGTCACACAACCGGACCTCATGTTCACTTCGAAGTTCGTTACCAAAATGTTGTATTGAACCCTGAACATTATCTTCCTCCTTTTTTAGCGGATAAAGAATCCCAAGTTGCGATCGCAAAAGAAACCATCCAACAATAATCACATTGTTCTCTAATTCAGACTGGTCTTCCGAAATCTTTTCCTATTTAGAAGAGAACCTGACCGGTCGTAAATTCCATACGGTTTTATTCGATTTTGATAATACTCTTGTACGTCACGATTTCGGCGAAGCTGTTATGTGTGAGCTCCTACTTGCGGGAGTTCCTTGGATAGAATCTCTTTCTCCATACTTTCCTGAAAAAAATATCTGCGAAAGATTAGAAAACCTTAGAAAGACAGATCCCAAATCCTTTATGGACGGGATCTGGGAATATTATGAATCCAAGATAGAAAGAGAAGGCCTAGGAGTAGGTTATAGATGGTCCACTTGGATCTTCTCTGGCAGATCTGCAAAAGAATTAGAAAAAACTGCAATATCCGTTTGGGAAAAAAATCAGAAGGACACGAGTGTAAACGGAGTCCAAGCCTTTCTTCCTATGTTCGAAATTGTAAAAGAACTTACCCAAGCAGGAAGTAAGATTTGGATCGTAACCGCTTCTCCAGAACCAGTGATCCAGGCAGTCTCCGAAAAATGGGGGATCCCAAGGGAAAATGTCCTGGGCATGCGTTTAATAGAAAAGGACGGAATTTTAAGCCCTGATTTAATAGAACCTTTCACATATGGTATCGGCAAGGTAGAACTACTCAATTTAGCAAATGGAAATCTAGGATACGATCTTGCATTTGGAGATTCGGAGAATGATTTTCCGATGTTAGCAAACACTCGCTCCAGAGGGATCTTCTTAGATAGAGGAAAAAAATCGCCGCCTCCCGGAGCCTTTGTTCAATCCGTCAAAAACTGGAAAACGATCCCGCTATAATAGACGGTGATTCTCCACTGACTTAGCGTTTTTTCAAATACTCAGGCATGCTCGGAAGTTTATCTTCCGTCCAGAGCCAGTCTCCTACTAAAGAAACAATTGGCGCCTTCTCTCCATCTAGTATTTTTAATAGAGCAATTTTTAGATCATTCGGTTCGGTGATCCTGTAGGGAATGCCTGGGAAATTTTTGGCAAAACTTTCGTTCTCTCTCGATTGGATATAATCTATAAAGAAGTCGCCGAATTTTTTGCCGGAAACTTTTTGCTCTTCCATCAATTTTTGTAAGTCAGGATGAGGAGAAGATTTTGCAAGTCTTTGCAGTATGATCGTGATCCCTCTTACACTTTGGCTGAAAAATGTTCCAGCGCGTATAATCTTTCTGGAATCCGGTTTTTGGAGAGCCCATTCTTCCATTTTCTTTTTGATGAATGCCAACGAACCATAGAATGTAAGCAAGTGGGGAAGATAATAATAAGCGGAATATCCGACTGTGATCCTTGGATTTAATTTTTTCTCAAGATCCAACATTGGATCAAAACAGAATTTTGCGGCAGCAATAATATCTTCGTCGGGAGTTTCGGATACTGGATATCCTAAGTTTCCTCTGGCAGGCGTATAGATGAGTATATCTACTTTGACATTTTCTTTATTTAAGAATTTTTGAATATTCGAAACTGCTTCTTCCGGTTCTTCTAATTTGATGAGTGGAATTGTTTTATCTGAACCTTGGACCTGAGATTCTCCAGAGGTAGTGGAGTAGATCTTCCAGGTTTGTCCTGTTTTGGAGGAATATTCTCGGATTGCATCAATTGCACTATGGCCTGCTGCTCCTGATCCACCTATGATCAATGCTATTGACTCGCTCATTTTCGCCTCCAGGAAGTGAGGACCAGCTTACTTATTCCGGGAATCGTATACCAGAAAAAAAGCGCATGTATGCTTGAAAATCAATCGGAAGCTCTGATACAATTTTTATATCTTCTTCGAATTCATTTTTGAATTTTAGAAGATACGAATGTAATAAAAAACGTTTTGGTTTAGGAACTAAACTTTTAACGGAAGGATTACTGTAAGTTTCATCTCCCAAGATTGGAGTGCCGATAGAAGACAGATGAAAACGAATTTGGTGCCTTCTTCCAGTAACCAATTTTGCTGCAACCAACGAGAGGTTTTTCTCCTTAGAATAGGAAAGAAGAGTAAAATCAGTGATCGCTTTTTTACCACCTGAACGAACTGAACTTACTTTTCCTTTTCCATCTTTTAGAAAACATTCCACTCTGAATTCTTTCTCTTTTGGAATTCCAATACAAATAGCCAAATATGTTTTTTCTGAATCCGCTAAGATTGAATCCGCTTCTTTGTTTTTAGATGGTTCTTTGCAGAATAATAGGATTCCGCTAGTGTCCCGATCTAGTCTGTGCAGTAACCTTAGATCAGGCTCCTTCTCCTGTTTCCGGACAAGATCTTCCAGGGTGGGACGATTCGGATCGAATGTAGCATGGACCGGGATCCCGGCCGGTTTTTCGACAGCAAGTAGGAACCCCTTCTCATACCATTTATGGATCGGAGTCTCAGGGACCTGAAATTTAGGCTTTGTTTCCCTCATAGGATCCTCCGTTGTTTCTTCTCTAATTTGATCATCCTCTTTTGAAAGGATTGAAATTGGATTGACACATCTTCCGTTATATTGGACGAATTAGGAATGAAACAGGCCGACGCCGAAGAACTGGATGGGAAGGAACTCATCTCCAGCGAACATATAACAGAAGTCGTTAAAGAAAACCTAAAATTAATTCGCCATACTAAAGGACTCTCATTAGACAAATTGGCATCTCGTTGTGGTGTGAGCCGAGCCATGCTTTCTCAAATAGAGCAAGGTAAAAGTGTTCCTACTATCGCAGTATTATGGAAGATCGCAACCGGTCTTAACGTTCCTTTCAGTGAACTTCTAAAAGAGAAGGGAACAGAGGGAGTTTTTCTCTTAAAAGCGGAGAATACAAAAGTCTTATATTCCAGCTCAAAGGTATATTCTAGTCGTGCCTTGTTTCCGTTTATCGGAGGCAGAAGGGTAGAATTTTACGAACTGATCCTGAAACCGGGCGGAATCGAAGTTGCAGAAGCTCATAAAGCTGGAACAACTGAGAATCTTGTAGTGGTCCAAGGAAAATTGCGCCTCCGTGTGGGGGACAAGGTGGTAGAACTGGATGCAAAGGATTCCGTATATTTTAGAGCGGATGTTCCTCACGAATACATCAATCCAACAGATACCGAAACTCTTATGTATCTGGTCATGGAATATACGGACGAAGCTAACTAAACTTTTAGTCCTAAGTTTACTCCTCACTCCGGGCCTTCTATTTTCGGAAGCGCCCGATCCTTCCACAGGTTATTTCGGCATCGATAGATACGAAGAGCAGATCTCTTGTCATGAGCAAGATTGTATCCGTTATACTTTGGATGAATTAAATGCCAAAGGTGGAAAATCAGAAGTTCGAAAACTTTTAGAAGAGAATGCCGGTAAGGTCTTGGTAGATCTTTCCGGAAAAAATCTTAAACTTGCAGACGATGAACTGGATGATCTCCGGGATTTTCTATTAGAAATTTCTAAAAGAGATGGAAGAGTCGCCATCGAAAAATTGCATATTGCGATCAGAGGACTGGAGATAGCTGATCCTCCCGTTTTAAAAGATGTAGGTCTTATCGGTTGGGGTCTTATCAGAAGGATTTATCGAAATGTATATTTTAAGAGGACAGGAGATTATAACGCAAAAGTTCTCTATCATCCCGGAAGTGGAAAGATCAATCTGATTTTCTTCGTTCATAAAAGATACGGTGATATCTGTGAGACAGTATTTTCTTCCTGTAATGAAATAGAATATTTGGATGAGGATACATTCGATCTTCAATTATCCACTGCACTCAGAGAATCCAAAGAGAAGGGACTTCCAGTCAGAGTGAATTTTAAACAGGTCCAAGCATCTTTTCCGGAAACAAAACTGGAATGGGAGAATGTAAAAAATATAGGAAGATCTGCGAGAATGTATAAATGGCTCGCTCTTCCCAAAGAAACGGAAATGAAACCTTTGAGCAGATCCAGGTTTCTTCCTTTGCAGGCTGCCTTGACTGTGATCGATTATTCTGTTTCAGTATTTGATTATGTGAATCAAATTATAATGTACAAACCTGCAAGAAGCACAAAAGCAGAAGTATTATATACACAAAGATTAGCTGAAGATGGGACACCCGGAACTAAAACGATTCATTCAGTTGTGTTTGTTCCAGTTAAAGAAGAGTAAAACTTCTCCGCCTCTGATTGAAGCGGAGAAGGAAGAATCTTTTAGATAAAGAAGATCCAGGTTAAGAGTAAGAATGTAGGGACCAAAAGTAGGAATGAATACAATACGTATCCGCCGAAACTTGGCATTTTGATCTTATTCTCTTCTGCTACTGATTTTACCATGAAGTTTGGAGCATTGCCTATATAGGTCAATGCGCCCATAAATACCGCACCCACGGAAATCGCTTTCAGAAGTTCCTCTCCAACTGGATCAGCCAGGATCTGAGTTACATTAGAGAACCCTAATAATCCTTTGGCTAAGGATAAGAAAGTCAGGTAAGTAGGAGCATTGTCCAGAACTCCCGAGAATCCACCAGTTACCCAGAAGAATTGCCATCTTTCAGTGATTCCTAGTTCTTTTCCATGATGTTCCAGGAGCAATAATGCTGGGATCATGGTTAAGAAGATACCTATGAATAGGTAAGCTACCTCTTGGATAGGACCTAAGGTAAACTTATTCTTTTCTCTTAGCTTAGGATCGGAAGTCACTTTGGAAAGTGCGATCAAACCGATTAGAACCGCTTCTCTAATGAATGCAAGGAAAGGATATTTTTCAATCGCAGGAATATAGTTTTGGTTCAAGAAAGCTACGGAAAGGATCACTCCTAAAAGCCAGAGTAAGTTTACTTGGCCTTCTAATCCAAGGGGTTGTCTATGAGAATGATCGTAACGGATATCCTTTTTGGTCTCTTTTCCGTGCATGATCGTGTCCCAAATAAAGTAGATCACGAGTAAAATTCCGGAAGCGATGATCATCTGAGGGAATAGTTTAAATGTCCAAACGAATGGAACTCCTTGCAGATAACCTAAGAATAAAGGAGGATCTCCGAGAGGAGTTAAGGAGCCACCAATATTAGAAACCAAGAAAATAAAGAAGATCACTGTGTGAACCACATGTTTTCTTTCTGAGTTGGTCTTGAGTAAAGGACGGATCAGAAGCATAGAAGCTCCAGTCGTTCCGATAAAAGAAGCCAGGAAAGTTCCCACGACCAAGAAGATTGTGTTATTTACCGGAGTAGCTTCTATATCTCCTTTTAAAACGATCCCACCTGAAATATAGAATAGTGCCGCAAGAAGGATGATAAACGGAATATAATCGAATACCATAGTGTGGAAAATTTTTCCGCCCCAGCTATGCGCCATTAAGATCCCGAAAGAAACTCCTCCAAGAGCTAAGGAAAGAAGAAGTTTGTTATTATTGTTTTCCCACCAATGCTCCGTTGTTTGAGAGATCAAGGGTAGAAGTGCAATACTGAGTAGGATTAAAACGAAAGGAATAACCGACCAAAGAGGAAGATCGTCTCCTGCCTCACCATGAGCCGATGCAGTCTCTTGGTGCCCGTTTCCAGTTCCGTGTTCCCCATGACCTGCATCCGTTTCGGATTGAGCCAGTGTATTTGTTTGAGGGGATGCCCCTGTTTCCGCCCAAACGGAAACGTTTAGGACCAGGGAGAGAAAGAGTAGGGTAGTAAAAAATTTGTTTCTCATCATTCTCTGCTTTTCGAAGATTTTTCGTCAGGTTATAGAGATTCAGATAGGTTTCAAAGGAAAATCCATGATTTCTCGGGTTTTTTTGGCCTCCTTTTTTTGGATTGCATAAATCCTTCCTTTTTTGCAAGATCCTAATAGGAATTCATATCTTCTAGACTTTTTGCTTTATATTCGGCCCTTTCGGACCGTCAGATATATAGGCCCATAGAGAGAACCGACGACCATGACTGTTTTAGGTAAACACAAACAATACTGCCTGACTCCGGACGAAATAGAGAGTAGATTAAAATCGGTTTCAATACAACCGACCATGCAAAGGATTTCCATTTGCCAATACGTACTTTGTGAAGCGGATCATCCAACCGCTGAAGAAGTAAAAGAATGGGTAGATAAACGTTCTTTGAAGATGAGTTTAGCGACCGTCTATAATACTTTAAACGTTTTAGTATCTGCAGGTCTATTAAGAGAGTTTAAATTTTCCTGTTTGGGTAAATCGGTATTCGATAGCAATATCGACGACCATTTCCATTTCTTCGATGAGAAGTCGGGAAAATTCCATGACCTGGACGCGGAACTTCTTACAATCGATTCTAAACTACCTAAAGAGTTTAAAGTGAATAAGATGGATATCCTATTCACCGGATCTTTAGAAGAATCGAACGCTTCCGTTTAATATTCATTAGATATTAATCGCTTCGCCTAAAGCCTGTCCTGCCGCTTCCATTACGGATTCTGAAAGTGTAGGATGGGCATGTATCCTTCCTGCAATTTCTTTAAGAGTTAATTCGGATCCCATTCCTAAATTGATCTCTCCTAAAATTTCGGTTACATTCGGTCCGATCAAATGAGCCCCTAATACTTCTCCGGTTTTGCGATCGGCTACTAGTTTTACCATTCCTTCTACTTCGCCTAGGGCTTGTGCTCTACCGTTTGCTCTAAATGGGAATTTTCCTACGACTACGTCTATACCTGATTTTTTTGCTTCTTCTTCTTTTAAACCTACTGAGGCGACTTCCGGATGGCAGTATGTGCAGGCCGGGATCTTAAGATAATCCAAAGGTTCAAAAACTAAGCCATGAGGATTTTTATTTTGGATAGAGATCGCTTCGGCAGCCTTGACACCTTCTGTAGAGGCCACATGAGCGAGTAGAGGAGCTCCGATACAATCTCCGATTGCGTAGATATTCGGGACCTTGGTTTTAAATTTAGTATCTACCTTGATAAATCCTTTTTGAAGAAATACTCCAATCTCTTCCAGATGAATACCTTCTGTATTTGGAGTAACTCCAATGGCTACTAGGACCTTATCGAATTTTTTTCTTTCTCCTTCTGGCGCTATCCCTTCTCCTTTTAGAAGAATGGATACTCCATCTGATTCCAGTTTTGGTTCTGAAACTCCTACACTGGTAAGGATTTGGATCCCTCTTTTTACGAAGGAACGATTGAGTAGATTGGATATTTCAGGATCTTCTAATGGAAGAATTTTGTCCTGCATCTCTACGATTGTGACTTGGGTTCCCATGCTAGAGTAGAAGTCTGCAAACTCTATCCCAATTGCTCCTGCACCAATGACTGCCAGAGTTTTAGGGGGAGATTCCTGTATCATTGCATGTTTGCTGGATAGGACCTTGTCTCCGTCGAATGGAAGTCCTGGAAATTCTTTTGGTCTGGCGCCGGTGGCTATAATAAAATATTCGGATTGGATCTCTTCTTTAGAAGTGTCAGGAAGCCAAATCGTATTTTTGTCTTTGAAAACTGCGCTTCCTTTTTTTACGGAAATTTTATTCTTTTTCATTAAGAATTCAACTCCGTTGGACATTGTGTCTGCAACACCTCTGGAACGTTTGATTATATTCGGAAAGTCAGGAGAGACTTTTTCTACCTTCAGGCCGAAGGATTCTGATTTGCGAATGGACTCTAATAAATGTGCAGATTCTAAAAGTGCTTTTGTGGGAATACATCCCCAGTTCAAACATACCCCGCCTAGTTTTTCTTTTTCAACTAGACATACGTTCAATCCGAGTTGGGCTGCTCGAATGGCGGCCACATATCCTCCAGGGCCTCCGCCGATCACAGTCAGGTCGTAGTTTTCCGCCATCTCATTCCTCCGGATGGCAATTTTGGATTTTTATTCCGACTCTGGGAAGAAAATTTTATGGGTTTAATTACTCTTCTTTTTCAAAACGAGGATCATTCTACTCGCATTACTTTTGAATTTTAATTCGTTATAGTTGGAGTAAACATGTAGGATCTCCATCCTGTGTTTTGCGAGCATTCTTTGGAGTTCTACCAGGAAATAGGCCCTCATTAAATGTTTATCTTTGATCTCTTTTGCATTCAGATTATAGATATAATTTACTTCAACAACTGTGGATTGGTCCGCCCTGACTAGACGAAATCCTCTGTTTCTCTGGATGGTAGTATTTTTGGCCTTGATTTGAGCTACTGGGCCGATCGCTTTTCTTTTGATCTTACGAAGAGGTTCCGCATTCCAAACTTCTAAAACTGCGATACCTGCAGGTTTTAGATTCAACTCCAGATTTTTAAGAGCTGCTTCTACTTCTTCATTAGATAATAAATAATTAAAGGAGCCGAATAAGCTGATGATTGCGTCCCATTTTTCCTGGGACTTATAGGATTGCATTGCCCCCACTTCGAATTTGCAATGGGAATATCTTTTTTTGGCGACCTCTATCATTTTGATGGAGGAATCTATCCCTCTGGATTTGTATCCAAGGCTTTGGAAATGAGTGACATGCTCTCCAGTTCCACAACCTAGATCCAAAATATTTCGGACCCTATGTTTTCGGAAAAGCCTGTCTATAAATTGGGTTTCCATCTCGAATTTTCGAGCGTTCTTTTCAATATCGAAGTAATATTCTGCCAGTTCCGAGTAGAGTTTCATAGAAAAATCGTTTGAGCCGGACCGGGGAAAACCCGTTACATATAGTAACGGAACTGAAGTTTACAAAATGCAATTTTTCCCCGAATTTTTTCCAATTTCAGAAGTTTTTCCAATCGCTTCCGCATCTCTTTCCACCTGGATAGACGGAGAAGTTTTGGCCTTGGGCGGGATCTCATTCTGCCTGCTTTCCCTTTTCGGTTACGTTGTACATACTACAATGGATCGAAAAGAAGAGAATGGAACTGAATCAGAGGTTCCATTCTTTCAGTCGGTTACAAAGGAAGAAGTTTCCGAAGTCCAAAAGTCGACTGCTTCCGAAGGGATCTCTTCTGAGGAAGGTGTTCCTACCAACTCCCAAGATACACCTTTATTCGTTTTTAAGGAAGATATTCCCAAGGAGACAAAAGTTCCCTTCCAATCCTTCTATTTTCCAGTTCGTGGAAAAACGTATGAGGCAGTGAAATCATTCTTAGATTCTATCCAAGTCGGAGAAGAAATCTGGGAAGTCCTTCTCCATGATCCGAAAGGGGATCTACAAACTGTAGCAAGTAAGACAGGAAGTATTTCAGTATTTCCATCCGAAAGAAAAAGAGCCGGCGAGCCAAAAGAGGGAGCAATCGTTTGGAAATTGGAATGGGATTCTTTTTCCTTGGGAGAAGTCAGACAAACTTCTTCTACAGTTAGCGAATTTTCCCTTGATGAAATTTCCTTTAGATTGGATAAACTTGTAGAAGGACTGGTTCTTGCCGGAGAATCCCAAGACGGAGAGACTGGCTGGAGTTCCTACCCTGTATTTTCCCAACATTTAGAAAGGGAAAAGTTCGAGGGAGAAGAGACCAAAATCCTGGTCTTTATGGAATTCGAGTCGGACGGCGATTTAGTTTCCGATTTTAGAAGTTTAGGGAATTGGTGGAAGTCTAGATTCGGAGAAAATTCTCCCATCTATCGTATCCGAAAAAACCGCTTAGCTACTTTCTTTCACGCGGAAGATTGGATCAAATTCCAAAACTCACTTTCCGGTTTAATGGAATTTTTGGGCCCGGATAAAACCAGACTGAATATAGGCGCTTCCGTTCGGGTCAGAAAAGACGATTCGGAATGGGAACCAAGAGCCAAAAAAGCATTACATTCTTCTAAAGAAGAGGGACCGAACCGTTTAGTATGTCTTTGAACATAGATCCTTTATTGGATGAAAAATTCATACTTACAATTTCTCAGATCTTCCCGGAGTTTTTGGAAAAAAACTTAGGAGTCCAGGCTGTTCGAGAAGCATTTGGTCCTTCTAAAAACGAAGGTTTATGTTACGAGAATTGTACTGCTGTGGATTTCCAAGGAGAAGCCAAGGGTAAACTTTTTCTTGCAATGGACGGTTATACTAAGCTTAAACTTCTCCCTAAAATTGCCAGATCCTTCCATATAGATCCTACAATCCGAAGCCACGCTGCTTCTATCATGTTGGAATTTGCAAATCAGATCTGCGCCGAACTTATCTCCGAAATGAAATTGGGAAGATTCCAAATAGATATTCTTCCCCCTGAAAATCTGAACAATAAATTGGTACCTATCGATCTGGAAAATTTAAGACAGTATATTCTGATCTATTTTCTGAAAGACGAGGACGCCAAAGAATATCTGGGCAGGATCTATCTCATTCTTCTGATGCAAAAATATTAATATATATAAAAAGGCTTCCTTTGCATGATTCGATACTCTTTCCAGGGACTCCCATTTTTACTCAAATACGCAGACATGATAGATTCTCCCGATTCCGAGATACGGGAGGAAAGTTTAAAAGTTTCTAAAAAATTATCCTTCAGGACCAAAATATTCCCCGGCCCTGAGAATTCTCCCGTGATCTATCTACAACATGGGATGAGCAATCGGGGGATTGATGATCCAAGAATCCTTACTCTTGCAAAACATTTAAAGAATACGGGTGCTACTGTTTATCTTCCTGAACTTAAGGAAGTGAAAGGTCTCGAGATCTCAGTGGATACTGTCCCGAATATTAGATCCTTATTCCAAGAGATCGTGAAAAGAGAAGGCCTGGCAATCTCCTTCTTATCTGCAAGCTTCTCCGCTGGAATGGGAATGGTGGCATTATCCGGAAAGGAAGAACAGAAAAATCTAAAATCCGCTCTACTCGTTGGAACATATTCTGATTTCGCGGATACTCTTCCTTTCATTCTATCCAACTATGATGTGGATCCTTATGCGGTTCATGTTTTATTATATAATTATATTTCTAAGCTTAGGCCCAAACTTTCCAAATTAGAAGAATTCTATTTTGAAGCAGCCCTAGACAATGGATTGAAAAGGACGGGAGAAGAGGAGAAGTCCCCCAAACTTCTGAAAAAGCTAAACCAGAAGGAAAAGGATTTCGTATACGGGGTCCAATCCGAGCCTGGATTTAGGATGAGCTTAGTAGAGCCTATTCTATCCGTATTGCCGCCTAACTTCATTTTGCGTAATTCTCCTAAAAACTTCCTCTCTGATTGGAAGGCGCCTATCGCATTATTGCATGGATCGGACGATCCAGTGATCTCTCCGGACGAATCGGAGCAATTATTCGATTCTTTAGGGAACGGGAAGGAAGAGTGGAAGGTGATCCTAAGGTCCAGATTGATCACACATGGGGACCATCTTCCTTTCTACACTCAATTAGGTGAGATCCCGAAGCTTGCTGGACTATGGGGATTTTTTCTAAAAAATTCTGGTCTCTAATATTGTTTACGTTATATTTTCTGAAAATATTCCGTCCTTAGAGATAGGACCCTTGCGTCTTTTTTATGCCCCGGACCCTTGTATATTCGGAGCGAAAGGTTATAGTGGTCTCTATTGTTAAAAACGCGAAAAGGAATAACCTTGCGGGTTCAAATATGATCTTTTTCGGAACTTTCAGAAGGTTTCGAGAAAGGATTTCTTCCGTGATAAAAAAAGGCGGAGGAAACTTCTTATTGAATTGTTAGCTAGGTAGTATGGTTGTGAGTACAGAGCAAACTTCGGGTGTATCAGATCAAGAGACAAGTTGGGAGAGTGTATTCTCTCTTAAGATCAGTTCGGATAATCTGGGCGCCGATCTAACGATTCGTCCCGGGATGATCAAGGGAAGGGCTCTTTCCACTAGCATTGTTATAGAATATCTTCATAATAAGGATATTTCCCAGGATCGTATCATCGGGGATAATATCTACGGCGCATTAAAACAATTACAAGCATCCACAGGCCGGATGGATTTTTCTCCCATTTCTTTCGTGGTGGCCCAAGGTTTTCCTCCTGTAAGAGGTGAGGATGGCTGGGTAAAATTTTATCATCCCCAAGCCCAAAGGGTCAAGATCGGCGAAGATGGTCATGCCGATTATAGAAACATTGAAAGATATATTTATGTGAAAGCAGGGGAGAAACTTGCAACATTATTCGAAGGTATCCCTGGTAAACCGGGAATGGATGTTTTCGGAAAACCGATCGCTCCTCCTCCCATCAGAAGGCCTAAACTTACTATCGGTAAGAATGTCCAAGAGAAGGGTCTGGTCCAAGAGAACAAACCCTTGGTAGAATATTTTGCTACTTGCAACGGCGCTATTTTCTCCACTGAATCTTCTATCACTGTTTCCCAAGAATTGCAGATCGATTCCAACGTAGGACTCGGAACTGGGAATATCAATTATGACGGAAACGTTTTAGTAAAAGGTGATGTGGAAGCAGCTACTTCTATCAAGACCCAAGGGAACTTGATGGTAAAAGGAAATGTGGAGACTTCCGATCTAGTCATCGCTCGCGACTTAGAGGTCAGCGGCGGGATCAAAGGTGATGGAAAGAATGTAATCAAGATCGGCGGACATCTTTACGCTAAGTTCATTGAGAACGCAGAGATAGAAGTAGATGGAGATGTTATTGTCGAAGGTTTTATTCTAAACTCCAAAATCCATTCTCTTGGTAATGTGATCCTGAATGGATCCAGTGGAAACTTAGTATCTTCTACCGTATCTACTTATATGGGATTGACTTGTGCAACTTTAGGTTCTCAGGCAGAGCTGGACGTAACTGTGGAACTTGGATTTCATTTTAGGAACGAGAAAAGTTTCCAAGATCTCACTAAACGTCTTCAAGTTGCGGAGAAGGAAATAGAGAAGATCCTACCTAAGGTGCAACAGATCAAACAGATGGTCCAAAGATCCAGAGGCCAGATCCCGGAAGATAAAAAAGAAGGCTATCGTACGGTCTTCGAGGAATACAATAAGCAGAACAAGTTTATAGAACTGGTGAAACAAAAACTGGAAGTATTGAAGTCTTCCAGATTTAATCCAGGGGAAGTTCAGCTTGTAGTCCGCAAAGGTTCTTATAAGGGAAGTATCATTAAGTATAGAAGACAGGTGGAGAAGGTTGAAAAATTCCAGTCCGCCTTTATGATGCGTTTCCAACCAGGGCAGGACAAGGCCGCCATGGTTGCCATCAAACCTCAAAAATAATCAGCCAAAAAACTCTTTGATCTTATCCGGAGGAACAATTCCTTTCTCCGTGATAAAGGCTTTGATTAGATTTGCAGGAGTCACATCAAAAGAAGGATTGAGAGCTTTTACTCCTACCGGAGCGATCACACCTTCCGAAAGGATTGCTTCTCCCTTTTCATTTTTTAAGAAATTCAAACGAGTGACCTCGTCTTGTGTTCTCATTTCTATCGGGATCTGAGAGCCGTCCGTGATCTTAAAATCAAAACTCTTTTCCGTGGCTGCAATATAAAATGGGATACCATGATGTTTTGCTAAAACTGCCAGAGGATATGTTCCTATTTTATTCGCGGAGTCACCATTTGCTGCTACTCGATCCACACCCACAATGACTGCGTCAATTTTCTGAGAAGACATGAGCCAGCCGGCCATACTGTCCGTGATCAGATAATTTTCGATCCCTTCTTCCATTAATTCCCAAGCTGTAAGTCTTGCACCTTGTAAGTAAGGACGGGTCTCGTCCGCATACACGGTAAGATCATGTCCTGCTTCTTTGAGAGAACGGATCACACCAAGTGCTGTCCCATGTCCTGCAGTTGCGAGTGCACCCGTATTACAATGGGTAATAATTTTTAATTTAGAAGGAGAAGGAGGAAAAAGTCCCACACCATTCTTGGCTAAAGCTAAATTATTCCTGATATCTTCCTCGAAAACATGGATTGCGAATTCTTCCGACTTCTGTTGGAGTTCCGATAAAGACACCTTATCATATTCTTCTTTTGGAAAAATAGAGGAGAGCTCTTCGAAAGCTCTGCGAAGATTTACCGCAGTTGGTCTTGATTCCAAGATTTTGGAAAGTAAGGTTTGGAATTCTTGGTAATCCGGTTTTTTAGAAAACTTTTTTAATTCTAAAACGGCACCGAATAATCCGGTTATGGCGATTGCGGGAGCTCCTCTCACCACCATTTCTTTGATGGCGAAAATTGCGTCCTCGGAGTTTTGAGCGGTGAACCATTCTTTTTTGCCTGGGATTTGTCTTTGGTCTAAAAGTTTAAGTCCTTCTTTCTCCCAAAAAATCGGCCTTAAGTTCTCTTTTTTCATTTTTTTACTCTCCGAGGCTAAAGCAGGCCTTTCGTTTTTTCGATGATAAAAATGTGATTGAAGTCATCCACCGACTCCCCGGCGGATGAGGACGAACCGGGGCAGATCCCGCCCCGGCTTTGCCTACTTGACTAGGATACCAGTACCTTTAATCCTTACATAATGGCAAAGAGAAATCCGACCTCAGGTCCGAAGCTTTTCGGATTCTCGATAGTTCATCCACTGAATCTGGTCTTATTCTTCAATATTTTCGTCTGGGCACTTCTTATGATGGAAGGTGGACGAGGAATTATTACTTACTTTTTCGGATTAAACCCAAGCTTCGTCATCGAAAAGAAAATGTATTGGCAGGTATTCACTTATGGATTCCTGCATGTGGTCGGCGGAGATTTTTTCTCTTCTCTCATCCATATTGGGATGAATATGTTCGGACTATTTACGGTAGGTTTCTGGCTTTGTAGATATATTGGCGGCTGGAAATTTTTAAGTGTGTATCTTCTTTCCCAATTAGGCGGGGGACTTTTCGTTTTGTCTTTTTCTTATATAGGTTGGAAGACAGGGCTTGTTCCGGAAAATTCGATTTGGGATAGTTATCATTCTGCCACCGTAGGTGCAAGTGGTGGAGTTTTCGGAGTGCTTGCCGCATTCAGTCTGATGTTTCCTGAAGCGAGATTCGTGTTTCCTCCTGTAAGAGCAAAATTTGCTCCTTGGGTTTTAATCGGTTTTGGATTTTCCGTAGATGCTTACTATCTTCTTCAATTCCATTCTAGTGGAGTCATGTCCCAAAGTTTTTTTGGGATGATGAGTAACTCCGGTCATTTGGGTGGGGCAGTCTTCGGTCTATTCAGTCTTCTTGGCTTACAAAAGTTCGGTGGAAAAACTAGAACCCCAATCTTTGTAAAAAGATGGGAAAGGCCTAAGGAAAATCAGGAAAGGGTAATTGTTCGTCCTAAAAATCTAGGAGATCCTTTTGAGACACAGGTCAGAAAAAACAGAGAACTCTTAAGTCAACTGTATGGAATTTCTGACGCAAAGGAGAAAGAAAATATTCTCTCTCCTATACAAGCTGAGAATACGAATCTATGTCCTCCTGGAGACTACAATCCTGACGATATGTTTTGTCTTCGTTGTGAATGGCTCCAGAACTGCGAATTGAGAAAATTAAAGAAAGATCACCCTGAACTTTGAAAGAATTTTTGAGAACTTTTTCGTCTATCTTGTTATAATAAGTATAGGCGGAAATTTCTGGACATAAATCGAATACGTCCATAGAATAGTTTCCGTCCGAAAATTCGGACAATCGGCTTTGAGGACCTCAGTAAAATTGGCGGATAAAAAGAAAACAATTCTCCCCGACGTTCTTATGAGGGAGAAATTACAAAAGATCGCCCTTAACGAAAAAGCAAAAGCAGCCCGGATAGTAGGGTCCGATAAAGTCGGATCTGAAGTTGATCCTAGAAAGGAAGATGGGCCAGGCTCTAAAATTTTTAAGGCTATAGACGAATCGCTCTCTGATCTCAGATATTATTTTCTGGAAGGAGAATACGGGGACAAAATTGCCGATCTATTCAATCGTAATGAAAGTCAATTCGACAGATTGGGAATCACTCCTAGAAGATTTTTAGAATTCGCAAGAGAATCATTCGATCGTTTTAAACAATTACAAAAAAAAATGCCTTTGGAACCAATGAACAAAAAGGGTTGGGAATATCTGGAAAGAAGTTTGTTGGAACTGATCGGAAAACTAAACGAGAAGTTTAATAAGTAGTAATAGATCTAAAGAGTCGGATGTTGGAGCTCCAACAAACGAATTCTATAAAAAAAGCCGCAGGATTCTGCGGCTTTTTCGTTTTGAAGTTTAGTGAAAGGATTAGAAGAATCTTTTCGCTGCTTCCTCTGGAATTGCAATACCGGTAAGTTTTGCTTTTTGAAGAACTTCCCAGAAGTAACGGTAAGTTGCTCTGTCATGAAGATCTCCATCGTGTTGGATCGGTCCCCATTCTGCATCTTGTGCTTTAACAAGGATTGCAGCGGAAGTTTGGACTTCGCTATAGTCTGGGGCCATCGCATCTAAGATCGCTTGGATCTGAGTTGGATAGATGGACCACATACGAAGGAATCCGAACTCGTCATGAGCTCTCTTAGCATCTTTATAAGTTTGGTATTGGTTTTTCAGGTCCAAAGTAACGTTATGAGCTGGGATTACTCCATGAGCTAAAGCAGCAGCAACACAGGAAGCTTTTGCTCTTCTTAATAATTCGTGATCGAATTGTCCCGGGCTTTTCATACAAGAAGCAGGGATTGCTCCGTGGTGTCCTGAGATGAAGTCCATTAGACCGAAATCAACTACTTGCATCCAAGGAAGAGCAGCGATCTTGTCTACGTCAGCAAGCGCTCCGTGAGTTTCGATCAGAACGTGGATTGGGATCTCTCTAGTGATCCCTGCTTTTTTAGCAGCGCCTTGGATATAGGTGATCATTTCTTCCACTTGGGAAGCTTTAGTAGGTTTAGGAATAGTGATGTATGCGATTTTGTTTCCTGCGCCTGGAACGATAATGTCTACGTCTTGTTTCCAGAAAGCGTTGGTATAATCGTGGATCCTAACACCGCTCATATTATGTTTATTGAGTTCGGAGTTTTGGATACGGACGATCATTTCCGCGTGTTCTTTTTCTTTTCCGGTTTGAGCACCGTCTTCGCAGTCCATGGTGATGTCGAAAAGACCGCCGAGTTTGTTTTGTAACTCTAGAGCTTTAGTGATCAGTTTTTCGGATCCGGCAAAATGTTCGCAGGCCGGGATGATAGGGAAAGGTTTTTCTCCTTCGAATAATGCATCCTTAGGATGTGGTAATTTGGACATACAAGTACCTTTTAAGTTTTTGCGATTTTAGCCTAGCTCGGCTGTCTTAGAACAGGGTTTTCAGGAAAGGCCTTCCCGGCAACGGATTTTTGGCGGTATGCCTTAAGCTTCTAGGAGTTGTAGGATGACCGCTTTCTGTGCATCCAAGCGGTTCTCTGCCTGTTGGAAGATAATGGATCTTGGGCTTCTGACTACTTCTCTAGTAATTTCGTATCCGGAGTGGATAGGCATATCGTGCATGACCTTTGCTTTAGTCTCTTTGAGTAATGCCTCGTTGATCTGAAAAGGCATCATTAGGTTCATACGTTCCTTCTTCTTATCCGCGAAAGCAGGATCATTGAAGAACTCCATGTCTACCCAGGTATCAGTATAAATATAATCCGCATTTTTCACGGAGCGGATAAGGTCAGTCTCCCATTGGACTGTGCCCTTCTTCTTAGCCCTTTCCACAGTGTCCTGATCAATGTTTTCAGTTTCTGCAATCGGGGTAAGAAGAGTAAGTTCTATACCTAATGCGGAAGTGATACCTATAAGAGAATTTACTACGTTATTATGGACACCGATATAGGTGAGTTTCAATTCCTTAATAGGTTTAGGATTGTCCATCACGATCGTCAAAATATCTGCGAGAGATTGACAAGGGTGGAATTTATTACAACATCCATTGATAACCGGGACCTGAGAACCTGACTTTAACTGTAAAAGTTCCTCATGTTTTCTCATCCGAGCCATGATAACTGAAACGTTTCTGGAAAGATATTCCGCTTCCAGATCGATATCCGAAAGAAGAAAGTTAGAAGTCATCCAATCCAAATAGATTGCATGTCCTCCCATCTCAGTCATTGCCACTTCAAAAGAAACTCTGGTACGAGTGCTCGTCTTTTGGAAGAGCATAGCAAGAGTCCTACCGGTCATATGTCCCAGATAATTGGCCCTATGATTTTTCACATGGACAGCAAATTGTAGAAGGTCCAGGACTTCTGCGTCCGACCAATCCTGCCAGGAGATAAGATGTTTGATTTTAGGGCTTTCCATAGACCGGTAAACTATTACAGTCTAGAAAATCAGCGTAGCTAGATTCGACAATCTCAAAACTCTGATAGGTAGGAAAGGAAAAGGGGGAGGGATATGAATCTCCCTCCCTAAGTGTTTTCCGGGGAAAAAAGCGTGATCCAGTTTCTTTCTAAGAAATGGATTCGGCCGGAAGAATAAGACCTTTTGGTTACGCTTGTTTTACCGAAGGAATACGAATCCGTGAAGAATTAAGCCCTGTTTTCATGCTGACAAGGGCCATCGTTTCAAAAACGTTTCCTAATAGAGAGGGGAACCGTGTCGGAAACCGTTGCAGGCCAGAATATAGTAGAAGAGGAAACTAAACGTAGGAGAACCTTCGCAATCATAGCCCATCCGGATGCGGGTAAGACCACCCTGACCGAAAAACTTCTACTGTACGGAGGCGCTATCCAACTTGCCGGTGCTGTAAAGGCTCGTAAAAATCGTAAGGCTGCCACCTCCGATTGGATGGAGATGGAAAAAGAGAAGGGTATCTCGATCACTTCTGCCGCTCTACAATTCGAATATAAAAATCATGTATTAAATTTATTAGATACTCCTGGTCACGAAGACTTCTCCGAAGATACATACCGTACATTAATCGCAGCGGATACCGCAGTGATGGTGTTAGATGCCGGTAGGGGAGTCGAGCCCCAAACGATTAAATTATTTAAAGTATGTAGGGACCGCGGGATCCCGATCGTTACATTCGTAAACAAGATGGACCGCCCGACCAAAAAGATGTTCGAGCTCTTGGATGAGATCGAAAAAGTTTTAGGTATCACTGCGATCCCAATGGTATGGCCGATCGGAACTGGAGTGGATTTTAGCGGAGTTTATAATCGTGTGGATAAAAAAATCTATACATACGATAAAACCCCAGGTGGTTCCCAAAAGTCTGCATTCCAGAGTTCTGGTATAGAAGATACAAATCTGGACTCTATGTTCGAGGATTGGGTCTTAAAACAATTTAGGGAAGAAGTAGAACTTGTAGAAGAAGGGATCGCTGCATTCTCTTTAGATGAATTTTTAGATTCTAAGATCACTCCAGTGTTTTTCGGGTCCGCAGTGAATAACTTCGGGATTCAATTATTTTTGGATCATTTTTTAAAGATCGCTCCTCCTCCTTTGTATTTTCCGTTAAAGAATGGAGATCGTTTAGATCCGATTACCACTCCTTTTAGCGGATTCGTGTTCAAGGTGCAAGCCAATATGAACAAGGCTCATAGAGATAGGATTGCTTTTTTGCGAGTATGCTCGGGCAAATTCGAAAGAGGTCTTAACGTGAATCATGGAAGATTAGGAAAAGCTGTAAAACTTTCTTCTTCTTTTGCATTCTTTGGACAGGATAGAAACACTGTTGATGAGGCTTATCCTGGAGATATTATAGGTCTTGTAAACCCGGGCACTTATTCTATCGGAGATATATTAGCGAGCGGCAAGGTTCCTGATCTAAAACCTCTTCCTGTATTCGCTCCTGAAATTTTTGCTACTCTTTCCTGTGTGGAAACAGGAGCTCTTAAAAGTTTCAGAAAGGGAATCGAACAATTGGCTGAAGAAGGTATTCTTCACTTATTCACTTCTCAAATTGTGGGTGGAGGATTGCCTGTGATCGGTGCGATGGGCCAGTTGCAGTTCGAGGTGTTTAGAAGAAGGCTCCAAGACGAATATTCCGCACCTACGAATATTAATATTCTTCCATACCAAGTCTCTTCCTGGTTGCTTGAAGAAGATATCCCTAAGGTTCCCCAAGGCTCTAATCTTGTGACTGATAGTCTTGGAAGAGCGGCACTTCTATTCGATTCTGAATGGGAGAAGGGTTATTTCCAAAAGAAAAATCCTGAGATCAGGTTATTGGATTATCCTACACAAGATGTTTCTGAACTGAATCAGGAATATTAAAAGTTAAGATCCTTCTTACATAGACATTGGTGAATCTGGATTCCGCGTTATAGAGGGAATGGGTAAAACTCGCCCCCACCCTGGCTTTGGGAGGGGGGAGTGGCCCGTGGGAGCTCAGGAATTCGCCTATCACAGTTCTAAATTTTCCGCAAGTCGAATTGTATTCTTGAGTTTGTAGGAGCTCCTACAAAGAAAGAGTCGCCGGTTTAATTATTTGGAAGAAATTTTAAAATTCTCTTCTTATCCTTGTCTAAAAATAAACTTTTAGGCGGCTTTATGCGACGAGTTCCGATCTTAATTTTTCTTTCTGCGATACTTATTTCTTTCTACGGTAATTGTAGAAGTCTTCCTTCTTACGATGTACAGCTAAGTTTAGGCAAAAGTCCTTCTAAATTGAAAACTTCCAAATACGTTGTATTTCCTTTCGAATTTGCAGAAGGTTTGGAGTTAACCGACTCTCAGGAAAATTCCCAGAAGATCGTTTCAGGAAGAAATAGGGAGAAGGCCGAGAAGGCATTATTCCAAGCCGGATTTACTGTTTTAGAAAGAGGTAAACTGGATAAATTGATAAACGAAATTACCTTGAGCAAGACCGGTATCACCGAATCCGAAGGTTTGAATTTAGGGAAAATAGTGAACGCAAACTCTGCGGTATTCGGAAAGATCACCAATTATTCCGTTGCAAGGCGCAGGCTTCGTAAACATTTCGTGGCTGAAATTATCCTCAAAGGGGTGGATATTGAAACAGGGCAGATACTTTGGGAATCCACTTTGAAGGGTCACGCTCCCTTTACCAATGGGCAACAAACCTTCTTAGATACTGAAAATCGGCTCTATGAGAAGTTTGTGAAAAAATTGCAGGAAAATGCGGGCAATCAATAGGGATTTCTAATCCTTTCAGTCTAGTTTCATAACCTGAAATTTCTTTCTAAAGAAAATAAATAATTTCCTGTAGTATGGCGTAAGTCCCCGCCGTCGTATATAATGTATTTGCACCAGATGATTCAGGGCGGGATGGAAACATTCCGCTATTTTTTTGTCCGGGCATAAAAAAGCCCCGACGTTACCGCCGAGGCTTCCCCATTCAAAGATATTAAACTTCTTCTTATTTCAAGTTTTCTGCGACTAATTCCGCGATATCTTTTACTTTTACTTCTTCGATCTTTCCTTCTTGTTTTACCCCGTCTGTGATCATAGTGATACAGAAAGGACAGGCGGTTGCGATCGTAGTCGCTCCGGTATCCAGAAGCTGATTGGATCTCTTAACGTTGACCCTCTCGCCATGCTCTTCCATCCACATCTGAGCTCCACCTGCACCGCAGCAAAGTCCTTTGGAGTGGTGGTCAGAAGCTTCTGCAAGTTTTCCACCGGAAACCTTTTTGACCAGGTCTCTTGGGTTCTCGTAGTTGTCGTTATATCTTCCGATATAGCAGGAGTCGTGGTAGGTATACTTTCCAGCATTTGCATCTTCTGCGACGCCTACGTCGATCTTTCCTTCTTTAGAAAGTTCGTTGATGAACTCGGAGTGGTGGATCACTTCGAAGTTTCCGCCGAACTGAGGATATTCATTTTTGATTGTGTTATAGCAGTGAGGACAAGCGGTTACAACCTTTTTCACGTTGTATCCGTTCATTGTGTCCACATTAGATTGTGCTAATGTTTGGTAGAGATATTCGTTACCACCTCTACGTGCGGAATCTCCGGAACATCCTTCTTCAGTTCCTAAGATACCGAACTTAACATCCGCTTTTTGCATAATCTTAACGAAGGATTGAGCGATCCTTTTGTTACGATCGTCAAAAGCTCCAGCGCAACCAACCCAGTATAGAACATCCACATTGGAATCTTCCGCCATGGTTTTAACGCCAAGACCTTCTGCCCAATCCGCTCTGGAGTGTGCAGCAACTCCCCAAGGGTTGGAGTTGTTTTCCATGTTTACGAATGCACCTTGTAATTCAGCAGGGAAGTTAGAATCAACAAGTACTAAGTGTCTTCTCATTTCCATGATCGCGTTCACTTGGTTGTTTCCAACAGGACAAGCTTCTACGCAAGCGTAACAAGTAGTACATCCCCAAAGAGCTTCTTCGGAAAGACCTTCGTATTTTCCGATCACAGAAGTGTCTAATGCGGCAACTGCGTCTGCAGCTCCTTCCGGATTTGTTTCTCTGATCTTTACAACTTCCGGCATTTTATCCATAAGCGCGTGTTTTAATTCCACGATGATCGCTTTAGGATTCAGGACTTTACCTGTACGGTTCGCAGGACATTGCACTTGGCAACGACCACACTCGATACAAGAAAGTCCGTCCAAAAGGTTTGGCCAAGGGAAATCTTCAGTTCTTGTAACACCCCAAACAGCAGTCTCATCTTCTAAATTTAATTTAGAAAGAGCACCTTTAGGAGTATCTGATTGTAAGAAATAGTTAAATGGCGCAAAGATCAAGTGTGCGTGTTTGGATGTTGGAACATACAACATGAACGCGAACACGGAAAGAATATGTGTCCACCACATGATTTGGAAAACAAGATCAGCGGAAGAATATTCTACACCGATCGCTTCCCAGAAAGCTCCGATACCTGCAGCGATTGGAGCCGCATCATGGAACGGGTTTGCGTATTCTGCTCCAACTGCTCTTGCACCTTCTCCCAATAGGGTAGAGATCATGAGTATGGAGATCATTCCGATTACGATTGCGGAAGCAGGAGAATGAACATCTAATCCTTTTGCTTTTTGGATCCAACGTCTCCATGCAAAGAATCCAAGTCCTACTAATACCAAAATGGAAACTACTTGAAGAGCAGCTTCGTAATAATGGTTTGCAGTTTCTCCGAATAAGCTTCCAACTAAGGTGAATTTGTAAGGATCATCCAACGCATATCCAAATACACCGGAGATAAACTGGCTGGTAGTATGCAGTAAGTAAGTAACGAATCCGTAAAATACGAATGCGTGCATGATACCGCGTAATGGTTCTTTGAAGTTCTTTTTTTGTAAGATTACGTTTAATACGAAACTTTTGATCCGGAATCCCCAGTTTTTATGTTCCAGGAAGTTTTCGGTTCCGTTTGCCTTTCTAGCATTAAATACAAGATTCAATCTGTAGAGAACGGCACGAACGAATACAACATTTGCTACTATAAATAGAGCCGTGAAGATCACGTGGAAGGCGATTTGAGAAATAGCCATAGTTTTTCAGGTTACCCTTTGTATTTGGATGGTCTTTCATAGCAGGCTACTGATTAGGAGGCGCCCTGTCCAGGAAAAAAGATACTTAGTCTCTTTGTAGGAATTCCTACATGTTCAGAAAAGATCCGGTCCCTTCTTCCCTTAAATCGTGTACATATTTAACTGCGACTCAATCGCAATAAATGAGAATGTGATTTAAAAAGGACGTGCATTTTTGAAGAAATAGAAAACTTTGAAGAAGTTAAGGAAGAAAACTTTCCATCCAGATGAGCCGAATATTCCCAAATCATTCCACAGATTCTATATTAGAAAAAGCCCTAGATGGAGAACGTATTTCTCCCCAAGAGGCGCTGGAGTTGTACGAGTCCGGAGACCATCTAAAAATTATGGCAACTGCTAGAACTTTAAGAGAGAGAGTTCTACCTCATACTAGTGCCAGCTACACAATGTTCCGAGTGGTGAACTACACCAATTATTGTAATGTTGAATGCAATTTTTGTTCCTTCATGGACGAGATAGGGAATGGAAAAGGTTACGTACTTTCTAAAGAAGAAATATTAGAAAAAATGGATTATGCCGTTTCGGAAGGAGCGGACCAAATGTTTTTGCAGGGGGGAGTTTATCCTGATCTTCCTTTCGATTATTATTTGGATGTGATCTCTACTGTAAAATCCAAATATCCTGACATGCATATACGTGCATTCTCTCCCGTAGAAATTATCAATTTAGAAAAGATCACGGGTAAATCTTTATTCGAAGTTTTACAAATTCTTAAATCAGTAGGTTTGGATTCCGTTCCTGGCGCGGGTGCGGAAATTTTAACCGATAGAATGAGAAACATCATCTCTCCTAAAAAAGCAAGCACCGAAGAGTGGGTCCGTGCAATGGAAACCTGTCATGAAGCAGGACTTCTAGGAAGTGCAAACATTGTTTTCGGTTCGGAAGAAACGAAAGAAGAAGTTATAGAACATCTCACAGTCGTGCGCAATCTGCAAGATAGGACTGGAGGATTTCTTTCTTTTATTCCTTGGACATTCCAACCTCAAACCAAAAGATTTAAAGTAAGAGTGGTTTCTACCCAAGAGTATCTGAAAGTTCTTGGGATTTGTAGGATCTTCTTAGATAATATTAAACATATTGAAACTTCTGTGATGGTTCTTGGAAAAGGTGTAGGGCAGTTGGCACTTACAAGCGGCGCGGATGATATTTCTTCCGTGGTGATCGAGGAGAATGTGTTACGTTCCTTCGGTCTGAAAACCGAAAAAGAAGCTATCAAGTTCTTGAAAGAAGGTGGATTTACGCCTAAAAGAAGAGACCTTCTCTATAATTACGAAAGATACGAGGGAAGAGAACTTTCAGCTGTCTGATCATTTCTTTTCAAATTGTAAATTTTTTTCAAAAATCCGAGTGACTTAAGTCCGTTAACCTTCCTAAATAGATAGAATTCGAACGGGGGAAGAATGAAAAAATCTTTGAGCTCTAAAATACTGCAGTTATCCGCGATTTGCGGATTTATATTCTGTATATCGAATTGTTTGGATTCTCATAGAGAAAGGATCCATATGGATACCGGAGTCAGCGTAAAAACCTTAGGCCCTCATAAATATCAATTCATAGCGATAGGAAAAGCCTCCGTTCCTTCTGTAGAAGAACAGGATTTTTTTAAGATGAAAAAGACTTCCTGCGAAGCTGCAAAATTGCAAGTCACCCAAAGATTGGATGAGTTAGAATCAGACCAAAAACATAGACAATTCTTCCTAGAACAAAAAGAACAAAAGTATTTTGGCGACGGAGAATACTGCGAACTTACTTATATATACGAACTTCCTCTGGCCAAGAAGCAGAAAGATCAACCTTAGTATTTAGCTTAGTAGCTTCTACTATAGTAACTCTGTTCCGACCGGAGGATTTGGATTTATACAAACCTGAATCTATGGATTGGTATAGATCGTCGAAAGTAAAATCTTCATCATAAGAAAGAATAGCTGCGCCTATGGATACGGTGATATTCACAGGTTTATCATTCGAGTCTCTGATAGAAAGCGGATGAGACTCTACACCTTTCCGCAAAGATTCGCATAAAGTTTTTAGACTTTTAGGATCTACTGAATCTAAGAGAACACAGAACTCATCTCCACCGATGCGTGCACAAATATCGGTGGATCTAACTCTTGACTTCATGACAGCGGAAAGAGTTTGGAGAGCATCGTCTCCTGCCATATGTCCGTATTTATCATTGATCTCTTTTAAATGATCTAGATCCAAGATCACAAGTGCCATTTGGAACTTGTGACGTCTTGCTCTCTTCTTAAATATATCGAATTGTTCTATTAGATATCTGCGATTATAAAGATCAGTAAGATCATCCAAGTTAGAGATCATTCTGATATGAAGATTTTTTGCCTTTAGTCTTAGAACCGCCCCGGATAATTTTCTTTTATCACGGTAATCCATAGTTCTCCAATAATTCATGATCACATTCCCGAAAGTTCCTACAAACAAATAGGTGAGAAGGATAGGGAATTCTTGCATAGCCTCTACAGGAGAATCTCCCAAGTAGCATACGCCTAAGAACATCAAACAGAATGCAAGGTTTGTGGCAACGGCAGTGGTAGTGGTTAACCAAAGAAGAAGGTTCATACTAAGCAAGATCGCGGATGCCTGGTGAAGATAGACATCGTAATGAACCTTATCGGAATAAAGGAAAGGAAAGAACGAGATCAGAAGTGTGGAAGAAGTCCATACTTTGTAGAACTCCAGTTTTTTAGGGACCCAATCCTTCTTACGTGCATGTCTCCATAAAAATATGAGTGAAAGAACAATTAAAGTGATTCGGCTGGATTGTAGAAGGATAAGAGATTCATCTTCGAAGTCCCGCGAATTCGGCAGGAAATAGGTGATTAAACTGATTACGATACAAAGAGAATAGTGGGCCACCAAGGATTGCCGGATTTCGCTCCAATTGGTCTCTAAAAATCCTTGGGGGTATCGATTAAAGAAGATCCGCTTTGATAGTAAGCGAATTCTTCGGTCTATGCCTGGGAACCACTTGAACATATGTTTTCATTTCCGCATGGAAGGCTTTTGGGAAAAAACCTCCATAATAAGACCACGGTTCAAGCATAACGTATCCCCGAGCAAGGAAGAATCATATTTTAGTCAAAAAAATTCTAAGGCAAGTGATTGTCGTTTTTGTCAGAAGATTGGAATTCTTATAGCGTTAGGATAAATCGCAACGCAGTATTCGCCTCGAAATTGGAGTTCCTACATTTCATTGACATCGAGGATGTTGGAACTCCTACAAAACTTATCCACAAAGGGATAAATTTTGAGATAGATTATAATTTTCTAAGGATGGTGCTATCTATATAGAAAGTTCCAAATGGAAAGACTGAACCGAGAGCCACTTTCCAGGTCCTTTCTCTAAAACTCCATGAGTTCTCGATAGAGAAATGAAATGTCCCAAGAAGGAATAAAAGAAATAATCCACCATGGATGGGGCCTAAAAGTTTTACTAGTTCCGGAGATCCGAAATAATATTTCAAAGGCATTCCTATGAATATAAGAAGAAGTAGGGATGTTCCTTCTAAGAAACCTAAAAGTCTAAGTCTTCCAAGCTCTGTTGTAAAAAATTTTGTCATTTCTAAAACTCTCTGATATAGGGTCTGTGCGCAAACGGGGAAAAAGGCCAAGGGATCGCGATTAGTATCAGGATGATCGAAATTAAGGTCCATACGAATAAATTTTTGAATTTTTCGGAATCCTCTTTTTTACGTTTGGAGATCGCGGATCCAATCGTGAGAAATACTACTGAAATGATCATAATAGAGATATGGATAACCGCAAAAAATCTTAGGTCGGAAATTTGAAAAGCTCCGGCGGGATCTTGGAAAAAAGATCGAATAATAGGGCTTTTGAAATATAGAAAAAATCCTAGTATCAATTGGAAATGTGAGAATGTAATCAGTAGTATTCTTCCTAAATTATCCCATTTTTCGAAATTTTTTCTGAATACTATTCCTCGAATACATCTTATTAAGGTGAACAAAAGAAAAAATAGAACAAGCCATCTAACGAATGAATGGAATATTAATAAATATGAATACATAATCTCTCTTTTATTTTTTCCTTTTTCCTTTCGATTTGGATCTTTCTAATAAATTTTCGAATGATCTATTTGCTCTATAATCCGCTTTAGGATCTTTTAAAAATCGTAAGGAAGTATGATGTACTAAATAGATCCCGCATAGTTCCCAGACAAATTGGTCCAAATCCAGGTCGGATCTTAATTCCCCCAGATCCACACAATCTTTTGTGAACTTCTTTAAAAGAGCTCTCCATTCCGATTCCATGGACAATAGTTTTTCTCGGACTGGACCTTTTGAATCATCCAATTCGAAGAGTCCCGCAGCAATAGGGCATCCTCCGGGAAGTCCTGCTTTTTTGGACCAACCCATCCAATATTTTACCAAGGAACGAAGTCTAGGCAGTCCTTCCTTGGATCTTAATGCCGGCTCTAAAACTTTTGATTTAGAGAACTCTACAGTATGATCTAAAATGGAGATTTGAATTTCTTCTTTGGAGCCGAAATGAGCAAATAAACCGCTTTTGGACATGCCGGAAAGTTCCGCCAAAGGACCAAGGCTTAAACCTTCGAGGCCTGATCTGCTTACTACCTGGAGTCCTTTGTCTAAAATACGATTCCTAGTTTCTTGGCTAAGTTTTCCTCCAGAGATCATAAATAAAAAGAACGACCGATCGTGCTATTTTTTCAAGAAAAATATATCGAATCGAAAGGATTTTAAAATTAAAGAGTAGCGATCTTTCTTGGGTTTTTGGTCAGAACTTCCGGTATAGGAAGTCCCACACCGCCTAGAGAGCGGACTTGTTTTCCGTTGATAAATAGTCGGATCCCTCTAAGCTCCGAATTTTCTAGAATGCTGTAACAGATCTGGTCCACTCTATCTTTCAGAAGTTCAGGGCCTGCTCCAGCTTCGAAATCAGGGCCAAGATAAAGTTTTAATACTCCATTTTCCACGGAGTATTCTTTGGAATATTCCATTTTATTAGGAAGTGCATTCAGAACACCCTGGGTTTTTTCATCCGAAGAAGGTCCCTTGGTGAGTTCTTTCAATATAAATAGGATCTTATCCCCATGATCGAATTTTCTTTTTAGCTGAACCAGTCTAGAGTGACTTTTGTTTCCTCTTCCATAAAACTTCAAAAAGTAAAGTTTGATCTCTCCGGGAGAATGATCCAAACGAATTTTGGGAGAAGGTCCGGTAGGTCCGGGTTTAGGCATTTCTACGATAGGGATAAACATTTCTTCCGGATCGTTTGAATCGGAGGTAATATCTTCAGAAGAAGAGTTTTCTCCATTCTGCATTAACTCTGTTAAAATTTCATCTTCTGCCTGGTCCATTACCTGTTCGTGGGTTTGTTTCCCTTTGTTCTCGGAAGAAGAAGGAGATAATGGATTTGTTTTTCCGATCGTATTAAATTTTGAAAAGAAAGAAGGGGATTCTTGTCCGGGGGAGGATGTACTCTTATTCCCCATAGACTTATCCAATAAAACTAGAACGAATAGAGCCCCTGTCAGGATATAAAGAAGCGATTTAAGTTTATCCGATTCGGGCACAATACAATTTTCGGCTGATCCGGAAACTGCCTTCTCACTTTTTCCGCAGAAAAGAGATTAGAATATTCGATCCAGATCTTCCAATTGGGCCAGACTCACTTCCCAATCCGGGATTTCCCCCTCAGGAGCGTGGCCATAGGCACAGAATGCGAAAGGGCTACCGTTTTTGCGGGCCGCCTCATGGTCGGAACTTCTGTCCCCGATCATCAGGATCTCTTCCGGGGAATATGAATAATCTCGGATGTATTTTGCAACTATGTCCGGCTTGGTTTTGATCGTTTCATTGTCCAAAACCACGATTGGGTCGAATAAGGGTAGGATCCCGGAAACTTCCAGGATGGTTTTGACATAGGGCATTCTACCATTGGAAGCGGCCAAGATTTGGTACCCCTTATTTTTGAGAGAGGTGACAGTTTCTTTCACCTTGGGGTAGAATTCACCTTCTCCTTGCCGGATCTTGGACACTAAAAGTTCCAGGACCGAGTCGGAGATCTGGTCTCTTTCTGACTCTTTGAGTTGTGGAACCAGGTTCAAAAAGATGGTTTTGACCGGTTTTCCGATCTCCAGCATAATCCTTTCTCTGTCAGGAACCTCGAGTGGGATCTGGGAGTTTACCGAAAATCTGCGGATTGCTTCCGCATAGGTTTCTAAGATGATTCCTTCAGAAGAAAATAGGGTTCCGTCCACATCGAAGGCAAGTGCGCGGACCCGTTTGGGATTCCAATCCATTAGCAAGACAATAGTTTTGGCCGGGGAATTCGAGGCATTCCTTTTTTCCTTCGCTTGATTTTCCCCGCGCGGGCATAAGGATGGGAAAAGAGTTCCGGATGGAGAGATTGGGGAAAAACCGGGGAATAGCGGATCTAGAGTCACCAGCTGATTCTAGAAAGAGTTTATATTCTTCTTTTGCCTGGACGGATTATAAGGCCCAACTCCAAAAAAGGATCAGGGCAGAAGACCTTTCCAAATATTTTCATTTAACCGAATCCGAAAAGATAGGAATCCAAGAAACCATTCGATTGAATGTAGGAACTACTCCTTATTATCTTTCCCTTTCCGATCCTAACGATCCGAATTGTCCCATCCGAAAAATGATCGTTCCGAGAAGAGAAGAATCCTTCTTCTCTCCGGAAGAAACATTAGATCCCTTACATGAAGAAGATCTTTCTCCCGTAAAAGGGCTCACCCATATGTATCCGGATCGAGTATTACTTTTTTCGAATCATGAATGCTCCGTATATTGTAGACATTGTATGAGAGGAAGAAAGGTTTCCGATTCTTCTGAAAGAATGGAAACTGGGGATTTGGAATTATGTTTTGATTATATTCGAAATCATCCTGAAATTTCGGATGTAGTGATCTCCGGAGGAGATCCTCTCAATCTTTCCGATTCCAAAATAGATTGGATCTTGGAAAATTTAGAAAAAATACCTCATGTAAAAATTTGCAGGTTGGGAACTCGAAATCCAGTCACACTTCCTATGAGGATTACGGCTGATCTATGTAAGATCATAGAATCCCATAATACGGATCGTTTATCTATTTTTTGTAATACTCAATTCAATCATGAAAAAGAATGCACTTCCGAGGCAAAAGAAGCGATCCTAAAACTTTTAAAAGCTGGAGTAAGTGTAGGGAACCAATGTGTGATCCTGAAAGGTATCAATGACGACGGAGAAACAATGCTCAGGCTGCATCGAAAACTTTTGGAACTCAGAATTCGTGCTTATTATATGTATGATCCGGAACTGATCCCGGGTTCTCGAGGTTTTAGGACCCCACTGGCAAAAGGTATTCAAATTATTGAATATATGCGAGGAAAAGTTGCCGGTATGGGAATTCCTCAGTTCGTGAATGATCTTCCTGGTGGTGGTGGAAAGGTGAGTCTTGGCCCGAATTGGTATCTAGGATTTCACAGACCTTCTCGAAATCATGTGTTCCGATCTGCAGTAAGAGGGACTTATCATCTCAGCCCAGAGCCGATCGACAGTGAATACGAGGAATTTTATCCTGAGATCAGCGAAGAAACTTGGTCGAAGTTACTACAGAATTCCTATTCAGCGTTTAAGGGCCTTGGTCCTTTAGGAGAATTTGGAAAATGAATTCTGATTCTCCATCTGTTCTGATCGTTGCAGATATCCAAAATCCAAGTCTGGATCCAAAGGATACACAGGAATGGGAAGATCAGAGTTCCGTCCAAGAGATCAAACGTTGCCTGGAAAATTTTGGAGAGAAGGTGGAGATCATTGAATTTCCGTCGAAGCTACTACAAAAACTCTCTGATTATTCTAACTTAGAGCCGCAAAATCGGCCTGTTCTATTTCATTTGGTAGAAGGTTTTCGCTCTCGGAATAGAGAAGCTCTTCTTCCCGGGCTCGCAGAATATTCGGGATTTCCTCATACTGGTTCTGATGCTTATGCTCAAAATCTGAGTTTGGATAAACATCTTTCTAAATTGTTCTGTGCGTCTGCAGGTGTTCCTACTAGCCCTTGGATGATTTGTGAGAAAGATTCTGTCGAAGATACTACAAATCTGGCCCGGAATATAGCGCGGAATTCGGATTCCGTGTTCCGCGGTGTTAGACTTCCCTTGGAATCTGAATTTCCAGTTTTCTTCAAACCTAGATTCGAAGGTTCAAGCCTTGGGGTGGGGGAAGAAAACCTGATCTCAAACCAAGCTGACTTAAATCAATTCCTCCAATCAAAATTTAACGAATACTCCTCTTGGATCTGTGAAACTTATTTGCCGGGTGAAGAATGGACAATGGCAGTTATAGGTTCGCCGACTTACGGATACAAGGCAAGCATGGTCGCAAGGATCGGTTTAGAAAATTCTACCGAAAAAATTTACGGAGAAATCACTAAGACCAAATTGAGTATGCCTGAGAAATTATATTTCGATCTGGATAAAGAAAGATCGGATCTTATTCAAAAAAATTCATTAGAATTATGTAAATTACTCAAAACTTCCGGAGCTGTCCGTTTGGATTGGAAGGCGGATGCGGAAGGAAAACCTATGTTCTTGGAATGGAATTTAACTCCGGGATTATCTTCTTTTTATAGCGCTTTTCCTATCTGTTATTCGGAAAGTTTCGGGACCTATTCGGATCTGATGAAAGAATTATTGGAAATCGCAAGGGAAGAATTTTTAACGGAAAGATTTCTCTATTCCAAACTGAAAAAAGAAAAACAAACTACCGGGATCGACGGATGAAAACGTTTCGAGAAGAATTAATAGATCAGGTCAAATATCATCCTGTATTGACCGCAAATTTATGGTTGGAAGAGAAAGAGGAACGGATGGAACATTCCGATCTTCTTCTTTGGTTGAAGCAGGAATATTTTGTGTCTGTGGAATTTGTGAACTGGTTCTTAAATACTGCGGCTCTTACTAATTTTGTGCCATCTAAAATAGTCTTAGTGCAGAATATCTGGGAAGAATTAGGAGAAGGTAAAGAAGAAGATTCACATGTTTCTATCCTTCGAAAATTTCTCTCTGAAATGGGCGAGGTAGTGACCGGGGAAGATATACTTCCTGAAACTGCAGCTTATTTGGATTTGATGAAAAGAATTACTACCACAGACTTTTATTCGGCTCTTGGGGCTCTCGGACCTGCGAACGAGTATCTTCTAAAATTAGAATATTCCAGAATGTACAAGTCTTATTCTGATCTAAAATCCAGGATTACTCTTCCGGAAGGAAAATTTTTCCAAGTGAATCTGGAAGCGGACGAATCTCATTCCGAAAAAATGTTTAGATTGATAGAAACTGTTGCAACTGATCCTGAAAAAATGCAAAAGGTAAGAGAAGGGTCTAAACTTGCATTGGATGCACGTTTAGTATTTTATGAAGGTTTAAAAAAGATAATCTCTCCGATTTCTCTTTAAACTTTAGAACGAATCGATTTTAATAAGCTCATAAAAAACATTCCGAGTATCGGAACCAAGGGTAAATAAAGAAGGGGAGAAACCCATCTCCATCCCTTTAAAGAATGAGAAAGTTTTCGGACTGCAAAAAAACCGGGATGTCTTATATTTCCGGAGACGAATTGCACATTACCCGCAACTAATTTAGGTTCTAAACTTGGATGTATTTCTTTTAAATCTTCAGGAGATAGATCTCTAAAACTTACAAATTTTACATTTTTATCCAAGGATAGTTTAGAAAGTTCAGAAGCGAGACCTGAACAAAATCCACAGTCCCCATCATACAAAAATACATTCTGTTCCATTAGGAATCGATCCGTTGTTTAGATTCTAAATCTTCCGGAAGGTTTCTTAAAAAATCGCAGACGGCAGGAATTTCTTTCTCTTTCAGTCCGATCCAAAAATAGATCCAGATACCTTCTTTTTGAAGGCCGCTACATTCTTTAGCATACCATTTGGAGATTGTGTTTTCTGCTCTGGCTCTCCAGAAAAGGACCGGTGCTTTTTTTAACATCTCATCCCAGATATTTCTTCCTACACCTTCACCTCTTGCGATCTCATTCACTGCGAATTTAGAAAGAAATGTTCCCCAAGGAGTATTTTGTAGAAGTGCACATCCTTTGTATTCCGACTCCAGAACGATCCCGGAAAATTCTTTATTCCAAAAACCTTGTTTTAATCCTCTTCCGAAAGAATCTTCTATCAAACCGTTCAATCTTTCGGGATCTATTTTTTGGAAATCCGTATGGAATTCTATTTTATTCTTTTTTCTTAATAGAGTTCCACTACCTTTGATGGTGAATAATTCTTTTAATAGGCTAGGGGCGGAGGTAATTGCGATCTGAAGATTCGGATCTCCGGTATATTCAAAGATCATTTTACATTCTTTGAATAATAATTCGTCTTCTTTTTGAAGAGTTTCAGTAGATTCGAAATCTAAGATGGAAATCTTTTTATCTTCAGAGTTATGGAGTCCACTTCTAGTCGTAAGAAGGATTAACTTTTTAGTTCTAAGTTCTTTGCATAAATTAGAAAGATAAGGATAAATTTCAGATCCACCCTGGTCTGTTACAAATACCGGGATCTTCTTTTCTTTTAAAGATGAAAGAACAGACTCCAATGCTTGGCTCGGGTTTCTGAACCATTTTGCCGGAAGGTTCCTGGAACCGGGAAGTTCTTGTCCTTCTTCCAATGAGTCCTTGATAGACTCCAAACTGATCTTGGAAGCGGGGGAGCGATAGAATAAATTTGCGTAAGATACTCCGTCCTTCTCAAGAACGACTACAGGGAATAGCTGTAATTTTTGTAATAATTTTAAATTGTATAAGAATGCTTCTGCAGACTCGGTCAAAGTCTCAGAGCTTGCATGGATGACCGCGAATTTTTCGGGCTCCAAGGACCTGAATAGTTTCAGGAACTGAAAACTGTCCTTGGAGTTTTCTGTGACTTCTAAAAGTTTGAGTAGGATCTCCTGGTGATTCATCTCTCCCGGGAGTCTGGTTTAGTCGATCCGGTAGGCAACTAATTTTCCTTTTAACTTTGCGATGGTGACTGATTGTTCTTTATCAGACTTCAGTTTTAAGAAGCCTAAAAGGGAAGGATCTCCTGCCACTAACGCCACATAGGATCCGGAGAAATTCTTTTTCAAGGCTTCTCCCCAACTGGAATAGAGTTCAGAAACGGATTCCTTATCTCCCAAACGAACTCCGTAAGGAGGATTGGTCACAATTTTTCCTTCTTTGAAGCTAAGATTTTCATCCAATTCTTCTGCGGAAGCAACCTTCCAGCGGATCAGGTCTGCGACACCGGCTTCTTTCGCATTCTTTTTTGCGAGTTCAATTGCATCTTCTGAAATATCCGAACCGAAGAGTAGGATCTCCTTAGAGGCCCATTCTTCTTTTGCTTTGCATGGTCCAAAAAGCCTAGTGAAAATAGAAGATCTGGATAAACTTTTATAATTCACCCAGCCCCCGTTTCTCATTCTAAGTGCTGCTTCTATCAATAGAGTTCCAGAACCGCAGAATGGATCGTACAATGCTTCTCCAGGTTTCCAACCTGAAAAACGGAGTAATGCTTGTGCCAGAGTTTCTCTGAGCGGAGCTTCTCCACCTTCTCTTCCATGCCCCCTCCTTTGTAAAGGTTGAGCATGTAATGCCACAAATAATTTTACCTGGTTCATTCTGGAACGAAGATAGAATAATACCTCAGGTTCTTCACGATCCGCTTCAGGAAGCTCCAGGCCTTGTGCTCTGAATCTATCAAAGATCGCGTCTTTTAGACGATAAGTTGCATAACGTGAATCTTGCAGATTATCTTTTGTTGCAGCATCTATTCTAAACTTCGTTTTAGGAGAAAGTAGTTTTTCGAAAGGGAACATTGCTGCTACTTCGTATAGATCATCCGGTCCTTGTATATCAGACCAAGAAGACAATTCAAAGCTGATCCCGGAAGAAATTCCCGAACTCAAACAGAAGTCCCTGACTTTTTTAGAAGGTCCTTGGAAGAAAACTCCTCCTCTATTATCGGAGAGGATTTCTAAGCCCGCGTCCTTTACTTCTTCTTTTAATAAGAATGCAAGGCCATCTCCGCATGACGCGTGATAGGTGAGTGCTTCCGGTCTATCGAATTCAGAAAGAGAGAGTTTTGCCGACTGCCAGCCTGCACGGATACCTTCTCTGAAATTATCTTCTTCATATGGGCGTGTTGGACGTTCTGAACGAAATCCTTCTTTTCCGCGAGGTGAAAAAGGTCGTCTTTCCCCACGATCGGAGTCGCGAGAGAATGGCTTTCTATCTCCGCGGTCTGAATCTCGAGAGAAAGGTTTTCTTTCCCCACGATCTGAATTACGGGGAAATGGTTTACGGTCGCCACGATCGGAAGAGCCTTCGTTGTAGGAACTCCTACCTTCTCCTCTTGTATTTCTGGAAAACGGTTTTTTTTCTCCGCGGTCGGAGTCACGAGAGAATGGCTTTCTTTCTCCTCGATCGGAGTCACGAGAGTATGGCTTTCTTTCTCCTCGATCTGAGTCACGAGAGAATGGCTTTCTATCTCCGCGGTCTGAATCTCGAGAGAAAGGTTTTTTTTCCCCACGATCTGAATTACGGGTGAATGGTTTACGTTCGCCGCGATCAGAGGATCCTTCGCCGTAGGAACTTCTACCTTCTCTTCTTGTATTTCCTGAAAAAGGTTTTCTTTCTCCTCGATCGGAGTCACGAGAGTATGGCTTTCTTTCCCCGCGATCTGAATCACGAGAGAAAGGTTTTTTTTCCCCACGATCTGAATTACGTGTGAATGGTTTACGATCGCCACGATCGGAAGAACCTTCGTTGTAGGAACTCCTACCTTCTCTTCTTGTATTTCCTGAAAAAGGTTTTCTTTCTCCGCGGTCTGAGTCGCGAGAGTATGGCTTTCTATCTCCACGTTCTGAATCACGAGAGAAAGGTTTTTTTTCACCACGATCTGAACTGCGGAATGGTTTACGATCTTCTCTCCCCGAGTCTTTTTCGCGGTAAGGTTTTCTGTCATCGTCCGAAAATTTACGATTTCCGGAACGAGAGGGAGAAGAAGGTTTGCGATCATTTCCAGAGCGAAAAGGTTTGGAAGCTCCTCTCTCTTTTGGTTTGTCGGAAGAATATCCTGACTTAGAATTTCCGTCTTTGGAACGATAAGGTTTTTCTGAATCGCCTCTTTCTTTAGAGCGATAAGGTTTACGATCTGAATCTCGATCGGAGCTCGAGTTTTTTGAGCGAGTCGGTTTTGAAAAAGATGAACCTGATTTATTAGCAGGCCCCTTCTTGCCATAACCGGAAGAAGGGGATTTTTTAGGGGATGGTTTTTTGGAATTCAATGCTTAGGCGATTTGTTGGGCCAAATAATTTTGGACCCCAATGGTTTTGATGATCTCTAGCTGGGCCTCGAGCCAGTCGATATGCTCCTCCTCGGAGACGAGGATCTTCTCGAGCAATTCACGTGTGCCGTTGTCTTTATTCTTGGTGGTAATTTCTATCCCACGATTCAAACGTTCTACGGCATTATACTCTACGTCTAAATCATTCTTTAGGATACTTTCGATATCCTTGCCTACATTGATCTTCATGTATCTTTGCAGATCAGGAATTCCGTCCAGGAAGAGTATACGTTCGATCACTTGGTCTGCGTGATTCATCTCTTCGATGGATTCCTTCTTCATGTAAGAAGCAAGCTTGTCATAACCCCAGTTCTTGTTCAACTTAGCGTGGATAAAATACTGGTTGATTGCTGTGAGTTCGGCGGAGAGCACTTCCGCTAAGATTTCGAGGACTTCTTGGTTTCCTTTCACGTCGTTTCTCCTACCTGAGATCACTATAAACGAGAGTGCCTATTTTGAAAAGCGAGATTCGAAAAAAGGCGTCGTCGTCTCTTAAGTTTTTGACTTTGCTCGAAATCAGGAGCAGTAAAATTTGTAGGAATATGACCTCGGCCTATGTGCTCGACTCTCATTTAAGTAAATTTGGCAAGACTGAGTCCGACTATCAATCGCTATCCTATGATACTGCGAATCATTTACTTAAGAAGAATCCGGGTTTTATTCCTGAATTTCTAATATTTGCATCTATGGCCCCGGAACGTTATACTGGGGAAATTTTTTTACCGGCAAAGATCAAAGAAGATCTTGGACTTTCTTCCTTATTCGCGATCCGTTCAGAGACTGCATCTTCTAGTGGGGCTTCTGCTCTGCATCTGGCCCGTTATCTTCTTCTATCAGGAAAATTTAAAAGAGGAATAGTGATCGGAACGGAGGTAATGAGCAGGCTTCCTAGAGAAGAGAATAATTTACTCTTGGGTTCGGTACTTTCTTCCCAGCAAAGGAATCTGGCAATGTCAATGGCCCAGGGTGGGGCATTGACCGCTACCAGGTATTTAAGGGATTTTGGATATACTAGAAAGGAACTTTTTAGATTATCTAAGAAACTTCATGATAACGGCCTTGAAAATAAGATCGCACATATTCAAAAAAACTTAAGCGAAGAGGAATATTTTTCCTCCCCGATGTTCTCAAGTCCATTATGTTTATATGATATTTCTCCATTGTCCGACGGTTCCTGTGCATTACTCTTGGAAACGGATCCGGCAAGATTGAAGAAGGACCGCAAAAAAATTGAGATCACCGGCACTGGGCATGGTTTAGGCCAAGTGAACGGGGTTCCTGGCGGACTTAGTTTTACTGCATCAAAATCTGCATTCGAGCAGGCTTATGCAGAATCTGGTAAAAAACCTTCCGATATTAAAGTCGCGGAACTTCATGATGCATTTACGATTTTTGAGATCATTGCAGCTGAAGATGCAGGTTTATTTCCTCAAGGTAAGGCACTTGCGAATGTGGCAGAGGGAATCACTGACAAAAGAGGAAGGCTTCCCATCAATCCATCCGGAGGGTTGAAAACAAGAGGTCATCCAGTCGGAGTTTCCGGCTTGGCACAGATTGCGGAACTTTGTGAATTTATGAACCAGAATGATTTGGATACTGCACTCAGTTTATCCATCGGAGGATTGGGTGTGAATAATTTTGCAACTATCTTAGAGGCAAAAAGGTAATGTCTGAAAATATTTTAGTCATCCAAACTGCATTTTTAGGGGACCTGATCCTAACAACTCCTCTATTTCGAGAGATCAAGAGAAGGTTTCCTGGTTCAAAAATGACAGTGATCGTGAATAAAGGAACCGAATCCGTTTTGGAAGAAAATCCTTGGATAGATGAGATCATTCCTTTGGATAAGAAGCAGATCAAATCTTCTTTTTTCGGATTTTGGGATTTTTGCAAAGAATTAAGAAAATATAATTTTACCATTTGTATTTCTCCACATTTTTCATTTCGTTCTTCTATTATTTCTTTTTTAAGCGGGGCCAAAAAAAGGATCGGATACCGAACGGCAGGGTTTTCATTTTTATTGAATGAAAGAAAGCCTAGAGTATTAAGAGGACCCCACGAGGTAGACAAACTTCTTTCTCTCATTTATTCAGAAGAAGAAAGGAAAAATATTTCGAGGCAACCTGAACTGTTTTGGAAACCGGAATCAGTTGCCGGAATCCAATCCGAAATGAAGAAGAACGGTTTAGAAAAAGGAAATTATATCCTGGTATCTCCTTCTTCCGTTTGGGAAACAAAACGTTTGCCAGCGGATAAATTCAAAACAGTCAGTAAACTTCTACATGAAAGAACCGGATTAAAAATTGTTCTAACAGGCGGCAAAGGAGATAGTAAACTTTGCGAAGAAGTAGGAGAGGGTTTCGGGATCAATCTTGCAGGAAAGACTAGTCTTCCCGAGATGAGTTATCTGATGAATGGGGCAGCACTTCTTGTGACCAATGACTCTTCTCCCATTCATTTTGCTTCCGCATTTAATGTTCCAACTTTGGCCGCTTTTGGTGCTACAATCCCGGCGTTCGGTTATACTCCTTTGGCAAGTAGAGCATTTATATCCGAGGTAAATGGTCTAGACTGTCGTCCTTGTGGGATTCATGGCGGAAGGGTCTGTCCTAAAAAACATTTTCGTTGTATGTTGGAACAGGATACGGACAGAATGGTGGAAGAAGGAATTCGTCTAATAAAAGGATAATTATGGACCAAAACATTTTTAGAAAACGGATCCGAGAAATTCAGAATCTTTTAAAAGAATCGGAAGTCCTACTCATCTTTGCTGCTCCTCAGAAGATCCGTAATAGAGATGTGGAGTATAAGTTTAGGCAGGACTCAGATTATTATTATCTGACAGGTATTGAGGAAGAAGACGGTGTTTTGGTCTTACGTAGGGACTTCTCTTCTCATTTTGCACTTCCTAAAGATAAAGAAAAAGAAATTTGGACAGGGATTCGTCTAGGCAAAGAAGAAATTAAGAGAAGATTAGAACTGGATCAAAGTTTTGATCTTGGAGAATGGGATTCTAAAATTTCCGATATTCTCACAAATCAGTTCACCTTATATCATTTTTTCGGAAAGGACTCCAAAAGAGATTCAGAGTTACTCGAACTAATCAGCTCATTAAATAGAAGATTGAGAGAAGGTAAATTCGGCCCTCAAAGATGGGAGATCCCTAATTTTCTTCATGAAATGAGAATGTTAAAATCTCAAGAAGAGATCGAAAAATTAAAAGAGTCTTCCAGGATCACTGCTCTCGGTCACGAAAGATTATTCAGAGAAACTAAAGTAGGAATGTACGAATTCGAGTTAGAGTCCATTCTTGAATCTGAATATTTGAAACATGGGGCCTGGGGTGGGGGTTACGGTCATATAGTTGCCGCAGGAAAAAATGCAACCATTCTGCATTATACCACCAATCGTGCAAAGATCGGTGATAACGAACTTATTTTAGTGGATAGCGGAGCTGAGAAGGATTATTATACCGCAGACGTTACTCGCGTTTTCCCTTCCGGGAAAAAATTCACTTCAGAGCAGAGAACCATCTACCAATTAGTTTTGGATGTGCAGAAACAAGCGATCTTGGATACAAAACAAGGCGTCGAATTTAATGCTGTACATGAGAAGACCGTTAAAAATTTAACCTCCGGATTGATCGATCTGGGTTTATTGAAGGGCGAACTTTCTGAAGTTATTGAGAAAGGAGAATACCGCAGGTTTTATATGCATAGGACCGGTCATTATCTTGGAATGGATGTACATGATGTGGGGCGCTATTTCGAGAATGGAAAAAGTAAACCTATGCAGAACGGTCTT
This sequence comes from Leptospira selangorensis, assembly GCF_004769405.1. Classification (NCBI taxonomy): domain Bacteria; kingdom Pseudomonadati; phylum Spirochaetota; class Leptospiria; order Leptospirales; family Leptospiraceae; genus Leptospira; species Leptospira selangorensis. Next base: position 176,892 of record NZ_RQES01000024.1, read on the forward strand.
GTGGTAACAGTAGAACCTGGATTATATTTTGATCCTACAGATGAGACAATTCCTGCAGGTTTCCGAGGTATCGGCGTTAGAATAGAGGATGATGTTTTGGTGAATGGGGATACTCCTATTGTTCTGACATCTATGATCGCAAAAGAAGTGGATGAAATTGAGGCGATGAGGAACTGATATATTTTTTCAATTCAATTTCCATGATATAGACCGGAATATTGATTCCGCGATATTCTTAATCTGTGGAGACCCTGTCGGCTTTTTGGTTGACTGAGGCTTCGATCTCTTGTTTACGTCTCCAAACTTTTCGTCTTAGCGCTAAAACTCGACCTAAGATGAACTAAATTCAAAAATTTTAATATTCTTCCCGTTTTTCATTTGAAGATAACTGCTCTATATTATGGATTCGATCTCAACATTCGGGAGCGAATATGGAAGAAGTTTTTAGAAAACAAATTTTAGAGAACAAAGGAATGATCCAAATTGATTGGAGAATCCCTCTGGAAATGGAATCGATTTGGAGAGATGCTGTCTTATATTTAGGAGAGCCGAAGGAGATCCTACAATTCATGATTTCCTCTTTTAAAGAAAGAAAGCGAACGGGTAGAATTCTAAAAGTCGACTTTGAAAAAGTAAAAAGTAGCGATTCCAGAAAAAGGATCAGGGTGTATGGCTCTGATTATTGGGAAGCTATGGGTTACGCTCATGAAAGAAATGTGTCTACTAGCAGTTTTTTAAGTTCACATTTGAGAATGGAGTGGATCTTAAGTTCGGGATTTCGGTCGATTCGGAAAGAAAATCCGGAACTGAAAAAGGAAACTTCTAAAAACGAAGAAAAGTTTCTGCCCTGGGACGCAGCGTGAATGCTGCATGGAATGTTGGAATTCCAACATTATATGTGGGTGTAAATTGGAGTTGTGGTTTAGAGGTTTTTAGTGTATAGGGGAAATGGCTTCTCCCACAAGCCCACCTCCTCCACCCGAACTTGGGTGGGGGCGGTTTCCCTTCTATGTAGGAGTTCCAACAAACGGTCGATCCCGCATCAGGAACTCCTACATCTTCAGTTACTTTCCAAATAAAGTCTGATTGCTTCCTTCATCACAGATAAACCGATCGGCAGAGAAGTTTCATCTATATCAAACTTAGAGCTATGATGTGGATGGATAAGGCCTTTTTCTTCATTCATGGAGCCTACGAAAAAATAACATCCAGGGACCTTCATTAAAAATGCAGAGAAGTCTTCTCCGCCCATAGTCTTTGCATGTTCTTCTGTAACTGAATTTGGACCTAAAATATTCTCCGAAGCCTTTCGGACAATATTTGCCATTTCTGGATGATTGATTGTTGGGGCGTTTGTTCTTTCGTAATGAATGGTCGCCTTTGCGCCGAAAGCAGAAGCAGTATTCTCCACGACTCTTTTGAATAATTCAGGCGCCTTATCAAACATTTCTTTTGTGAATGTTCGGATCGTACCTTTTAGCTCAGCAGTTTCTGATATTACGTTAAATGCATGTCCTGCATGAAATGCGCCTACTGTTACCACACAAGAATCCAAAGGATCAGTGTTTCGTGATACGATACTTTGCAGAGCGGTGACTATATGAGAGCCTACTAATATAGGATCCACTGTATGTTGAGGCATAGCTCCGTGACCGCTAATCCCTTGCACAGTAATTTGGAATTCATCTACTGCGGCCATCATCGGGCCGTCTACGATCCCTACTTTACCTACAGGAATATGATTCCAAACATGAAGAGCCAATGCGGCAGAAACATCATATTTTTCTAATATTCCTTCCTCTATCATTCGGTCCGCACCTTGGCCACCTTCTTCTGCCGGTTGGAATACCAATAAAACTCTTCCTTTAGGAACTATTGCGCTTGGACTTTCTTTTAGTTCCGAGGCAAGCCCCATTAAAACAGAAGTGTGAGCGTCATGCCCACATGCATGCATAACTCCATTATGAACTGAAGTGTAATCCGTCTTATTTTCTTCAAAAATAGGAAGAGCATCCATATCCGCTCTTACCAAAAGAGTTTTGCCCGGTTTTCCTGAATCTATCAAACAAGCAATCCCAGTTTTTGCGATCCCAGCTTGGAAACTATAACCTAAGGATTCCAAATGTTTGGAGACGAAATCCGCCGTCCCAACTTCTTCATATCTAAGTTCAGGATGTTTGTGAATGAATCTGCGGTATTGGACCAGTTCTGCGGTCCTTGTAGGGGAGATTGTTTTCATGATCTGTTCTAGGATGATTTACTCTGAAATCGGTTTTTAGTCCCTCCTTTTTTTATTTTTTCGAAAAGAGAGAAACCTGGTCTTTCGGCTTGTTTTCTATGTTAGAAGGATCATAAATTAAATAAGATGGGACTTACATCTAAAATCCAAAGGATCTGCATTTATACGATCTTCTTATGTTTTCTATCTTTTGCACAATGTTCTAAGCCCAATCATTCTAATATTCCACTTCTTCCTTTCTTATCAGGATGTAGTGAAGATAGAAACCCTCCTTGTTTGAAACTTACCGAGATTGCTTCCGGGTTCAATGCTCCATTGTTTCTTGTTTCTCCATCTGGAGATACGAGTCGGATCTTTGTTTTGGAACAAGGAGGAAAGGTCCGCTTAATCAAAGACGGCACTCTTCTTACTTCACCTTTTTTAGATCTTGGATCAGAAGGCCTGGATCTAATTTTATTCTCAGGAGAAAGAGGCTTACTCGGTCTAACATTTCATCCAAATTATAATTCTAACGGAAGGTTTTGGGTGAACTATACTCGCAAATCGGATGGGGCTACTGTGGTTGCAGAATATGCCAGATCTTCTTCCGATCCTAATCTTGCAAACTCAGGTTCCGGTTCCGTTTTGTTTACAGTTAACCAACCATTCACTAATCATAATGGAGGAATGCTGGCCTTCGATACTGGAGGTTATCTTTTGGTAGGAATGGGTGATGGAGGAGGGTCCGGTGATCCGAATAACGAAGCCCAGAATCTGGAATCTTCTCTGGGTAAAATTTTAAGGATAGATATAGATAATTATCCTACACCCGCTCCTGGAAATAGGCCTGCAACCGGATTAGAAAATCCTCATATATGGGACTGGGGTCTTAGAAATCCTTGGAGATTTAGTTTGGATCGGGGAACCGGAGATTTATACATTGCGGATGTAGGGCAAAACGATTACGAAGAATTGAATATAGAACTCGCGAACACAGGAATTAAAAATTACGGATGGAGGCTCACGGAAGGAAATCATTGTTATAACCCTTCTGTCGGATGTAATACTTCGGGGATCAGTTTTCCGAAATTAGAATATAGTCATTTTGTAGGAAGTTCTATCACTGGCGGTTATGTATATAGGGGATCGAACTTTCCTGAATTAAACGGAAGATACTTTTACGGCGACTTTATTACAGGTAAGATCTGGTCCATTCTTTGGGATGGTACCAAAGTAAATGGCCTCATAGAACATACTTCCGAAATGGGATTTTCTTCCAATGTATCTTCTTTTGGTGAAGATGCAAATGGAGAAATCTACGTGGTAGACTATAACGGAAAAATTTTCAGAATAGAAATACGATAGAACTACAGAGTTCTATCGTACTCATCCAGTTCTCTTTTCCAAACTTGGGTTCCGCAATAATGGTCCCCTTCAGGGCAATAAGGTTTGATATCACCTTGTAAGCGGATCCAGCAAGGAGCCTTGATCCATTTTGCGATCTCCGGTTGGACCTTTGTCAGATCTATAAGTTCATTGATAGAAGCCTGGAAAATTTCTTCCTGAGCATTATAACAGGTTCTCGCTCTCCATTTATGATGAAGATTTAATAGATCCCCACTTTCATAAAAACGGACCGGGAAAGCATTCGGAAGAAGATAAGAAGCATGTTCAGGAGATCCTCCTGCTTCAATAAAACGGTTCAAATTCTTGAAAATACCGTCCATTTTTCTTCTATAAGTTTCTTCTAATTGAGGATATTTTAATACTACTTTAGGAACGATATAGTCCGGCATTCCGGTATATTGGCTCATTAGTACCGGACGAGAACCTGGCACCATTCTATGTCTTTGGTCTTGGCTATCCGCAGAGTGAGAAATTCTCTTTTTGAATGAATAATGGACATTGAACATCGCTCTGGAAAGAGGACTCATTGTGGTTTCATTTAAAGTAGAAGTCAGATGTTTGTTCTTAGAAGGATCCATCACGAGTCGGATTGCTTCTTCATCATTTAGCGAATTTTTAGATAAACCTAAAACCGCACGGACAGAAGAAGCCAAAACTTCAGGTCCATTAGAAGAATAGGAAACCAATCTTGCGTAACGATTGTCCATATCCTCATCGAATTCTCTTACAAAATTTTTAGCTGCTTCCGGTCTATATTCGGAATGTCCATCTTGGTAGAAGTCTTTGAAAAATTTATACTCTGCAGTTTCTTCCAGAGGGATCGGGTCATCCATTTCTTCCACATAAAGAGGATCGATCTCTTTTACTTTTTCTATCATCTCTTCTACAACTAAACGTTGTTCCTCAGGTGCATCGAAAGAATTCATCAATCGATGGTATCTATGAAGGGTAAGCCCGTTTACCGAGTGATATAAATAAGTATAAGTTCCTAAAGGAAGAAGGTAACGCGCTACTTCTAAGCATTTCTTCTTAATTGGAAGCTGCCATTTTTCAGGATAATTTGCGCGAGCCTTATAAACTAGGAAATATTCGTCCTGGATGAATGAATGTAATAATTCCACATATTCAAAATATGCGTTAGATGCATATTCTATCGCTTCCAGATAATATTCTTTCTGTTTTCCTGAAAGAGTAGGTGGGATATAATAATTTTCCTTTTTAACTTCTACGTATCTTTGGCTCACCTGTTCCGAGTTATAGTACGGATGAGAATGTAGAAAGGACCAAACGAACTGACGGGATACCTTGTCCAATGTGAATATAAAATGAGGATGTTGTCTTGTGGTGAGGTGGCCGGCCTTCTTAGTGGATTTGGCTACCTTGTCCCTGATCTCCAGAGATTTTTCAGTGCGGATCATATCCTCAGGGAGCAAAATCCCCTTGGAAGAATAGCAAGTCCGAGCGGAAGCGATCGCTAGATTGAAAGGTTCTCTAGTCGCATCTAAAAGTTGAACGATCGGTTTTTGGTGATCCATGGATTTGCTACTCCGGAACGCTAGAATGGTATTATGTCGGAAAGCGAAAAGCAAGAAATGTGGGAATTCCCACAAAAATCAGGTTCAGAAAAGGCTTGCCATTTAGTTACAAATAATAAAAAATGTAAATTGTAACTAAATGGAGGTTTCGAATGAAACTGAGAAAATTAGGCAAAAACGGCCCCGAGGTTTCCCAAGTCGGTTTGGGTTGTATGGGGATGTCGGACTTTTACGGAACAAAAGAGACCAGAAACAGGCAGGAATCCATCGCGACCATTCATGAGGCCTTAGATTCAGGGATCAATTTTCTGAACACCGGAGACTTCTACGGGATTGGTCATAACGAACTTTTGATCTCGGAAGCGTTGAAGGGTAGAAAAACCAAACCAATGATCAGTGTGAAGTTCGGCGGACTTCGCAATCCAAATGGCGCATTCATAGGATATGATTTCAGACCGAACTCTGTGAAAAACTTCGCAGCACATTCTCTTACCAGGCTTGGAGTAGATGTGATCGATATTTACCAGGCTTCCAGGGTCGATCCGGAAGTTCCAATCGAGGACACTGTAGGTGCGATTGCAGATTTGATCAAGGAAGGATATGTACGTTATCTTGGACTTTCGGAAGCTTCTCCTGAAAATTTAAGAAGGGCTCATAAAGTTCATCCGGTCACTGCTTTGGAAATTGAATATTCTTTAGCAACTCGTGTGATCGAGAAGGAACTCCTTGAAACTGCGAGAGAGCTTGGAGTCGCGATCGTTCCGTACGGAATTGTGGGAAGAGGACTTCTTACCGGAAAGATAGAAAGTTCTTTAGGAGTTGCCGATTTTAGATCCATTTCTCCTCGCTTCCAGGGAAAAAACCTTGAAGCGAATTTGGAGCGTGTGAGTCTGCTTCAAGAGCTTGCAAAGAAGAAGGGTTGTACTACTGCCCAACTTGCTATCGCTTGGGTGCTTCATAAAGGAGAAGATATTTTTCCTCTGATCGGTTCCACAAGAAGAGAAAGTTTAAGGGAAAATTTAGAAGCTCTTTCGGTCCAATTAACTCCGGAAGAAGTGAAAACCTTGGATGATACTTTTCCGGAAGGAGCCTTCCAAGGAGATAGATATCCTTCTCATTCGATGCAGCTCGTCGTAAAATGAGAGATGCCTAAAACAGGTTTAAAGCCAGAAGAACTACAAGAAAAAGTGCTCGATGCCGCTGAAATTGAGATCAGAAGAAACGGTGTCGAGCGTTTGAAACTTACTGACGTGGCTAGAAATCTAAATCTTAGCCACGCCGCATTATATAAACATTTCGCAGACAAAGAAGCATTACTCGATTCCATTTCTAAAAGATGGTTGGATCGTATCGATCTTGCTCTCGCAGAAGTTTCCTCGAAAACAAGTCCATTGGAAGAAAGAATTTTAGAGTGGCTAATGACTCTTCATATGATGAAAAGAGAGAAGGTCCAGTCGGATCCAAGAATTTATACTGCATTCAATAATTCCGCAGAGAAAACAAGACCGTTCGTTAAAAAACATATCCAGACAATGTATATACAACTGGAAGCGATGGTCCAAGAAGGAATCCAAAAAGGATTATTTTTTTGTAATACTCCTAAGGAAGGAGCAAGGATCATTTTCGAAGGGACTGCCGCCTTCCATCATCCTAGAATGGTATTCGATAATATAGAAGAAGATCGGATCGAGTTTTTAAGATCCGTTGTGTCCACACTCCTGTCTGGATTAAAAAGTAAAAGATAAGGGCGGCTCCTCGCTTCGCTCGGACCAGGCTACTTCGGGCTGCGCTATCGCTCCGGTCCTTCGGACTTCCCCTGCGTATCCTTGCCGCGGGGAATTTACTTCCTCTTCTTCCCCCCGTTTTTGGAACGTTTGGATTTAGAGCTTCCCACTTCTTCCGGTTCTTCATGAGTAACCTCTTCTGAATCCCAGGAAACTTCTTCCAATGTTTGTGGAATTCTTTCATGGGCTCTGGAAGCTTGGAATTCAGACTCTAATTTTCTTTTACGAGCTTCTTTTCTTCTTTCCTGGTCTTGGTAAATATTCAGTAGGAATTCCATCACGATAGGAAGAAGTACTCGAGAAAGAACTGTCGCAACGATTACTCCGAAGATCACCACGGTTGCCAAAGGTCTTTGCACTTCCGCTCCAGCCATGGTAGATATCGCCATCGGAATAAATCCGACTGCGGCAATGATCTCAGTTGTCATTACCGGACGAAGTGAATGAAGTCCCGCAGACAACACCGCTTTGGAGATAGTGATACCTTTTTCTAATTCTTCTTTGAGAGTGGAGGCGTATACAACCCCGTTCAATACTGCGATACCGCTCACCGCGATAAATCCAACACCGGCAGGAATACTGAAAGGAAGTCCTCTAAGCACAAGGCCTATGATCCCTCCCGCGACTGCGAGTGGTACTACGATGAATACTCCCGCTGCATAATAAATATTTCCGAATGCAGCGATTAACATCACGAAGATGATTCCGAGTGCGATTGGAACTACGAGCATTAATCTATTTTTCGCTCTTTGGAAGTTCTCGAACTGACCACCCCAATCCGTTCTATAACCTTCCGGTAGAGTTTTTTCTATATCGGCTGTGACTTTTTGTGCTTCATTTACGAAACCTACTAAGTCTCTTCCTCGTACGTTTGCTTCTACCATGATCCTACGTTTTAACGACTCTCTGTAAATTGCCGCAGGACCCTCTACAAATTCGATGGTCGCTACTTGTCCCAGAGGAACCGTAACTCCGGTAGAAGTCATGACCGGAATGTTTTCCAATTTATCCAGATCCGAAACATCTAACTGAAGACGAACTACTAAGTCGAATCGTTTGAATCCTTCGAATACTTTTCCTGCCTTTCTTCCTATACGTAATGATTCTACGGTGGTTAAGATCTCTTCTGCGGCTACGCCGTAACGCGCCATCTTCTGTCTGTCTGCTTTGATTTGGATTAAAGGAAGCCCTAGAACTCTTTGTACTCTTAAGTCTGCAGCTCCCGGAACCTTCTTGATCTTATCCGCAAATTTGGATGCGGTATCTTTTAGGGTTTGGAGATCATCTCCATAAATTTTAATTACCACGTCCGCTTTAGATCCGGAGAGAAGTGCATTTACCCTGTTTTCGATCGGTTGTGAAAGTGAGATCGTACTAGAAGGAACTGATTTTAAGATCGCGTCCTTCATTTTATCCATAAGTTCGTCTCGGGAAGAAGCGGATGTCCATTCTTTAGGAGGAATGAGTTTCACCATGGATTCTCCTTCTTCCGTTCCTATCGGTTCCGCTGCTGACTCACCTCGACCCATCTTACTAACTACACTCGTTACTTCAGGGAACTGAGCTATTACCCTCTCTATTTCGGTATTCGTATCTCTGGAATAATTGATAGAAGTAGAGGGTAATCTTTTGATATCTATCGCAAATTCTCCCTCATCTATTCGGGGAAGGAATTCGGATCCTAAAGTAGATCCTAATATTAGAGAAACTGCAAATACGCCTAGGCCTGCTCTTAAGAATAACTTTTTGTTTGCCATTCCGAAGTCGAGAAGTTGCATATACAGCTCTTCCGCTCTGTCCCAAAACTTACTATGATGGAATACTGGAGTTTGGAATAAGATACTCGCCGCAGCGGGAAAGGTTGTAAGAGAGAATAAAAGCGCCATGGCAAGTGAGATTGCAACAGTCATCGCCATAGGTTTGAACATTCTACCTTCTACACCTTCTAATGTCATGAGAGGTAGGTATACTAGCAAGATAATCCCTACGGAGAAAGCTGCTGCTCTCGCCACCCTCACACAGGAATCGGTAATGATCTGTTCTGCCGCAAGTTTCCTATCTTCTTGTGAATTCTGTTGTTCATAGAATGCTTGTTTTAAGATAAAACCGTGAAGAACTGATTCCAACATCACAATGGTTCCGTCCACTAAGAGTCCGAAGTCCAATGCTCCCAAAGACATTAAGTTACCGACGATACCGAACATTCTCATGAATATTGTGGCGGCAAGCATTGGGATCGGAATGGATAAGCTGACTAGTAACGCACCTTTCACTGTTCCTAGTGCAAAGATCAAAACTATGATTACGAGTACCGCAGCTTCTGCCAGGTTTGTGAAGATTGTTCCTAATGTTCTTCCGATAAATTCTGAACGATCATAGAATGTTACGATCTTCATTCCTTCCGGAAGTCTGGCTCTTAGTACTTCTATTTTCTCTTTGACCTTTTTCACTACTTCCAAAGAGTTTTGGCCCATAAGCATCATTGCAGTGGCGCCTACTACTTCTCCCTTAGCATCTTTGGTCATAAGTCCGAAACGAAGTGCCGGACCGGTTTCTACAGTTGCGATCTGGCCTAAAAGAAGTGGAACTCCGTCTCTTTCTGTTTGGACTGCAACGTTACGGATCTCGTCCACGGTTTTGAACTGGCTTTCTCCACGGATCACGATCTGTTCCGCACTTTTGGTGATATAACCGCCACCTGTGTTTTGGTTGGCTGTTTCTAATTTATCACAAAGTTGAGATAATGTAATATTATGAACTGCTAATCTTTGGGGATCTATCTTGATCTGATACTGTCTTGCTTCCCCGCCGATGATATTTACGTCGATAATCCCTTCGGTTGATTTAATCTCCCTTGCAAGTTCCCATTCCATATAAGTCCTGAGCTCTTCCGGATTATGGCGATCACTTGTTAGAACGAATTCATAAATATCTCCAAGACCGGTTGCGATAGGGGAAAGTTCAGGACTACCATAACCTTTAGGGATCACAGCCTCTGCCGCTCTTAACCTTTCGTTAATGAGTTGCCTTGCGAAATAAATATCAGTCCCATCTTTGAAAATTACAGTAACACTACTCACTCCAGTTCTGGAAATAGAACGGATCTCTGTTACATGAGGAACTCCTGTAAGTTCCATCTCAATAGGATAAGTAATGAACTGCTCTACTTCTACAGGAGAAAGACCAGGGGACTGAGTTACAACGGAAACCTGAACGTTTGTAATATCGGGGATTGCGTCGATAGAAAGTTGATACGCATTATACAAACCTATTATGGTGATTCCTGCAGTGAGTATCAGGACGAAAATCCTGTTCTTAATGGAGAGACGTATCAGTTTATCTATCATGGAAGGGTTCCGGGCAAGGATACGTACAAATTCCCAGTAACTCCCGACTTGTCGAACGGTTTTTGGGGAAAAGGATCTCTTAAAAGTAACTATAGAAAGGAACTGATCTGAATATAAAGGGTCTAATCAAAACTTTTCAAAAAGTAAAAACTTCATCCCGTTTTTCTCATCCTTTCTTTTAAGTCCAAAATTTTTCTGAGAAACAGTTTTGATCAAATCATCGATAGGAAGGATCAGTTTGTTATACGAACTTGAAGTAACAATCCAACCTTTATCAGTTTTCTCGTGAAATATATCCGTAATATCCACTTTGTTCTGAATGAATTGTAATTGGCAGGTGAAAATTCGAGATTCTTCCGAACGGACCACGAATATACTTTTATCTCCTGGTTTTCCATAACTCAGATCTCTATAACCTAAAATTAATTTACTTCCTGGAGAAAGAAAGCTAGACCAAAGACTTACTGTTGTCTCCCAATCTTTTTCCGATTCTAAATGAGTGATCGTGTCCCCCATACATAAAAGGATTTCCGGAGAAACACCTTGGTATAAATCCCTGGATCTGATATCTGCAATCTTTGTTCTGATCTTTGTGTCCGGTTTTCTGGCCTTGATCTCAGATAATAATTTTTCATTGAAGTCTATTGCTAAAACTTGAAATCCTAATTCTTCCAAAGGAATGGATTGTATCCCACTTCCTGCTCCTAGATCCCAAGCGACCCCGTTTCCTTGGGGAGAAATCTCAAAAGATCTGAATAATTCCAGTTGGTCTTTTTCTTTAGCGGAAAGATCTCCCAACATCCAGGAATATTTTTCAGCTAAAAAGTTTTCGTAATGTGATTCCGGAGTTTGCATCAGGTTAATTTATAGATCAGGACTTCTTTTTCTCTTCCCTTTACTTTTACCGGGGGAAGTGACTCTGCTTCTAAGAAATGTTTTACATGTTCGTAAACCGTATCCGTGGCTAAAATTTCACTCCCGAAGTCTTTATTCAATTGTTCCACTCTGGACGCAAGATTGACTGTGTCTCCGATAATAGTGTATTCTTTCCTTTGGGAGGAACCTACACTTCCGGTCATTGCTTCTCCGAAATGCAGACCTATCCCGATCTTAGTTTCAGGGATCTTGCCGGAGACATTCATTTCTATTACTTTTTTCTGGATCTCTAATGCGGCAGAGACTGCATTCTTTGCATCTTTTCCATTATCAGAGAGTGGGGCGCCGAATACCGCCATAAACCCGTCCCCCAAAAATTTGTTTATAATACCATTATGTTTATTCACGATCTCTATCATATCTTCGAATAATGTATTCAAATAGGAGATTACTTCCGAAGGACTTTTGTCTTCGGAGAATTTTGTAAAGTTTCGGATATCTAAGAACATTACGCATACGTCTTTGTTTTCGGAGGCGGTATCCGCTTTTTGGCTCATCAATTTGTCCACTACGGATGGGGAAACATATTGACCGAACATTCCTAAAATTTCGTTTCTTTCTTCCAGACGTTCTACAGAGTTTTTAAGGATCTTTTTCAATCGTAAACCTACTAGCCCGGCTACGATCCCTGATGCTAAAAATAATCCGGAACGCATATATGTAGGAACTTTGGAATAGAAGAAACTATAGGCGGATTCTCCACTTAAAGGAGAGTCCGGAACAAAAAATAAACCTGTGATCAAATATTGGGTCGCAGCGATTGCTCCAGTAAATAGAGAAAGTCCAAACTCCATTCTTAAAACTGAGAGTATTATAAAAATAAAATATAAATTCGAGATAGGGGAGTTTGAAGGAACTACCGGGTGAGAATGTTTTTGGATCAAAATGAATAATATGATCCCGGGAAGGGAAGTTTCTATCAATGCGTTTCCGAATCTGGGTAGAAGTGGAAGTTTGAATTCTCTTTTTTTAAGATAATTCAGCAATTTTAAAAATCCGAATTCGTAAACAGTTCCGAATGCTAAAGCACCTATCAATACTTCGAAAGGGAATTCTATCCCTGTGCTTTGATTAAATTCTTCTTTTAAAAATAAGAATAGGATACTCCAGGAAATTCCTGCGAATGCAAAAGCGGCCAAAAGGATCTTACTTCGGATCTGTTCACTGGCCAGGATCTCTTTTTCCAGGGTATTAGATAAGGTTTCGAAATGTCTGGATAACATGGATGATTCCTAAGAAAGGGGAGAATTTTCGAAGTATATTTACCTTCTTCTATCTTTAAGCAAGAGAAAATTTTCTAAGAAGAAGGTCCCAAACACGAGAGAATATTCCAAGACCAGGGCCCAATTTTTGTCATAAAATGGAGAAGAGGAATAAGTAGAATAAGATAGTATCCAGACGGAAGATGCGACCAAGGGCCAAATCGTTTTTGTGAATACGGAGGCTGCAAGTATCGGAAGAAAATACCAAGGATGTACTGTGCTGGAAAATAAATAATAAATTCCGCATAAATGTATCCACACCGTAAGCAGAAGAGCGGTTTTGTTGTTTGTTTCTATTTTAGAAACTTTAAATGAATAAAAACAGATCGTGAAAATACTTAAGATCCCGAGTATGATCCCTGTAGAATAAGGATACCATGTATACCGGATCAAGTTTTTAAGAAGATAATAAAATCCTCCATGGAATTCGAATAATGTAAAATAGACTCCGATTCCTTTTCTCCAATGTTCTTCTAAAATTTTTCCTCCCGCTCCTGAGAATAAAAACCAAAAAAGTGCAGATCCAAATATTAGAATATTGGCGCCGAAAAAGAGTGAAATACTGCGAGCAGTTGACCTTCTGCACCAGTAAAAAAACAAAAAGGGTAGGGCTAATAAGGGAAGTATTTTGGTGAGGATAGAAGCCAGATAAAATATAGATCCTTTGAAAACTTTTCCGTTTTCCCAGGAGAGTATTCCTAAAAATAAAAAGAAAAATAGGATAGGCTCCGGATGGCCGTTCCCGATCCCTTCCCAAAGAACGAGCGGGTGGAGCCAGTATTTCAGGAAATTTCCGGATCCTTCTTCTTTTTTTCTTTTTGAGAATATATAAAGAATTCCTAATTCAAATAAAATTAAAATTCCTTTCCAGATGGAGATTGCCCAGAAAACGGAAATCCCTTTTTTTAAGAAGAACACCGGAACTAAAAATAAGAACTGCAATATGGGAGGATATACCGAATAATAATTGGGGGAATTCATTTTGGAGAGTAGTTCTTTCTCCAAGTTTTGGTCGAATCCCAAACTTACATTTATGGGAAGTTCAGAGTAAGGAGATAAACCTTCCGAGACCAAAAGCCCATCCCATAAAAAACGAAATGTATCTTCCGACAAAAATACTGGAGTAAATAAAAACCAAATCCTAAGTAAGATCCCGGCCCAGATACCGATCTTCTCATTTCCTTTTGAAAAGAACTTTAGAAATATAAAATAGAGACTTATGCTAAGGAAGAATGCTCCGCAGAGTTGCCAGATATCACTTCTTCTAAAGAATACTGGGAAGAAGGCGAGCGGGAGTGCCCAGAGGAGTAAAATTGTCGAAGTGACTACAAAACCCCGGCAATTATTTGTATATCGTACAATTATATTAACCATTTCGTTCAATATAGCGAAAATATTCTTGAATTTCCGAGAGTCGGAGTCTAACTAGGCGAAAAGGCATTGGGCAAGAAAGAATGATTCGAATCGGTAATTTTCCAGATACTGTCAATGAATATGCTGCAAGGACCGTTGCGGGCCTGGTTGTCATCTTAAGTTTGGCCGCAATAATTACGCAATCGCTTTGGTTGGTAGGAGCACTTTTCTACGGATTTTCAGCCAGAGTATTGTATGGACCGAAGTTTTCACTATTTGCAAAACTTGCGATACATGGGATCGTACCGTTACTCGGTCTTGGATCCAAAACAGTGGCAGGTCCTCCTAAGAGGTTCGCACAATTCGTAGGAGTGATCTTCAGCGGGACTGCATTTGTTCTGTTATTTTTAGGACAGGTATTCGCCTTCCAAGTTGTGCTTGGTGTTCTTGTACTTTTTGCAAGTTTAGAATCCATTTTAGGGTTTTGTGCTGGTTGTTTTGTTTTCGGATTTCTGATAAAATGGGGATGGATCCCAGAAGAAGTCTGCGAGAAGTGCAATAACCTACAATTCGTAATTAAAGAATAATTAAAATGATGGAGGCCTTTCGTGGCACAGGAAACAACCTATTATAAACCGGAAGATCTGAAAAAATTCGGAAATATCGGAGAATTCGAGCCTGACCTGGCAAAAAAGTTTTTCGACTATTACGGAGCAGTTTTTGCGGATGGAGCGTTATCTGCTAAGGAAAAATCATTGATCGCTCTTGCTGTAGCACATGTAGTACAATGTCCTTATTGTATAGATGCTTATACCACTGACACTGTAGAAAAAGGTGTAACCGAAGAACAAATCTGGGAAGCAATCCATGTAGGCGCTGCTATCCGTGGAGGAGCGACCTTAGTTCATAGCGTTCAAGCATTAAATAAAGTAAAAGAACTCGGTATATAAGGAGTTTCTAAAGTATGAGATCCCTATTAGCAAGAGGGAGCGAGCTCGCTTCTTCCAAAGAACAATTGAAAATTCTTACGGAAGTTTCCGGAAAGCTGGGTCTGCCTAGTTTTTCAGAAAAATTAAAAGAAGCAGGGCTCTATCCTTTGCGCCCGACAGGGGTAGACATACTACAAGTGAACGTGGGGAAACTCTGCAACCAGACCTGCAGGCATTGTCATGTGGATGCCGGTCCGGATCGCAGAGAGATCATGAGTAAGGAAACCATGCAGGAATGTTTGGTTGCCTTGGCCACGCCGGGTGTTACTACCTTGGACATCACCGGTGGCGCACCTGAGATGAATCCTAATTTCAGATGGTTCGTGGAAGAAGCTTCCAAATTAGGGAAGAAGATCATGATCCGTTGTAATCTTACCATTCTTCTTGCAGGAGAAAAATACAAAGACCTTCCTGAATTTTTCGCAAAACATAAAGTGGAAGTGGTTTCTAGTCTTCCTTATTTCCAAAAAAGAAGAACGGATGCCCAAAGGGGAGAAGGTGTATTCGATCGCTCTATAGAAGCATTAAGAAAGTTAAATACTGTCGGCTATGGTATCTCCGGTTCCGGACTTGTATTAAATTTAGTATATAATCCTGTGGGAGCATTTCTTGCGGGCGGTCAGTCCACTCTGGAAAATGATTTCAAAAAGGAATTAAAACAAGTACACGGAGTTGAATTTAATTCGTTATTCGCACTTACTAATATGCCTATCAGCCGTTTTTTGGAATCATTACTCGAAAACGATAATATAGATGCCTACTTAGAAAAACTTGTGACTGCATTTAATCCTGTAGCAGCGACTGCAGTTATGTGCCGCAACACGTTAAGTGTTGGTTGGGACGGAAGCCTGTACGATTGTGATTTTAACCAAATGTTAGATATGAAGATAGAAGATAAGGTAAGTAAAATATCCGAATTTAACAAATCAGTATTGGATTCCAGAGAGATCCTATTACACCAACATTGTTATGGATGTACTGCGGGAGCAGGCTCTTCTTGCGGTGGTTCCATCGCTTAAGAAAAAAAGTAAAGAAACCTGCCTTTTTTTCCAAATATCAAGCCAGAATGACAGAAATAAATATCAATTTCGGCATTTTCTTAAATATTGAGATTGAAACTCAGACCCGTTCTTGGGAAACGAGTATAAGGAACGACTGTTCTGTGGAGACAAACTCAAATGAAACAAAAAGCTATATGGTTATTATTGGTGCTTCTACTCTCGGCCTCTTTCGTTGATTGTAAGAAAGACGATGGTGAAGACCTAACAAACTTGGCAATTTTAAACACGCTTAGTGGTGGGGGAGATTGTTTAGTAGATTTCCCTGGTAAAGCAGCGGTAGGTGTGAACCGTACTCGCGTTACTGCTGGAGCTACTGGTGTACAAGTTATATGGGGAGCAATACCTTTCGTAAATCACCCGATTGCAATCGTAGAAACTCTTGGAGTTCAAACTGGTGATACTATTGTTTTTCATGGTTTGGATGTAATTGACAATCCGAATTACTCTGGGACTCAACCTACCATTTATGCGGCTTCCGATTGTCCTCTACCTGAATCGGCTTTATTTAACAATAATACAACTGTTAAATTTAACGTTTCAGGATCTGATCCATATAACTATCAAAACACTGTGTCTGGATCTTTTTACTTTTTACTTTATATAGTTGGCGCGGGAACTCCTCCAACTGTAACTGTTGATTTCCAAAATTAATTCAATAAACCTTTTCTCCGATCTGATTTCTTCAGATCGGAGATTTCTTCCCTGAATTTTTAATAATTGCATCTACCATTTCAGGCAAATCGTCTAACGCTGAAATTTTTCCTGTCAATTTCCAGATCTGCAATACTCCTTCGTAGCTAGCGAAAATTTTTCGAGCCAAGGATTGAGTATCTGCGTTTTTGGGTATCTGTCCTTTCTTCTGTCTTTCTTTTAAATAGATAGCTAAGAAGTCTACAGTTCTTAAGGCTAATTTTTTGACTTCTTCCGAGATAGAAGGAGAGGTGGATGCAATTTGAGCGGCCGTGTTTGCCATAGGGCAACCTGCGAATTCGCTATTTCTGGTCTGCCTTCTTAGAATATGTGTCCAGGCTTGTATAAAATCTCTCGCAGTCTCAGACCTGGATTGTAGTTTTTCTAATAAGACTAGTTGTTCTTTCCCATAAAATTCTATATATGCCTTTCCCAATAGATCCTTGGAAGGGTAATAATCATAAAAGCTTGCCTTTGCAGTTTGGGACTCTTGGATAATTTGATTGATCCCCGTATTCCCATAACCTTGGGTTTGGAAAAGCCTAACTGCGGTTTCCAAAATCCTATCTTTTACCCCTTTTTCTTTGGTTGACATTTTCTTTTTCCTGAGATCGAATAACAGACAGACTTGTCTGTCTGGTTCTTTCTTCTTCCAGAAAGACCGAAATTTATTAAAATGCAAGTCTAAATCGGAGGTCTATATGTCTTCTTTATCCTCAGAAACAGAATCAATCGATATATCAGGAATTGCTTCCAGTGTAGAAGAAGCTGTCTTCACTCGTCATAGTATCCGGGATTATCTTTCCAAACCTGTGGAAGATTCCGTATTAAAGGAATTATTCTCCAAGTCTTTGAGAGCACCCAGTTGGAAAAATAGTCAACCTTGGAAGGTGCATGTGGTGAGCGGTGCCAAACGGGATAAAATGGCGGAACTATTACAAGAAAGAGCTAAACAATCGGAAACTCCTGTGCCTGATACGATTTGGCCTACCGGTTTTCCATCGGATGCTAAGCGTAGAATGTTCGATCTTGGTATGAAGATCTACGGTGCTGCAGGGATTGAAAGAAAGGATAAGGAGGCCAGGGATAAGTTTATGCTTCGTAACTTCGAATTTTTTGGAGCTCCTACAGCGGTATTTATCACAACAGAATTCGAACTCAATTTTTATATCGCATTAGACATAGGCTGTTTTTTGAACACAGTTATGCTTCTTGCCAGAAGTTATGGATTAGGGACTGTTCCTCAGGCTGCATTATCCGCCTTCCCGGAAGTGGTCCGAAAAGAATTGGGATTGGCGGAATCCGAAAAAATAGTCTGCGGTTTAAGTTTGGGTTATCCTAAGCCGGACTCCGTATTAAATAAGTTTCATACACCCCGGGAAGAAGTTTCAGATTTAGTAAAATTCTATACTTAAATCTTAACGCAAAATTAACGCGTTTATAGGCTCCTCTCACGCAGGTTCGCATTGACGAATTCCAAAAAACAGGTTAAGTTTTTGGAATAGACGGAATGTTTCTGCCTGGGAGGAATCTTGTCTTATACATTTCTTATCGTTTTAGTCATTACATTATGCGGTTATCTCTCCTTCTCCATTTTAAAACCGGAAAAATTTTAGGGGATACCGATGAACGGAAACGACTCGATCTTCTTCTTTTTATATTTTGCGGTTTTATTTCTTCTCTCTCCCTTTTTAGGAATTTATATAGCGGACGTTCTCAAGGGAAAAGTTTCCAAACAATTTAGATTCTTTTCCAGATCGGAGTCTTTTCTATATAAGATTTCCGGAATAAAGGAAGATCAAAATTCGGATTGGAAAGGATATCTTTTTGATATCTGTATTTTTACCCTTTTGGCTTTGGCTGCAGTAGTTTTAGGCCTTCATTTTCAGAATCTTCTTCCTGGAAACCCGGAAGGTAAGTCAGGACTTTCTTGGGATCTGGCTTGGAATACTTCCGTAAGTTTTGTGACGAATACGAATTGGCAGGCTTATTCTGGCGAGGTTTCTCTTTCTTATTTTAGCCAAATGTTACTTTTAGGAGTACAGAATTTTGTAAGCGCCGGGGTCGGGATTGCTGTGCTTGCGGCTATGGCAAGGGGAATGAGCTCTAAGCCGGGCGAATATCCATCCGGGATCGGTAACTTCTATGTTGATCTGACAAGAAGTATATTATATATTCTTTTACCAATTTCACTCTTGGTCTCATTCATTTTGGTTTCCCAAGGTGTAGTCATGGATTTTTCCAAATATGTGGATGCTATTGGGATCGAAGGTCATTCTTTTAAAATACCTCTTGGGCCCGCTGCTTCTCAAATTGCGATCAAACAATTAGGGACGAACGGGGGTGGATTTTTCGGAGTAAATTCTGCTCACCCTTTTGAGAATCCTACCGTATTTTCCAGCTGGATTCAATGTATTTTGATCTTACTTCTTCCTGGGGCATTACCTTTTGCTTATGGAAGATGGGTGGGTTCTTGGAAAGCAGGTCTATCTATCTTTTTCGGAATGACTCTTCTTTTTGTCCTAAGCCTTTCTATATCTCTTTGGTCGGAAAGTAATTTCGCCGGGAATTGGGAAGGGAAAGAAACCAGATTCGGAGTGGCCCAAAGTATCCTTTGGGGAATGGCGACCACGGCGGCTTCTAACGGTTCAGTCAACGCAATGCATGATAGCTTTTCTCCTCTTTCCGGAGGGTTAGCTATTTGGAATATTCTTCTGGGAGAAGTTGTATTCGGTGGTGTGGGGGTTGGGCTTATAGGAATGTTATTCTATGTTGTCCTTACGGTATTTATCGCGGGACTTATGGTAGGAAGGACGCCGGAATATTTAGGTAAGAAGATAGAAGCAAAGGAAGTAAAACTCGCACTTATCGGAGTGTTGGTTCCCGGGCTTTGTATTCTTTTGTTCACTGCATTTTCTCTTCTCTATGAATCGGCTCTTTCTTCTAGAACAAATTTGGGACCTCATGGTCTGACTGAAATTTTATATTCATTTGCTTCCGCTTCCGGGAATAACGGATCTGCGTTCGCCGGTTTGAATGTGAACACTCCATTTTATAATCTTACTCTTTCATTCTGTATGCTTGTTGGAAGATTTGCAGTGATCGTTCCTGCTCTAGGGTTAGGTGGTGCTTTATTGGGGAAAAAGATCGCTCCAAAGGGAGATGGTACGTTCTCGACGGAAAGTCCTCTGTTTGTGTTACTTCTTCTTTCCGTGATCTTTTTGGTAGGAGCTCTAACATTCCTGCCCGTTTTGGTTTTGGGACCGGTGAGTGAACATATTCTTTTACATTCCGGTTCTAAGTTTTAGGATTTAATATTATGAAAAACAAAAATGCTTCTTTTTCCCAAGATCCAAAGTTTTTTCTAAAACCAATTTTGGATTCTTTCGTAAAATTGGATCCAAGAGTTCAATGGAAAAATCCTGTCATGTTCATCGTTTATATAGGAGCAATATTAAGTTCTTATGATCTGATTTTTCATCCTGTAAATTTGAGTTTTGGTCTGCAAATTTCTATCTGGTTATGGGCGACCGTTCTGTTTGCAAATTTTGCGGAGGCGCTGGCAGAAGGTAGGGGAAAGGCAAAGGCTGAATCCTTGAAAAAAACAAGAAAGGAATCCAAGGCAAATAAACTAAACGGAGGTTCTGTTATTATAGTTCCTTCTTCCGAATTAAGGACCGGAGACAAGGTGGTTTGTCAGGCAGGTGATCAGATCCCTGGTGACGGCGAGGTGGTAGAAGGTATCGCTTCTGTAGATGAGTCCGCGATTACAGGGGAATCTGCGCCTGTGATCAGAGAATCCGGTGGAGATAGATCTGCAGTCACCGGAGGTACAAAAGTTTTAAGTGATAAAATTATTGTCCAGATCACAACGGATCCCGGAAAAACCTTTATAGATAAGATGATCTCACTTGTGGAAGGAGCTTCTAGGCAGAAAACTCCGAATGAGATCGCACTCTCCATTCTTCTTTCCGCATTATCTTTGGTATTCTTGGTTGCGATTACTTCTCTTGTTCCCGCCGTATTCTATAGCCAAAGAGAAGGTGGGGGAAATTTAGGACTCTCCGGTTCCTTTCCTGCGTTAGTTGGTCTTTTGGTGTGTTTGATCCCTACTACGATCGGCGGACTTCTGTCTGCGATAGGTATCAGCGGTATGGACAGGTTAATGAGAAGGAATGTAATCGCTAAATCGGGTAGGGCAATAGAAGCAGCCGGAGATATTGACGTTCTTTTATTGGATAAAACAGGGACAATTACCTTGGGAAATAGAATGGCGACCCGATTTGTTCCTGCTCCGGGTATTGTAGAAAAGAAAATAGCGGATGCAGCACAACTTGCTTCTCTCTCGGACGAAACACCGGAAGGGAGATCCATTGTAGTATTAGCGAAAGAAAAATTCGATCTAAGAGGAAGGAACTTATCAGAGTTAGGCGGTAAATTTGTTCCGTTCACCGCTAAAAGTAAAATGAGCGGTGTGGACTTCGATCCTGATGCGGAGGGAAAAACAAGACCAGCAATCAGAAAGGGGGCCTCTGACTCCATCCGAAATTATATTGCAGGTTTAGGCGGAGAATATCCAAAAGAAATTTCTGACATAGTAGATGAGATCGCAAGAGAAGGAGGAACTCCTTTAGTAGTCTCGGAAGGAAGAGAAATTTTAGGAGTCATTCATTTAAAAGACATCGTAAAAGGTGGGATTAAAGAAAGATTCGCAAGGTTAAGACAGATGGGGATTCGGACAGTAATGATCACTGGTGATAATCCTTTAACTGCCGCAGCTATCGCTGCAGAAGCTGGAGTGGATGATTTTATCGCAGAAGCAACTCCGGAAACAAAACTAAAACGTATCCGTGAAGAACAGTCGGGCGGAAAACTTGTAGCGATGATAGGTGACGGAACAAATGACGCGCCTGCTTTAGCCCAAGCGGATGTAGGTGTTGCAATGAATACCGGAACCCAAACTGCAAGAGAGGCGGGGAATATGATCGATCTGGATAGTAATCCTACCAAACTCATAGAAATTGTGGAAATCGGAAAACAACTTCTGATGACAAGAGGTTCTTTGACCACCTTTAGTATCGCAAATGACGTATCTAAATATTTCGTGATCCTGCCTGCTATGTTTGCGGGATTATTTCCGATCGGTGGAATAGGAGCTTTATCTATTTTGAATATTCTAGGTTTTGCAAGTCCTGAATCTGCAGTTTTAAGTGCGGTGATCTTTAATGCTTTGATCCTGGTGTTTTTGGTTCCGCTTGCATTAAAAGGTGTGAGTTATAAGCCTGCAGGTGCGGATTCAGTTCTGGCTCGAAACGTATTTATCTACGGTTTTGGTGGACTGATCCTGCCGTTTTTCGGGATAAAAGGAATAGATCTGATTTTAAGTTTTACTACAAGGGTTTTCGCATGATAAGAGCAATTTTACAATTAGGGCTTTGGACTTTTGTATGCGGGATCTTTTATCCGGTTCTTGTATATGGATTTGCTAAGTTTTCTTTTCCAAAAGTAAGTTCAGGATCTTTGGTTGAAATGGACGGAAAGGTAATCGGTTCTGAATTACTCTCCCAGTCTTTCGAATCACCTGAATATTTTCATTCTAGACCTTCTGCCGTTGGATACGATCCTTCTTCTTCCGGTGCTTCTAATTTTGGCCCTACTAATTCTCAACTTTCTAAAAAGGTCGAGGAAAGAAGATATTACTGGGTTACAAGAGGCGGGACCGAGCCTGTACCTTCCGAACTTTTGTATTCTTCCGGAAGCGGGTTGGATCCTCATTTGAGTCCGGAGGCAGTGAAATATCAAATTCCGTTAATAGCGAAAACAAAAGGAATCCCAGAGGATATATTGGTCCAATTGGTAGAAGAATCCATAGAACCTCCTGAATTGGGATTATTCGGCTCTTCTAAGATCAATATTTTAAAATTGAATCTGAAATTGAGATCTGTTTATATAGAAAAGAATATTCAGAAAAAATAAAATTATCGGTGAGACCTGCAGAAGAAAATAGACCGGATCCGGACGAATTACTTTCTCGGATCGGAGGAGAAGGAGCTAAGACCAGAGGAAAATTAAAAATTTTCTTCGGTATGGCCGCAGGTGTAGGCAAAACTTTCGAAATGCTCCGAGATGCTCAAAAAGCAAAATCGGAAGGAATAGATGTTTGGATCGGTTATTTAGAAACTCATAATAGAAAAGAAACGGAGGCTCAGGCGGAAGGTCTTTCTATAATCCCCAGAAAAAGATCCAAGTACAAGTCTGTTGATTTGGAAGAAATGGATTTAGATACAATTCTAGAAAAAAAACCGGATCTGGTTTTGATAGATGAGCTTGCTCATACGAATGTTCCTGGTTCAAGACATCCTAAAAGATACCAAGACGTTCTGGAAATTTTGGGCCAAGGAATAAACGTTTATTCTACTTTAAATGTGCAACATTTGGAAAGTAGGGCAGGTATAGTGGAGGAAATTTCGGGAGCTCCCGTTTCGGAAAGAGTTCCGGATTCTATTTTAGAAATCGCTGATGAAGTAGAATTGATCGATCTGGTCCCGGATGATCTGATCAAACGTTTGAAAGAAGGTAAGGTTTATCCTTCCGATAAAGTTCCCCAGGCACTTCATTCGTTTTTTAAGATACCGAATTTGACTGCACTTAGGGAACTTTCTCTGAATTTCACTTCTAAACTGGTAGATCGAGAACTTTCTCGTTTGGAGCCGACCAAGGATTCTAAACTATCGGATAAAATTTTAGTGGCAGTATCTTCTTCTCCACAGGCTGCTAATTTGATACGTTATGCAAAACGAATTGCATTTGGATTAAAATGTCCTTGGGTTGCAGTACATGTCGATGACGGAAATGTATTAGATTTTCAGGAGAAGGATCTCCTAAAAGAAAACTTAGGTCTTGCTCGGGAGCTCGGTGCGGAAATACTAAATTTTTCGGATGGAGATCCAGTTCTTGGTATCGTCCGAGCAATCAATCGGACCAAAGCAACTCATGTAGTAATAGGTAGAAGCGGTAAATCCAAACTTTCCAGGATTTTGAAAGGCGGCTCCTTTATAGATAAACTAAGCGAGCAGCCTGGAGATTTTCAGATACTTCTTGCTCCTACTGAAATTGCAAAAGAGAAACCTAAACTTCGATTCGGATTTTTCACCAAAGGAACTAGATCCAAACCTATTCAATATTTTCTATCTTTTCTGGCATTGCTTGGGATCACTTCATTCAATCTTTTATTGAATATTTTTGCAGGTTATTGGTCTATCGGGCTCATATATCTGTTTTTTATAATGTTTGTGTCTTTGTTTGCGGGAAGAGGTCCTGTTTTAGTGACTGCCTCTTTAAGCGCAATCTTTTGGAACTTTCTATTCATCCCTCCTAAATTCACTTTCTATATAGAAAAAGTAGAAGATTGGATGATGTTCGGAACTTATTTTATACTGGCTTTAGTATTAGGAATTCTCACTACAAGATTAAGAGATAGGGAAGAAGCTTTACAAACAGGAGAAGAAGCACTCTCCGGTTTATATAGACTTTCAGTCGCATTGTCTAAGACCCATAGTTTGGACGAAATTGCGTCCGTTGCTGTGGAAACGATAGGTGATACTTTCCAATCTTCCGTTTTGATCCTACTTTCCGATCAGGATTCTTTACTTTCCCGCATTCCTCATCCTAAAAGCGGTTTTAAACCGGACATGAAAGAATCCGCATTGGCAGCTTGGACTTTTCAAAATCGAAAACCTTCCGGAAAAGATACGGATACTGTTCCAATGTCTAAAGGTTTATATCTACCATTACTCACTCCAGGCGGCTGTTTTGGAGTCATTGGATTAGATAGAGAACATAAGGATAGTTTGGAATTGGAAGAAGAAACACTTCTATTTTCCATGCTAAACCAAATCGCCTTGGCTTTGGAAAGAATACAATTATTAGGAATTCGTGCAAACGCAAAGTTAGTGGAGGAATCTGAAAAGTTTTATTCAGCGTTATTCAATTCGGTCAGCCATGATTTTAGGACTCCTTTAACCGTGATTCGTGCTTCTTTGGATCTATTAGAAATAAGTGATGGAAAAAATGAAAAGGAGAAGTCCGACTTATTCTCGGAGATCAGAATTGCATACAAAAAATTGGATCGATTAGTAGGAGACCTTCTGGATATGTCTAGATTGGAATCCGGAAGATTGATGTTGGATCTTCAATGGGAAGATCCTGTCGATCTGATAAATGAAACTGCAAGGATTGCCGAGTATGAAAAAGGAGAGCATACATTATCGGTTCAATCGGATGAAAGTATGCCTTTGGTTCGGATGGACAGAAGATTAATGATCCAAGTGTTGATCCATCTTTTACAGAATGCATTTTTACATACTGAAAAAAATAGCACTGTTATTGTAAGAGCAAGTGTGCCTAAAGATCATCTTCTATTAACTGTAGAGGATAACGGTGTTGGAATTCCTCCGGGACAAGAGGAAAAAATTTTCGAAAAGTTCACTAAAATTTCCGGTTCTATACAAGGAACAGGCCTCGGACTTTCTATCTGTAAAGGGCTAGTAGAAGCCCAAGGTGGAAAGATCTGGGCGGAGAACAAACAAGAAGGTGGAGCCAGGTTTTTGATCCGAATTCCAGTGCTTACTTTTCCTCCTTTGGAGGATTCGATTGTCTAGTCCGATCATTATGATTATAGACGATGAGATCCAGATCCGTCGATTGATCCGAGTCGCTCTTGAAAAAGAAGGTTATAAAGTAGAAGAAGCGATCTCAGTGGATGATGCATTATCAAAAGTTTATATGGTTCGTCCTGATTCCATTATTTTGGATCTGGGTTTGCCGGAAAAAGGTGGAGAAGAATTCTTAAAAAAGATCAGAGAGTCCGGTTCTAAGATCCCAGTATTGGTTTTAAGTGTTAGAGATTCAGAAAAAGATAAAATCTTTTTGTTAGATAGTGGTGCAGACGATTATCTTACCAAACCTTTCGGAGTGGGAGAGTTACTTGCAAGGATTAGAGTATTATTAAGACACTCTTCTCCTGAAAAAACAGATGTTAAAGTAAAGATCGGGCTTTTGGAATTGGATTTTGGGACCAGGAAAGTTTTGAAAGAAGGTAAAGAAGTCCGTCTGACACCTACCGAGTATTCATTTCTAAAATTATTAGCCACTTACCCGGGAAAAATAGTAACTCAAACCCAAATCTTAAAAGAATTATGGGGTCCGAATCAAATGGCAGAATCAGGTTATTTAAGAGTGTATGTAAACCAGATCCGCAAAAAAATAGAAAAAGACCCGAGTAATCCTGAAATTTTGATCACGGAGCCTGGAGTCGGATACTTTTTAAAAACGGATCTTTAATCTTTATAACGTACTAAGAAAAGCCCTGAGCCGTCTGAAAGTTCCCAATTCCTAAATTCGGTCTCTTCTTCCCAGGTTTCTAGATCGCAGATCACTAGGTCCGCTTCGGAGAGTATTTGAGGATTCTCTCCCTTTAGGATCGTGATCTTTTCTTTTTTAAGAAGATTTCTTTCTTTCTGAGAAAATTGAGGTACTTTTCCTCTTGGATCCCAAATAGAAAGTTTGGCTCCTATCTTTTTAGCCATTGCTAAAGCGAAACTTAATAGTTTCACATCTTTATCAGAGTAAACTGCTAAGATAAAACGATCTAGTTCCTTTAATTTTTCTGCGACTAAGATACCCGCGTTTGTTTCCGATTCGGAGAGAAGGGTTCTGATCTTACCGCCTAATACATCATCACTGAACAGTGATTTGGCGCCCCCAGTCAGGAATATATTATAATTTCCCGATTGGATTGTTTTGAGTATATCTCTTGTGACATTATCAGAAGGTTTATATAGAGTGTTCAGTTTGATCCCAAGTTCTTTAGAAAGTTTGAATAAAGGTTCGAAACTTTTTTTCTCGTATTTTTGAGCAGTTTTGCCCGAGATCCAAGAATCCGGAGTGAGGTGAAGTGCGGTTACTTCTTTTGTTTTATTGCCGTTTTGGAATAATCCGGAAGCTAACCTTAGTAGATCCACACCTCTGGAATGTAATGCGAATGCGAGTAGTATACCTTCTTCTCTTTTGTCTTTGACAACCGAGAAAATTCTCTCTATTAAATTCAAACTTGGACCGGTCATGTAAGTTGTGACCAATGCCATAAGCACCATCATAGAGAATATATGAGCAGATAATACGCCTATATCGTAACCGATATTGAGGACAATCAATTCCATGAGTCCTCTCGTGTTCATGAGCGCACCCAAGGATAAGGAATCTTTCCAGTTGTTTCCGGAGGCCCTTGCTGCGATTGCACTTCCAGCAAATTTACCTACAATGGCGACTGTAAGCACCATTGCAAAGTCCCACCATAAATTTCCTTGGTTCAATAATCCGATCTGTGTTCTGATTCCGGTTAACGCGAAGAATAAAGGAAGAAAAATTGCTGTACTTAAGTCTTCTACCTTTTCAGCAAGAAGTGTCCTAAGTTTGGGTTTGTCGGGCATAACAACCCCGGCTAAAAAAGCCCCGAACAATGCGTGTATTCCGATGGATTCTGTAATCCAAGCGGATGCGATCGGAAAAAGTAAAAACAGAGCCACTGCCATTTTGGTGAATGCTTCTCTGTTTGTGAAAATTCCACCCGCTCTATGCATCGCAGGTTGTACGATCTTCCACATTATAATAACGTAAATGATCGCAAGGATTATAGTGAAGAGTGCGGCTAAAAGTCCTCCAGCTTGCACAAGAGCGATCACTACCGCAAGTAAACACCAAGCGGTTAAATCGTCCGAAGCAGCGCAGGTAAGTGCAAGTCCTCCCAATTTTGTTTTGGTAAGTCCTCTTTCCTGAACGATCCGGGCAAGCACGGGAAAGGCAGTGATACTCATACCTATCCCCATAAACAAGGAGAAGGAGAGAAATGTTACCTCAGGAGGTGCTAATGTTTTATAAATAGAAAGTGCTAAGATAGCTCCGAGTAAGAAAGGAAGAAGAATGCTCGCATGAGAGATCAGTATAGCGGAGTCTGCTTGGTTCCTTAGGATCTTTAGATCCAATTCCATTCCGACTACGAACATGAAGAATACCAAACCGATCTGGCTTAATAGTTGTAAGGAGCCTAAGGAAACTTTCGGAAATAGGAATTGATACTGTTCCGGGAATAATAATCCGAATAAGGATGGGCCTAATAATATACCAGCAAGTATCTCTCCGACTACGAATGGTTGTCTTACAAGAACTGCAAGTTTACCCATTACTCTAGTGGCTGCTATTACGACTCCGATCTGTAATAATAGGAGAGGAAGAGGCTCATGGAAACCCTTCCATAGTTTTGCCCCGGCTTTTTTCCAAACGTCTATAGTATCTTCTGCGGACTCGACCGAGGTAGAAGAACTTGCTTCGACGACAGCAACTTTACCTATTTCTAATGACTTGCCTTGTTTCGCTATGAATAGAAAGGCTACTAAAGAAAATACTAATAGGGTAATGTAGAAAATTGCGTTTCGTTTCATCCTTAGAATCAGAAACCCTCGGAATGTTGGAGTTCCTCCATACTATAAAAATGGAAAGAATGAGAAAAGAATAATACTTAGTTTGAAGAAGAGAAATATTTTTCCCAAAACCCTTTTTCTTTTAGATATTCCATGCCGAACTTTGCAGCCTCTAAGGGAGAGAAGGTTTCGGATTCACTCTCGATCCTGGATAAGAATAGATAAGATCTTTTTGGGCCCTTCCAAAAGAACCAATACCAAGAGACTGATCTTCCTTGGGCATACCCGGTTGCAGAATCAGAATAAAAACCGGAGTAGTTCCCGAAGTTACCATCTAATCTATGAGTACCTGTTGGATTTTTGATCTCTCCCGGATTTCTTTCCAGCCCTTCTAATACCGAGTTTAGGTTCTTCTTTCTGACCTCTAACTCCCCGTTGAATAGTTTCCATAAGAATAAATAGAATTCTTCTGCTGTCCAAGAATATCCGCCATCCATCCAAAAGGATCTAGAAGGTTCGAATGGAACGGATATAGGAAGTCCGACAGAAGACAACCATGTCTTAAGTTTAGTAGTGCCGGTATCCGTCCAAATTTTTTGAAAGTACCAAACTGTGGAACTTTCTAAAGAAGACCTCAGATTCTGTTCCTTCTGCCATCTGATATATGGAAATTTGGTTTTGTCCCAAGGAAAATATCCATGAGGATCTTTTAATGTTCCCAGTTCCAATGCCGCGAGAGCAAGCACAGGTTGGAATACATACATAGAAGGGGAGCTTTTTTTACAGTTATCTTCTCCCACTTTCAAAAGTGTACCTTCTTCCATTTCAGCTAGGAATAAGCAGACTTTTCTGTCGGAGAGATTGAGTTCTTCTTTTTGGATGGCCAACGATTCTCTTCCTGTTTTTACCGAGCAGGAGAGAAGAAGGGCCACAAAAGAAAAACGGAATATTCGCCTCATTGGAACCAGGCGTAAATCGTAAGATAAGTGACGAATAGTGAAATCGGTACGTAGAACATCAGAAAAATTTTTCCGATCCTTCTCCAATCCGTAACCGTATATTTTTTTACGAACTCGATCATTTGCTCCCGATTCAGGGAGAATAACTCGCTCGAATCATTCCAACCGAAAATATTTCCTGCAAGTCTGCCTATTATCTCTTCTTTATGAGCTTGTATGGTTTCCCAAGCATCTTCCTTTTCGGAGGGGTTAGTCGAGAGAAGTTGAAGAAAAACTTTAGGAACCAAGAAAACTCTTCCAATCATTAGGCTAGAGACTCTCGTAAATAATCCTAAAAAGAACATTGCTGAGAAGAGTGGATTTTCTCTCTTGAACCAGAATACGATCCCGAGACTTACCACATAAGCTCCGTATCCTATATATAACCCCGCGAGTTCGAATCTTCGATTCGTTTTTTTCTCTTTTAAAAAATCTTCGTAAAGTTGAGCGGATACGGTTTTCATTCTCTTAGCGATCCGACCTTGGACTTCTCTAAAATTACGGATCTGAATGCTACGATTTTTGGATTCGGCAGGGAGACAAGTATTTCTGATCTCACTTCCGCCATTCCTTTCTTATGTCTCAGGCATAATTATAAAAAGCAAAACTGAAAATTGCTCCTTCTTCCGAAAATAAGAAAAAAGAAAAGGCGGAGCGGATGAGCGGCGCAGTTCGTAAAAAAGAAAGAAAGATACTCACCGGTGAATTTTGGACATCTAAACAAAGGCAATCTCATCCAATCCATTATGTGGTTAGTTATAGAGCTTCCTTTAAACCTGAATTGCCTGCCTTCTTCATTGGAAAATATTTGGAGAATCGAAAAGGGATCGTGTTCGATCCTTTCGGTGGAAGAGGGACCACTGCGGTCCAAGCAAACTTAGAAGGTTATGCTGCCATCCATAATGATATCAGTCCAATGTCCTTATTTTTGGCGAAGTCCAGACAAACTGTTCCTTCTATCGAAAAACTGGAAAGAGCTCTCGATTCCCTTAATCTGAGCACAAAAATTAAAGAAGAAAAAGAAGACGAGGGTCTTTTACATTTTTATCATAAAGATACTTTAAAAGAGATCAAGAACCTGAAAAAGGTCCTGGCTGATTCAGATTCTCCTGAACTTAGATATTTGGGCTTGACTGCATTATCCAGGCTTCATGGCCATAGTAATGGTTTCTTTTCTGTATATAGTTTTCCTCAGATCTCTATCCCTCCTTTGGCCCAAAAAAGAAATAATGAGAAGAGGGGAGTTGTCCCTGATTATAGAGAGATCAAACCAAGGATCCTCCAAAAGATGAGAAGAGATTTGAAAGAATCACTTACTCCTTTTTATCATGAGTTTTCTTCCAGAAACGAATACACGAATCATTCCTCCTTGGATCTTTTCGGTTTAGAGGATGATTCAGTGGATCTTGTGGTGACCAGCCCTCCATTTTTGGACAAGGTAAATTACGAAGAGGACAATTGGCTCCGTTATTGGTTCTTAGATATAGAATTGGAGAAGGACCAGAAACCAAGTATTTTCGCGACTCTTGCTGGTTGGTGTGAATTCATCCAGGGAACCTTATCAGAACTTTCCAGAGTGGTAAAACCCGGTGGAACAGTGGTCATGGAAGTAGGGGAAGTTCGAAAAGGTAAAACTGTCTTCAATCTGGACGAATATGTGATCAAATGTGCCGAATCCACAGGACTTGTTTGGGAAAATACATACATCAATGACCAGAAGTTCACGAAACTTGCAAATTGCTGGAATGTTTCGAATAATGAGAAGGGAACGAACTCAAATCGTTGTGTGGTTTTCCGCAATTTGAAGTAGGGCTCTTCTTCCTAAAAACCTGTATTTTGTCTCAAAAATCCCTAATATCCCCTGTGGATTTTTTGGGAATGGCCGATAGGTTAAGGGATCGAGGTATAAACTCAAATGATGCGTTCCCTTTGGACTGCCGCGACCGGAATGATCGCTCAGCAATTTCATATAGATACAATTTCCAACAACTTGGCAAACGTGAATACCACCGGTTTTAAAAAGAACCGCGCGGATTTTGAGGACTTAGTTTACCAACATATGGTTTTGGCAGGAACTCCTGCGACTTCCGTGAGTGAAATTCCTACAGGTGTGAATGTGGGTCACGGGGTGAGAGCGGCTGCTTCTCAGAAATTATTCGAGATCGGTTCCTTTCAGGCTACCGGTAATAAACTGGACCTTGCGATCACAAGCGAGATGGGATTTTTCAAGATCCAAATGCCTGACGGAAGTTTTGCATTCACTCGTGACGGTTCTTATAAGATAGATTCAAACCAACAAGTAGTAACATCCAACGGTTATTTGTTGGAGCCACCTTTAATTTTACCCGAGGGAGCAATCCTAAACACTCTGATGATCTCCGAACAAGGAGAAGTTACGGTTAAAATAGGAGCGGATATCCGTCCTACTGTGATTGGTCAGGTAGAACTTTATCGTTTCGTGAACCCTGCGGGTCTTCAGGCAATCGGTAAAAACTTATTCCAAGAGACTGTCGCTTCCGGTCCTGAAATTCCTGGAACTCCTGGTATGGAAGGCTTCGGGAATGTTCTACAAGGTTTCTTAGAGATGTCTAACGTAAAAATTGTGGAAGAGATGGTGAATATGATCGTGGCTCAAAGAGCCTACGAATCCAACTCTAAGGCTATCCAAACTTCAGATAACATGTTATCTACCGCGATCGGACTGAAACGTTAATTCATATGAGTTTCCGCTTTTACATTTCATTCTGTATCTTAGCCGGATTGTTTTTATCCGGTTCAGGTAAGATAGAAGGAATGGAGGCGGTATATCTACGTGGAAAACTTCTGACCCAAAAAAAAGAAGTCCTACTTTCCGAGATCGCAAAACTTCCCGACGGAATGAAGGATAAGGTTGTATTAAGAAATCTGAATGCACCTACAGTCATTCGCCCTGAGAGCCTAAAGGAAGTTCTGGCCGGTGTTCCAGTTTCAGGAAAGGAAACATTAGTATTACCTTTGGATTCCGAATTGGATCCGGAAGACTTGGAGGAAAGTTTAAAAAAAGAAGTTTCTAAACTTCCTCAAGATAGAGAAGGGGATTTTAAAATTTCTTATTTGAGCGGAGAAAGGTTTGTTCCAAGCCAAGGTGTGGATCTGAAATGGGCAGGTCTTCCTCAGGTCATTCATCCAGGGCAGGTAGTTGCTTCTTTAGATTTTTATTTCGAGAACAGAAAGGTCCATACCCAAAGGATCAAATTTAAATTAGAAAGAAGAACGAACGCACTTTTCGCCAAAAAAGAGATCCGTAAGGGACAAAAGTTACAAGCGGAAGATCTGGAAGAAAGAACCGTTTATATGGAAGAATCTTTTACGGACGGACTTTCCGGTAAGGATATAGGCTCCACTGCACTTAAGGATCTACAAACAGGGGAACTTCTCCGCAAAAAACAATTTAGGTTCTTATTCGATGTACAAAGAGGCGGGGACGTAAATCTAGTTTATACCAAGAGAAACCTGGTAGTAAAATCCAAGACAAAAGCATTAAGTTCAGGTAATATTGGAGAGATAGTGGATGTTTCTTCTCATTCCAAAGAAGGAAAAATATCCGCAAGAGTAGTGGAGAAGGGTACAGTCCTTTTAGAGAATTGATATGATCCGTAGTTTGAAATTTATACTTCCACTTTTATTTTTATCAGGAATGATCGCTCTATTTGCACAGGATCTTTCCCAATGGCAGGATAAAAATCCTTACTCCAGAAGCCAAAATTTGAGAGTGGGAACTACTATATTCGTAAAATTGAAAGAAGGTTTTACGGCGGAATTCGAAATTGAATCCACTGCGGATGAGAATATTACTATCAAAGCAGTTCCTGATAAAAAAGTGATCCCTGATAATCCTACTTATAATACGGACCGCACGATCGTTCGTAAGAATAAAGGAAAGATCAAATCTTTAGGTAAATTAAAAGGAAATCTAACTGCAGTAGTAACAGCGATAGATGCGAATACAGGTCTTTTGACTTTGCAAGGACAACGTTCTTCTACATATAATGGTGAACCTTCTCAAGTTCTTTTGACCGGAAGATTATCTCCCGAGTTTATTTCCAGAGACAATTCCGTGGACGCGGATCGGATTGCAGATTTACAAATCCAGTTTACCGGAAGAATTGAACCTAAAAATTTACAACCTCCTATCACTTTAAAAACGGTCAATAATCCCGACGGAACGGTAACCGTCAAAGCTGAACTTTCAGAAGAAGAAAAACAAAGATATATTCTGGAACAATTGAATCGTTTATTGGGAGAATCTAAATGAAAAGAGTAGTTTTACTTTTTATAATATTCTCCTTATCCCTTTCCGGTGCAGAAGTTCGTTTAAAGGACCTCGCTAAGATAGAAGGGATCAGAGATAATCAGATCACCGGTTATGGTATCGTGGTTGGACTTCCCGGCACTGGAGATTCCAAAACTCCAATGACTACTGAGAGTATGAAAAATTACCTCAAGAACCTGGGAGTGGATGCGAATTTAAAGCCGGAACAAACTAAAAATATCGCCTCCGTATTAATTACTGCTAATATTCCTTCTTATGCTCGAAAAGGGGATAGATTGGACGTGACCGTTTCTTCGATAGGAGATGCAAAGTCTCTGGAAGGAGGAGTGCTTCTTCAATCTCCTTTAAAAACTGCAAATGATAAAATTTATGCAGTGGCAAGCGGAGTTATCTCTTTTGGTGGAAAAGAAAACAGCGCAGGTGGATTAGGAAGGGCGTCCAAAAAAACAGTGGGGATTGTCCACGCAGGTGCAATCGTAGAAACTGAATTAAAAGAAGATTTCTTTTCCAATCAAAGAGTGGTTATCCGTTTAAATAGCCAAGACTTCTCTTTGATGAATAATGTAGTAAACCGTATCAAGGAAACTGTTCCGGAAAAATTCGGATTAAAAGCGGAATCCATCCAGGCTCTAACACCGTCCGAGATCGTGATAGAAGTTGGTGCAGGATTCTCTGCTAAATCTCCAGGACTTCTCAATCTTCTTTCGGATCTGGAAAACATCACTGTAGAATCTAATCCTAAAGCAAAGGTAGTGATTAACGAAAGATCCGGAGTCATCGTAATGGGTGGAAATATCACAATCGATGAAGTGGCGGTCGCTAGATCGGGTTTAAGTCTTTCCGTTGCGGATAAAAACAGAAGACCTACAAGATTGAGCGGAGAAAAACCGCCTACTAAAGAATCTTTCGTGATAGAAGAGGCTACTCAAGTCTCCGACGTGGTGGAAGCATTGAACAAAGTAGGAGCTTCTACAAAAGATATTATCGCAATCTTAGAAGCATTGAAGGCGGCAGGCGCACTTCATGCGGAACTGGAGATACAATAATGATAGATAAAATACAAGACTATCGATCTAAATTGGATCTTACAGAAAGACCGGAAGTCCAAAGGCTTTTACGTGAAGAAAAAAACGTAAAACCAGGTCAAAGTTTCCCGGACCAATTAAGAGAAGAATTTAATAATACTTTATCCGGAAAAATTTCCTCTTCCGAAGTGAGAATGCCTCATAATATTAAAGAGGAAATCGCTGCAGACCCTTATCGCAAAAAGTTATTCGATGCTTCCGGTGAATTTGAATCCATCTTCGTAAAGATGATGTTGAAAGAAATGAAATCCACAGTTCATAAGTCCGGGCTCATAGACGGTGGATACGCGGAAGAAATTTTCGAAGACATGCTTTATGACGAATATTCTAAAAATTTATCGGCGAATTCTTCTTTGGGATTGGCAGAACAGATCTATCAATCTTTATCTTCTAATCTTCCGCCGATCTCCAAACTAGATTCTAAAATTTAATTTCCTTCTTTTTCCCAGGCTCTGGCAAATCCTTTAGTGGAAAGGTTTTTTGCAACTTGAGGGCTTACTCCGAAACTTTTTAATACTAGGGTCATCATTTCCCGGTCGTGAGTGTTGTCCTTTGCGCGACCTTCTAGAATATTACGAATTCCGTAATGTAAAGCCCCAACAAACAAACCGAGTGCCGATTCTTCCGATTCAATTTGAAATTTTCCGGATTTAACTCCGTTCTTTAAATCGTTTCTGGGATAACTTAATAATAAATCGCTCATTCTGGGAGCAACTGCCGCGATCCGAATCAATGCCCAAGCCCAGTCAAAATCTTTTCTGGCTTTTTTGAAGAATAGGATCCCTGCAAGAGCCATTCTTTCCGCGGGATCTTTTAGGTCCTTCATTCCGATTTCAACTTCTTCCGCGAGCCCTTCAATCAATGCAAGAGAGGAAGCTTCGAGTAATTCTTCTTTGGTCTTAAAATAATTATAGAAGGTTCCGTTCGCGACTTCCGCCTCTGCGCTTACCTCTGCAATAGAAGTTTCCGCAGCGTCTTTTTGTGCAAATAAACGTAGTGCGGCTTTCATGATTTGTGCGCGGGTTCTTTCCCGTTTTGGGAGTAGTTTTTTCTTGGGAACTGAGGGCATTCCCCTGCATATATATTATCAATTCAATCTCTCCGCAATTACATTTTTGAGAGATCTCTCAAAAATGTAATTGACCTTTCTTTTTTATATTGATATATTCCTCATTTATGAGGATTTTATAAAAAATGAGAGATATCTCATATTTTTCTCAATCTGAAAAGCCGAACGTTGTCATTGTAGGAGCAGGTCCAGTAGGAGTCCTTACGGCGAATCTACTCGGAATGTACGAAATTCCAACCCTCGTGATCGATCAAAATCCAGGGATCTTAGAAATTCCAAGAGCGATTTCTTTGGATCAGGATGCTTTAAGAATTATGCAAGCGATCGGTTTGGGAGAAGAGGCTGCGCTTAGTATGCCTGCAATTTCCGGAGTCCAAATGATTTCTCCTTTGGGCGGGCCTCTTGCTAAGATAAATTCGTCGGGATCTCTGGACGGGCATCCAAGGCTCGTATCCATTTATCAACCTTCTTTAGAGAGAATTCTAAGAGCAGGTTTAGAGAGATTCGATCATGTAAGTTTGTGGTCCGAATGTGTTTATTTGGATCATCAGGAATATGATTCAGAAATCATAATAAGAGTAAAATGTAAAGAAGCAGAATATAGAATCGGTACTGGATTTTTATTCGGTTGCGATGGGGCTCATAGTTCCGTACGGGCCAAGCAAGGTTGGAAGCTACAAGGATCTTCGTATAAAGAAGACTGGTTGATCCTGGACGTCGCAAATCTGGGTAAAGTTTGGGATACAGTTGAATTTTTGTGTGACCCTAAACGCCCGGTTGCACATGTTCCTGGTCCGAACGGGTCCCAACGCTGGGAGTTCTTACTTAAGAAAGGTGAGACTAAGGAGGAAATGGAAAAGCCGGGAAAAGTAGCGGAACTGATGAAACCTTGGGGAGACGTTTCCTCGATGAATGTGGAAAGAACTGCGGTGTACAGGTTCCAAGCAAAAACTGCGGATTGCATGGGAAAGGGAAGAGTTTATCTTTTAGGAGACGCTGCTCATTTGACACCTCCTTTTGCAGGCCAAGGACTCGTAAGCGGAATGAGAGATGCATTCAATATAGGATGGAAAATCTCTTCGGTTTTGAAAGGTACGGCTTCTTCCAAAATTCTTTCCAGTTATCATTTGGAAAGAAAAGCACATGCAAAAAAGATGATACGATTAGCCGTATTTTTGGGATCTATCATAATGACCCGAAATAAACCGACCGCATTCGTCCGCGATCTTATCTTTAAAGTTCTATATTATTCACCTTTGCGTCCGTTTCTTTCCGATCTTCGTATCAAACCAGATAATTCCTTTAGAAAGGGTTTATTTTTGAAGAAAGGAAAATTAAGAAAATCGAATATTTTACCCGGATCATCATTCCCTCAGTTTCCAGTTAAGTTACCGGGAGGACAACTCGTACTTTCGGATATTCTTTTGGGTAAGGATACGATCATAGTCGGTTACGGTAAACATCCTTTATCTGAGCTTGATTCGAAAACCAAAGAAGCATGGGAATCTATCAATGGAAAGTATCGTTTAATAACGAGTCAGCAGCAATTGTCGGAGACTTATGTTTCTGATGCGGAAGATATCACTTCTTCCTTTTCTCGTTATTTTGGAGGAAATGGTCGATTCGTTATTGTCCGTCCGGATCGAATCGTAGCAGCTGCATTCTCCGCCAAAGATGCGAACGATATGATCTTAAAATATTTGGATATCTATAAAGGAAAATCGCCATGAAACAAATTCCTTCCGCATGTCCCGTTCGATCCGAACGCCCCTTAAGCAAAGCCGCGGATATAGCTTATATACGATTAGGTAGGAAAAATTTGGAATCTGCCTCCGCATATTATCAGGATTTCGGATTGGATGTAATGGAGAAAAAAGAAGGCCGGATCTTGTTTCGTGGAAATAGCTCCGATCTACCCTGTTGGTCCTTAGAAAAGGCCGACAGGGATTTTTTAATCGGCTTAGGTATATATATACATTCTTCGGAAGATTTTGAAAATTTGAAATCGATTCCGAATGCTGAATTCAAACAGAACGGTCGTATTAATTCTTTTCCATGCGTTACTCTTTTTGATCCTTCAGGTCTTCCCGTGGATGTAATTTATATTCCGGAAGAAAGAATTAGGATTCCTAAAAAGTCTAGGGAAGGACTTTGGAATTCTCCCGGAAAGTCACCTAGGGCGAATCTTCCCAGACCATATGATTCTAAACCTGCAAAAATTATCAGATTAGGACATGCAGTCTTTCTAAAACAGGAATTTCTAAAGAACGCATCTTGGTACTGCGAAACATTCGGAATGATCCCTTCTGATATCCAGATTCTTCCAGAATCCAAAGAACCTGTGATTGTTTTTTTGAGATTTGATCGAGGGGATATTCTTTCGGATCATCATTCGATCGTGATCGCTTCAGGAATCGCTGACAGTTTAGAACATTGCGCCTTCGAATTAGAAGATTTGGATGAGGTTGCAAGGGGAAGAGAATGGCTTTTGGGAAGAGGGCATCGTCCCGGTTGGGGGATAGGAAGACATTTACTTGGAAGTCAAATTTTCGATTATCATAGGGATCCTTCCGGTATGCTAGTGGAGCACTATGCGGATGGAGATAAATTCGATAGCTCGGTTCCAACCGGAATTCATTTGATAAACAGAAAAAGTTTATACCAATGGGGAGAGGATATGCCAAAAGATTTTTTGGATACTAGTCTTTCTCTTCGTAAATTATCGGAATTGTGCAAAGGGATTCTTTCTGGCAAACAAATCTCCATTCCCACTTTGATGGAATTGAAGAAGGTCGCAGAAGTTTCTCCTAGAACTTGGATTAAATATTAGGGAAATGTAATGGCTAAAAATTTTATACGTTTCGAGAAGAACGGCAAGATCGATTGGGGAGAATGGAAACAAGGGAAGGTTTTTCCTTTAGGTGCAGGAAAATTAAATACGAGAGAGTTTTTGGAATTTTTTAAAGAAGGTCCAACATACGATTCTAAATCCTATTCTCCCGAAGAGTTGGAAATTCTCTCTCCGATTACCGCACCTTGCCAAGTGGTTTGCCAAGGTGCAAATTATAGACAACATTTGATCGAATCCGGATTGGACCCGGATGAAAAGAATTATAATTTGTTTTTTAGCAAATCGGATGCGTCTTTGACTTCTCCATTGGGAAAAGTGATCCGTCCGAAAAATGTTCGTTTATTGGATTATGAAATCGAATTGGGACTTGTTTTCGGAAAATCAATTAAAGAACCTTTGGGGAAAAATTCAGGAGAAGTTTCCGACTATGTCGCGGCTTTTTTTATGGCAAACGATATATCCGCAAGAGATATACAACTTCCCCAATTACAGTGGTATAAAGGAAAATCCTATCGTACATTTTTACCTGCTGGTCCTGTACTTGCCGTTTTGGAGCCTGGTGATTTTCAGTTATGGAAAAGTTTAGAATTAACTCTACTTGTAAACGATCGAATCAGACAACATGATACGGCTGCAAATCTCGTCTTTAATCC
Organism: Leptospira selangorensis; assembly: GCF_004769405.1. Classification (NCBI taxonomy): domain Bacteria; kingdom Pseudomonadati; phylum Spirochaetota; class Leptospiria; order Leptospirales; family Leptospiraceae; genus Leptospira; species Leptospira selangorensis. The sequence goes on from NZ_RQES01000024.1 coordinate 215,919, forward strand.
GGAAGAAAGTATTCGGGAATTATCTCATTTTTGTAATATAGAACCCGGGGATGTTCTTCTTACCGGAACACCTTCCGGCTGTGCTTTAAGAGCTCCCGGAAAACTTTTACAGAAGATTGCCGCCCTTCTTCCGGAAAAGAAAAAATGGGAATTATTCGTAAAAGGCCAATTAAAACGATCTGAGTATCTTCAGCCGGGAGATACGATACGTTCTTTTATTCGTAGTGCTGATCGAAGGATCGATCTAGGTGATCAAATTCTTAAAGTGGATCAGGAGTCTTAAATTGGGAAAAAAGTTCGGATCCTTTTTCGAAGGGAAGGTTGTTTGGATTACCGGAGCTTCTTCAGGAATAGGTGAGTCCTTAGTAAAGAAGTTAAAAGATTCAGGCGCTAATTTGATCTTATCTGCAAGAAGAGAAGATGAGCTCGTTCGAGTCAGAAATGAAGCTGGATGGACGGAAGAAAATTCACTCATTCTTCCGTTAGATTTAGAGGACTTTCGCTCTTTGAAAAATTTGTCGGAACAGGCGATTGCCAAATTCGGAAAAGTGGATGTCCTCATCAATAACGGAGGGATCAGCCAACGTTCTTTTGCTCATGAAACTTCTATCTCCGCGTACGAATCCATTTTAAAAGTGAATTTTTTAGGAAATATCGGATTAACTCTAGCGTTACTTCCTCATTTTCGAGAAAGAAAAAAAGGTTGGGTGGTCTCCATCTCAAGTGTTGCCGGAAAATTCGGAGTTCCTCTTAGATCAGGTTATTCTGCGACTAAGTTTGCATTAACAGGATTTTATGAAGCGCTTAGAGCAGAAAATAATGATAGGAATTTGAAAGTATTGCTCGTTTATCCAGGCTTCGTAAAAACCAAAATCTCGGAGAATGCTCTTTCCGGAAACGGAGTTAAACATGGGAAAATGGATGAGGCGATTTTGAAAGGGATCGATTCTAATGAATGTGCAATAGAAATTTTGAATGCGATAGTGTCCGAAAGAAACGAGATAATCATCGCAGGCCCTAAAGAAAAAATCGGGATCTTCCTTCATAAATATTTCCCGGATCTTTTCGCAATATTTTTGACTAAGGCCTCGGTTACCTAACGATTGGAACCTATGGACACTTTGAGTTATAACGCTCCCGGTATTCTTTTTCCGGCAATCTCTTTACTCATGCTCGCGTTTACCAATCGGTTTTTGGGACTAAGTTCTCTTACTAGACAATTATTGGATAAATATAGAGAATCGGAGGATCCGAATATAGAGGCTCAGGTTCGAAATCTTGTAATACGAATTTCACATATTCGATTCTCTCAAACTTTCGGGATTTTGAGCATGACTTTCTGCACAGCTTCTATTCTATTCATTGCAGTTTGGAATATAGGAGCTTGGATCTGTTTTGGACTTTCCCTATTTTCGATGCTCACTTCATTAGTATTTTCCTTGTTGGAGATCCGACTTTCTGTGCGGGCGCTGGAATTGGAAATACATGCCGTATTTTCTTGGGATTCATCTCGTTAAAATTTTAGTCGATTGCTTGGAAACTCCCTGAAGTTCGATCTCAAATCCTCTGGGAAAGGAAATACTCTTCGAGCCGAAGTTTATTTGAAACCGAATTGACATTTGCCCGGTTCATTATGTAAACTAATCTTCCGGTTTGCATGATACAAATCAGCGAAATTCTAAATCTGATTTTCGATTCCATAGGTTTGGTCACGATAGTCGCTCTTTATCGGATCGGACTCATACCAAGGTATAAATATCTCTTTATAGGTTTCTTATGTGTTTGGTTTAGTAGCCTATTTACGGTTCTCGAAGGTTTTTTCTGGCCTGAAATCTTGAATTTTCTAGAACATTTCACCTTTTTATTGTCCGGAGTGTTCTTTCTATTCGGGATAAACGTTTATTTCTTAAAAAGGCAGGAAGTCTGAAATGAACGTTATATCTACCATGAGCTTGGTGACTTTTTTCCTATATGCGGCTTCTTTAGCTATATTGATCAAAAGTATATTAAAAAATCGTATTATGTTTGGGCCGGGGGTATTTGCGGCAGCGGCACTTATTACCGGATTTTTCGTATGTATTTCCAATTTTTTGGAACATTCGGGTATCAGCGATATTTTGGATGATTACGAAGGATTTGCTAAGGATCTTTTCGTGATGTTCCTTTTGATCTTTTTATACGTGGACTCCATGCATAGAGAACAGGCAAAAAGGGAGAAGGACCAGAAAAGAATACAAAACGAACTTAGAGAAAAAGCATTATTACTTACCGAGATCCATCATAGGGTAAATAATAATTTACAGATAGTTTCGAGTCTTCTTTCCATGCAGAGAGCAAATAAGGAGGACGAAAATATTTCTGAAGCTCTGAGGATTGCCCAGAATAGGATCCAATCTATAGCTAAGATCCATCAGATTATCTATGATTCTAATAATCTTTTACAAATCGGGGCCGATTCTATTTTAGATCCGGTAATTCAGAATCTGGAAAATACTTATAAAAATAAATCCGGCAAAATTTCAGTTAATATAGAAATAGATAAGAATATCAAATTGGATCCGGATACTGCGATGCCTCTGGGTTTGATTTTAAATGAACTCGTTACAAATTCCTTGAAACATGCATTTTGTGAAGGAGAGAACGGTGAAATTTCCGTCCGATTAGAACAGGATGATAAAAATCTAATATTGCTCGTTTCCGATTCCGGAAAAGGGATCGAAGACCCGGCCAACCAAACGGAAGGGATCGGAATGAAACTAGTGGAAAGTTTAGTTCTGCAGATAAGGGGAAGTGTACTTGTGGATTCTAAAGCAGGAATGTCCGTTAAGATTGTTGTTCCTAAGGAAGGAAAACCCAGTATAGTATTTTCTCTTCCTTAGAAAATTTTGAAAGTTTCTGATTGATGAGCTATGTTTATTCTATCAGATCTCTAAAACTAATCGCATCCAGATCTTTTTGCAGAGAAGTTTCCGCCTTATCCATTTTTTCCCGAACCTTATCCGGATATACATGAAAAGAAGGATCTTCTTTTAAAAGAGGTTCGGGTACCCTACGATAAAAATCACCCAAAGTCAGATCTTCTCCGGAAACCACAGGCAACCAGGCTCCACCTTCGTTTGTTTCCACTAAAAGTCCCGCTTCAGATAATGTTTTAGTGAGCCTTGGGATTTCTTCCGCATGAAGTCCTGATTTGATTGCAAGATCCCCATTTCGAGGGGCTATCTTATTTTCTTTCTGAACAGAGTAGACCGCTTTCAAAACTCCGATCAGCTTTCTGAATTCATAACTAAAAGAAGTATGATGTTCTTCTATCAATTGGAAAGGTGCGTAGTATCTTTCCGGATATTGTACACAGGCTGTAACTTCTGCTCCGAATAGAACGATCAATGATAATGAATACACTCCTATCAGGAAGATAGGAATAGATGCGAGTGCCTTATACACGATCATTGTGGTTTCGGAGAAGGATGTGATATATACCTGGAATCCGTATAAGAAGATCAAAAAGATCACACTTGTAAAACCGGCCCCCCAAGCGGATGCCCTGATCGGGACTTTTGTATTCGGGATTAAAGTGAATAATGCCAAAAAAAACAGCCAGATCCCTATCAGAGGAAAGAAGAATTTTAGAATATTATAAGGTGAGAATACTGATTCTCCTCCTTGTAGGATGATTGTTTCGTATTTGACATCCTTATATTCCGAAAGACTGATTTTTTTATATTCGCCTATATTCAATAATCTGAATCTTCCATTCTCACTTCTGTCCAATAATCCTGAGGCGAATACTTTACCTTTTGCAGGGATATAAAAAGTATTCCAATGTTCTCCGCCGTCTATGGAAACTAAGATATTACCGAGAGCATCTAAAAGGAAAATATCTGCGGATTCTTCGTTTTCTATGGACCAGACTTTCGTAAATGTGTATCTTTTATGGCTGAGGTTTTTCCAGGAATAACCGCCATCTTCCGTTTTGAAAACGGAACCTCTTTCTCCGGTTACAAAAAATTCCCCAGGTCGGATCCGATGTATATCTTTTAAGCCGTGACCTGTGATCTTGGTTGCATTCCAAGTATAACCACCATCTTCACTTTTCCAAACATTTCCGTCTTCATCTACGATATAACCCAGGTAAGGTTCCGGAAAATAAACCCGATTCGCTCGGATCTTAAGCACATTTGTGAATACCGGTTTGTAACTTCTTCCTTGGGTGAAAAAATGTAGGACTTCTCCATTGGAAAAAATCAGATAAAAATTCCCTTCGTTGATATATTCAAAATCTTTAAAATTAGAATTATCAAAAAAGATCGCATTCCATACGGAGCCGTCTACCGGTTTGGAAAGGAATAAACCTTTTTCGGAAAGCGCATATACTTTCCCGTCTTTGATGGAGACTCTTACGAAATTCTCTTTGGAGATATCAGGCTTTTCGCAAAAATCTACGCGAACTCCGAAAGAATCCAAACAACGGATATTTTTAAGATCAATATCCTTTTCATCCAAATAATAGTCCTGTTTGAGGCCGGAATCCATTCGAAAAAGTGTACCATTCTCACCTGCGATCCAGATATGATTTTCCGGATCCTTGTCCATACTTAGATAATGAGGAGGGCGGAAGACATCGGTCACTTTCTTGGCCAGATTGTCTCCGATCACAAGGAGTAGGGGGCCAATAGAAAGTACAAAAAAGTAAAATACGAATTCTTGTAGAACGGATCTTTTTTCTTCTATTCTCCAGATGGAGTTAAAAGAATTTTCTAAAGATCTTAATACTGTAGTTGCGGAGAATACTAAAAGAATAAAACCGATTGCACCGATCTGTCTAGCGGCATCGATCAATTCTCCCAAGGTATCCAAGTAAGGATTGATATCCAAATTGATATTACTGACTAGGAAAAATGCATTAATTTTATCGAATATTTCTTCCTTACGATTATCCAACCCGGAAGTGATTGTTAGGAGAGAAAGCGCCACAACAAGCATCGGGATCAAGGAAACGATCGTAGTATAAGAAATACCGGAAGCCTTGATAAGACATTCGTCTTTGACAAAACGGTAGGCGGATGCGGCCAAAACTCGGACCGTGAAGTTCAGTTTTCTTCCTAAACCTGCGTCCGGAATATAATCAAAAAATCTACTATACTTCGTATTCGGATGAGAATTCATTTCTTAATCGCGTAATGCACCATAGAAGAAGTGAGCGGTATTCCTTTTTTAGAAAGTTTACTTTTGAAATGGTAGAAAGAGATCCGAAACCATTTTAAATAATCCTTCCAACTTGAAAAACTTCCCCTTGATTTTAAAAGTTTGGCAGAAAGAGGGAAGTCCACTCCGAGGTAAGTAATCTGTCTTTCGAATCCTCTCATGGCAAGAATTTTCCGAAGGATTTTTGCAGAATAATAATACACATGGCCGGGAAGATAATAGTGATAATTTTTGCCCGCTTCCATTGCCTGCCAGGCATCAAAATTTGCGGTCTGTATGAGAAGTAATCCGCCCGGCTTCAGGACCCTTGCAAGTTTATTGAATACTTCCTTTGGATTTTCTAAATGTTCTATAACTTCGATGAGTGTGATCACATCAAAAAAATTTTCAGGAATTTCTACATCTAAGAATTGGCCCTGCCAAACCTTAAAACCTCTCGCTTCCGCTTGTTTGGCGGAATAGGGAGAAATTTCCACACCATAAGGCACAAAACCTTTTTCTTTAGCGCATTCTAAAAAACCGCCGAAAGAACAGCCGATATCTAAGAAGTTTCCGGAAGATTTGAATTTGGAAATATTTTTTAAACGAGCAAACCAAACATATCGATCGAATTTTTCAGTCTGTCTTTCGTCCCTGTAGGTAAATCCTTTATCACCCGTATAATATTCTTCCGTATATAATGATTCAGGTTCAGGTCTCGGGAATTGAGCTTGGAACCCGCAGGTTTTACAAACTTGGATGGAAAGATCGAAGTTACCGAATTCGGATCTATATAAAGGTTCCCAATTGCAGTCCCCTTTAAGAGGACATTCTTCTTGGATTATTTTTGGGCGAGAAAGATCCAATGACAAATCCTCTCATCCAATTTTCCTAATGGAGTTCTCTCCGTATAACCGATCTCAAAAGAAGAAAAATTTTTTAGAAGAGTTTGCACATCTTCTTTGGAATAGAACCAGGTTGCGCCGCCCGCAAGATCCGCAGTTCCTATTTTACCTTTTTCCGCTTTCAAATGAGTATCACCTTCCGCTCTAACGGAAGCCGCCAGATAGCCGCCTTTTTTTAAAATACGAAAAGTATCATCTAACATAGATTTTGCGAGATCCGGAGAATTATAATGTAGGACTCCCCAGCTTACAATAAGATCAAAATTTTCATCTGCAAAAGGATAGGGGGGAGAATTCAAAAGAAAAGTTTTTGCCCAGGGATAAGATTCCTTAACGGACTGAACAGAATTCTCGCTGTAATCCGCGGCATACACTTCGTATCCAAAATCTTTTAGAAGAACACAATGTCTTCCTGAGCCGGTCCCAAAATCCAATGCTTTGGGAGAAGAGGAAGAAGAAGGGAACTTTGAGATCATTCTGACTAAGTTCTCATCCGGATAAGAAAGTTTTGCTTTAGGTCTAGTATAATGAGTTTCCCAAGCTTCTTTGGAAGGATGATCAGCGGGCTTCATATTCCGCCTTCAAACGATTTTTCACGGAACCATTCCATTCTTCTTCAGAAGAAGATGCCTTGGATCTTAAACAAAGAACTCTGGTCCTTGTTTCATTTCCTAAAGAAGTATCCAATTTAGAACCGGGCTCTTTTAAGTTTTGGTTCAGAAGAATTGTTTCACCATAGCTTGTAGGAAAATTTTCCCAGGATTTCAGAACGGAAACGCCTCTGGGCGGAATATCAAAACGAACTTGAGATTTTAGTTTTTTAGGAATTTCTAAACTAGAAGGAGGAGGAATAATCGGCTCTCCCACCAAAAGTTTTACTAAATTAGTGAAATAATCGTAACCGGAATAGCCTGGGACAAGAACATCAGCCAGATATTCTCCACCGACTTCCGGAGCGGCTTCAATCAATACAAGATCCCCATTTTCATCCGATCTAAACTCCGCCACAAAAGGACAGTTTTTCAGACCGGTTGCTTTAACGATAGCTCTGCATAACATCTTGATCTCACCTTCCAATTCCGATTTAGGAAAGGGAAGTCTATGAGCGGCTTCTAAAAAAGGAGGAAAAGAAGAAGTTTCCTTCAGAGAAATATTTACAAGATGAAAATCGGAATCATCCACTAATCCTAAAACAGTATATTCAGGACCTGGAATATATTCTTCTAAAAGCCAGGTTTCAGGATGAGGAGAATTCGCTGCAGTTTTTGCTTTGGATTGTTTTTTGGGAGATAATACATTAGAAAGTGATTTCAGATCCGAGTCGGATTCCACGAGTTGGATGCCGGACTTACCGCTACCTTGGCTAGGTTTTAAGATCCAAGGATAAGGAAAAGATTTAGACCTGGCTTTGATCTCGGAAGCAGGAATTTCTCTCGGGACCCTGATCCCTTTCGGAGCCAAGGTCTCTTTTAAAATTTGTTTATCAGAAAATTTTAATACAGATTCCGTGCTTGCATACTTCAGCTTTAATTTTTCCGCAAGATATGCCGTGCTATAAGTAGCTTTGCCAAAAGATCTTGTTCCGACTCCTATGATCGGGGTGGGGAGGGGATTTTCGGCAACCGCTCTTAAGATCCTTCTGTATTCGAATGTAGATTCGATGATCCGTAGGCTCGCCATCGCGAAACCTGGAGCCTTATCGTTTTTGTCTACTGCGGCAACTTCTAAGCCGAGGGCTCTTGCGGCAGAGATCAAGGGTACCTGGTTTTTACCGGCTCCTAAGGAGAGAAAATACCCTTTTTTCTTCATCCCCTGGATAGATAGTGCTCAGAACAAGAGATGTCAAAGGTTTTTTAGGAATGAGACAAAATCCACCTTATTTGTAGGAGCTCCTACGATTTGTCGAAATCGGCCCCCACCCTAGTTTGGGTGGTGGAGGAGGGCCCGTGGGAGGTTGCTTCCAGGTTCTATATCAGAAAATTCTCAGATTATCAACTCGGGGTTCCACGCTTTTGGGATGGAATGTAGATTCTTGATTCCGTCACAATCTTGGTTCAGGGGAAATTTCCCCGATCACTGTTCCGCCAGGGATGCGAAGGGCTCGTCCCACCGAAGGTGGGATGAGGCGGACTCGCCGAACCCGTAGCAGCCCGGTCCCGCCTTCAGGCGGGAGGCGGCCAAACTTTTATGGAAATGGGTAGGAACTCCTTCTTATTTTTTCTTTTTATGTCTTCAAAAGCGTAATGGGATTTTTGAAAAACTCCGATCCTTTAAATGAGCAGGAGAAAGAAGAATGTTAAGAGGAATGTACACCGGATCCAATGGGATGATCGTGCAACAGACACGCATGGACGTGATCTCTAACAATCTTGCGAATGTGGACAAAACCGCATTCAAAAGGGACACAACGTTGTTCAAAACTTTTCCTGAACTTTTGATCCATAGATTCAGCGAAGATGGTGTGGGTAAGGTTCCGATGGGCTCGTTCGACACTGCTCCAGTGGTCGGCAAACTAGGATTAGGTGCCGAGGTAAATGAAATTTATACAAGATTCGAACAAGGTGCTGTGAAGAAGACAGACAATCCTTTCGACATGATGTTGCAAGATAGGCCAGGTACGGAACATCCTGCTTTCTTCAGTATTTTAACGAATAGAGGTGAAAGACTTTCTCGTTCGGGTGCATTCGTTTTGGATACGAATGGTTATTTGGTTACCCCTCAAGGTTTTCCTCTAATGGGTGAGAATGGTCCGATCAAAGTTGCTCGAGGCAATTTTTTGATCAGAGAGAATGGAGAAGTTTGGATTAACGGTGAGATCGGTAATGATCCTCGTAATTCTACCGGTACTGATAAGAATAAATTTGAAACTCCTGTTCTTTTGGATCGTATCAAGATCCGTACTGTGGAAAATCCTCGTCATTTGGATAAAGAAGGGGACTCTTTCTATAATGATACTCCCGAGTCGGGCGAACCAAGACCTTTTCTTTTGGAAGAAGAACCGAATCTTCTGCAAGGTTATTTAGAAGCTTCCAATGTAAGTGTCGTGACCGAAATGGTGGAAATGATAGAAGTGAACCGCTCTTACGAGGCAAATCAGAAAACCGTTCAGACTCAGGATCAGATGTTAGGTAAACTTCTGAATGATGTTCTGAGGTAGGGAACCTTTAAGTCCAATCCTCACATCGCTCTCCTTGCCGTCGCTCTCGGATGACAGCAAAAGCATCTCTATCTCTACACCTCATTCCAGTGTTGGCATCAACATCAACACACGACTCGACCAGCACATCAAGGCCGAATACGTTAGCGTTCTTAATGAAGCTAAACTCATTCAGATACATTTGCGAATATTTTGGTTTGATGTATCCGTAAGCCGCAAAAGCAGTTTTTAAAACTCTATGGTTTCCTTCTGCTACTTGGTTGTGGACTCCATTCTTCGACCAACGATTTCGAGCGAATCTGAATCTGTTTAACGAAGGTAGCAAGCCTTTAAAGTAGACTAAGAATATTTCTATATTTTCTTCTACCGTATCGACTACATTGCCTGCGCTACCAGCCATTAGGTTATAGACTATTCGAGTAGGAGATTTTTTATCTCGGGATTTGCTATATATCGTGTTCAACTCTGACCAAACAATTTTTGAAACGAACACCTGACAGTTATAGAATTCTTCGACTCGATATCTATAAGGAGGAATCATGAGGCTTACTATTTCTCCGGATTCGATCAATTCTAGAAGGGTGCTATTTTCGAGTTTCTCAAATAAGGTCATTTCTTTGTCTTAATCCCACTTGAGAAATTTCGAAGAATTGAAATAGGGCTTTGTGTAGAATAGTACGCTCGTATTTACATTGCTATGATTTAGAAGCAAGCGCACTGCTCCGGATCCAATTATGTCCATAAGCTTTGATGCGGCCGTATGCCTCAGGCTATGGGGGTGTATTAACCGATTGGAGCATGTTCTAACATTCCAAGAATTGACAATTAACTGAAGCCCTCTTGTAGATAAATTAGATCGTTCTTTTTGATTACCACGTGGAAGCGACAGAAAGAAATAATCATGATTACCTTCGAACCTAGAATGGTATTCTCGAATAAAGGTTAATGTTTCCTCAGCTATGACAGAGAAGGCTAATTCTTAGTATATGAGATTAATGTTTCTCCAGAAGGGGCCAGAAAAAGATCAGAAAACCTGAGAGAAACTACTTCCTTCGCACTCAAGGCAGTTAGATACATTAGATTTAGCAAAGCCCTATTTCGATAGTCTCTCTCCGAAACCGGATTGGAAAATTTCCCGATTAAATCTTTCATTGTCTGGTCGGTTAATCCCTTTCCGAGCATCAGTCCTGATTCGGGAGTCGATCTCCTTGGAGGTCCGGTTCTGGCATTCCTAAACTCAGATAGATTTACTACGTTAGTTCTTATTGACATGATTTAAAGCCAATCCAAAATAAGGCTAACGGATGTATAGCTTCCGATTGGTTAAAAGAAAAGGATTTTTTTGAATTCCAGTTTAAAAAACGGGTTGATATACATTATAAAAATATAAATTACATTCCGTTTCTTTTCTGAAGACGGAAGTAAGTTAAGCTAAATCTAAATGATGATTGTATTTATACGAAATAAGGACTATGGTAAATTTAATATAGCATGGAATTGAGCAAATTAATAAAACAAAATGTGAATGAAGCTGAAACAAGGCAAAAGATTATAGATGAAATTCTATACAATATACTAGGTTGGCCCAAAACTAATGTCATTCCAGAAAGTCGAACGAGCGGGAATGGCTATATTGATTACCTTCTTACAAAGAAAAATTCTAAGCCAATATGGTTAATTGAAGCGAAAAGAGTCGGAGTATACTTTGAATTACCTAATAATTTTAATAGCAATATTCTAAATCGTAGAATTAATTTGCGACAGCTTTTAACGGATAATAATATAAAGACTGCCGTTTTTCAAGCAAAAGAATACGCTGAGGATGTTGGATGTGATTACGTTACAGTTACCAACGGACTTGTTTGGATAACATTTCATCTGAAGCCTAAAGAAAAATCTTGGAAAGATCAAAATGCAAATGTAATTACAAATGTCGAATTTTTTATCGATAAACAGATTGAAGCAATAAACCTTTTCGGTTACAAAGCTGTAGTTGAGGACCAAGCTTTATTTAAGAATATAGGATCATCAATTTCTAAGGCGCAGGAACTTTGGTATCCGAATCAGCGGATTATTTCATACGATCGACCTGTGCAAGACAATGAATTTTCGTCTATTTTTGGTGGTCTTTCGAGGAAGTTTCTTGGCAATATACCAGAGACAAATTCTGACTTTATGGAAAAATGTTATGTTTTTAATAAGAGAGAAGATTCAAATTTAAAGAAGAATATAAATGGATTTATTGAAGATTCAATTACACCTTTTTTCGAATCAATAGGTGTACAGCAAATTGAAGATCAAAGTTCAGGTAGTAAATTTGGTAAGAAATTGCGTAAATACGCAACAAATAAAAATTCTGATTCAGTTTTAATTTTATTCGGCGGCAGAGGTTCTGGGAAGTCTACTTTTATTCGCAAGTTTCTATTTCATTCGCCACCGGATTTGATATTGAATCAAACAGTTATTAATATTGTTGATTTGTTAAGTTGTACTCAAGATAAAGAAAAGCTTTCCTCCGAAATTTGGCAAAATTTAGTAGAGAAGTTAGATTTTGATGAAGTATTAAAATCTGATAGAAGTGTCTTATTAAAATTTCTTGAACCAGAATACACAATCTTTAAAAGGCAACTTTTGTTTAATGCACAATCTGGCAGTGAGTTCTACGATAATTTGGTAAATGGCTTTATAGTCGAAAAGAAAAATGACAAAGTTTTTCTCAGTCAAAAATTTGCTAAATATTGGAAAGATAGAGAGAGGGCATTAATTATTGTAATAGATAATATGGATCAATTAGAATCGGATATTCAAGATATTTCTTTTCTCACTGCAATGGAATTATCAACTAAACTCTCATGCTTAGTTGTAGTCTCAATGCGTGAAGAAAGGTTTTATGAGGCAAAGAAAAGGGGAGTCTTGGATGCCTACCATAATAATGGATTTCATATAGCTTCTCCTGGGATATCCGAAGTAATCAAAAAAAGACTAAGGTATATAGTTGAACGTCTTGATAAATCTGCGGATTTGGAAGAAGAATTTGGAATTGAAGATGCAAATAACTTCGAAGTAATTCGATCTTTCTTAATTACTTGTATTCAAGATCTTTCTCGGATTAATTCAGAACTGCGTACTTTTTTAGATTTTGCCACCCATGGTGATGTTCGACAGGCTCTTGATTTCTTTAAAAGCTTTATTGTTTCTGGTTACACTAATATTCGTGAAATAACCTCTAAACATTCTTGGAATTTTTTACATCATCAAGTTATCAAACCAATGATGGTTCCGGACCGATATTTTTTTAATGAAGATGTTAGTCGGATCGTGAATATTTATAAGATTAGGAACAATGGTGACGGTTCTCATTTTACAGGCTTGCGCATACTACGAAGATTATATGATTTTGGGTCACAAAGTAGATATTCGAAATTTACTGACCTAAGATTTTTAGTTTCCCTTCAAGAAGAAATGTATGGGAGTTCTGTTGATGTGATTGAGAATATCGATATTTTTCTTCAACGAGGATTAATTGAAGCGAATAATCGGTTGGATCGATATTCGTTAGATGTGGATAGTGTTAGGATTACAAATTTTGGTCGCTATATGTTAAATCAATTAGTGAATAGTTTTGTTTACTATGATTTAATAAGTCTTGAGACTGGCATCAGAAATCAAAGCTTAGCAAATGAATTTGTATCTATGGCCCACTCTGAAGTTAAATATTTTGAAAATAATGAAATACTAAAGCGCTTAGAAGTAAGAATTAATAGAGTAAAGTTATTTGCAAATTATTTGTTTGAAGAAGAAAAGCGAGAATTAGAGGAATTAAATACAAACGATGAAATTACTCTTTTTATGCCTTTATTCAATGAACTAGTGATTAAAGAAACTGATAGCATTTTTGCTCGAGCTAAAAAAAGGAATCCTATCTAATATACAGATTATTTTCAGAAGATTAGTAAGATTATAAAGGCTCAATTTTACAGAAATCTACTTGATAGAGGATGAAAATATATTCCTACTTCCCATAATGCGTAATCTGTCACTTTAGCTAAGTAGTCTTAGAATAGGAACTCTAAAGCACACTTTGATCGATCCTTTGGTCTATGCCACTCCCCGTAGCCTTCTTTGATATCGTAGTGTATTTCGTAAACATCCGTTGCAAATCTTATACTAAATTTCTGGCCTCCATCAATCCTGAATCCACTAGGATTTTCTACATAAAGAGATTGGAGTCCAGTAAAGTAGATTTTTAGAATCTTATCCTCGGTAAATATTGTGTAACTTCGAATTTCATTGTTCTTGGCATTTTTCTTTTCATACCAGTTACCAAATATTTTTACATAACATCTTTCGCCACCGTTTTGATTACACCTGGCAATTAATCGATCCATAAAGTTGGAAACAGCTTCAGATTCCATTTATTTCACTTTATTAATATATTTCAGAAATCGCACATTCTGCTAATTCAATCTTTAATTTCTTCCTAATAACTTACAGGGATACACCAGCTGCAACGCTAAGGTAAGTGAGGCCATGTAGAGATGGAAAACTTGCACCTGCTTTCAAAAGTTCCAATTCAGCAAGACTTGCAGCTCGACCTAACCCAAATAAGGCACGCTCATCATTGTAAATATAAATTTTCTCTTGGCCATAAATTTGATTCTGCACTCCCATTTCCGTTTTGATGAAAAATCCAGTCGAGTGCATCCATTGAAGACCTATACCGAGTGTCCCCATTATGATATTTTTTCGTTCTACGGAATAGGATACAGATCCTGGATATAATTGAAGAGGGTCTGTAAAATGGACATTACTTCGTGATGCAGGTAGGGCGCTAACGTGAGCAGATATGAAAAAGATACCTTCGAAATGGAAATAATTTATAAATAAGTCCCCTGATAATTTATCCTAAGATTTATACATATCGCAAGTTTTTGAATTTGTAATATAGTCTACATCAGATGAACAGTTGATTACTTGATTACCATAGTTATTGGTTTGGCGGATTGTATATTGAATGGACGATCCAACACTAATAAATTTGTTTATATTATATCCAAAAGTTAAATTCCAAAAATTGAATGCTACGTTTGTCGAAGCACCTGCACTTACTGAAAAAGGTTTACTTTCTCTAAGTTCACCCTGAGATTGGGATTTCAAAATGCCAAGTGGTGCTAGAAGAAATGAACAAATGAGAATTGCAAAACCTAAATTTCTTTTCAATTTAAACCTCAAATAAGCATAAGAATCTATATAAATCACTGCAATGAATAGAAAACAACTAAATTAAAAGACAATGGATTAGATGATAATTGGTAAACGTTAATGTAATTTTTTATTAATTGAAACTTGTGAATTCACTTTCTAATAATTACTATGAGCTCAATCATAGCAATTAAGAGGAGAATGACAATTGCGTAAGGATAAATCCGTGTATAGGCAGGTTCATTTGAATTTCTTTTCAATTCTTCTTTAATTTCGGCTATATCAGTCTGAATACTATTTAAGAGATCGATTGTTTCCTTATCCAATTTCACATTTGAGGGTTCGTGCCGATAGCTAGGATATTTTTCTTCTAATTGGGTATATTCCTTCTGCAATTCTGAGTTTAAAGGCCAATTGGATAGAGCTTTTTTGAAGAAACCCTTTGCTTCCTTATTTCTTCCTTTTGCTCGTTCCTGTCTCCCCATTCCTATCCAAGCCTTAGTTAAGAGAAACTCTGCCTTAGGATTGACAGGGTTAATTTTCAAAATAGAAATAATGTCCTCTTCCGCTTCTTTGTATCTTTCCTCGCTTAATAATCTTTCTATCATCTGTAAACTTTCCTCTGAAGATTCCTGGCTGGAAATCTGGGAGCCGAAAATGAGATATATAGCAAAGAGTAATAAGAATTTTGGGGTTATGGTTAAATTGAAATAGGAACAATATTTCGAAATCATCGATCTATCCGTATAGCCTTATGGCCGAATCTGCTTCTTGGCATTATTGAAGATTCTGTCGTCCAACTTCCAGTTGTCGGATTTGCAGAACCAATAGAATATACTGTATTTAACGGTGTATTTAATATGTTAGCGCCACCAAATACGAATAGTTTTCTTGTTTCATATGAGACTTGTGTACCAGGCGAATAGAGTGTTTGGGGAAGCAAAGGTCCTAAAGTAAAAGAAGAGGATCCAAATTGATAATGCTCTGCTCGGTTTGTAGGCGCAATTGAAGTGATCGGTTGAAATATATTTCCAGATCCGGTTGATCCACCAATAGAAGAAAACCAAACATCATCAGCTGGGAAAGCATCACCAGATTTAGGAACAATACATAGACCTGATGAACCGTGCTTAGCTTCACTTAAGGAAGGTTCAGAGAGCGAAGTTGTAGTATTTGCCGAAGGAACAAAGGCGTCAGTTGCAATGCTTGCGTTACCATTCGTATCCAATCTTCCTCCAGTATAAAAGATTGTTCCATCGATAGTGCAACCAGCCATATCAGTGCGTGGAAAGATTGTTGTTGCAGAAGTATAGGAAGCCCAAAAGCCTGATGTCCCGATTTCTGGGTAAAATCTTAGAACGGTGTTATTAATTGGATTATTCGAAATATCGAGATTAGTAGCTCCTGATATAATGTATATTGAATCTCCTATGGAACCGGAGATCGCGCCATGTAACGCCGTTGGAAGGTCGTTCCCGGATTCCCAACTATTCGAGTAAGGATTAAAAATTTCCACTTTAGTAGAAGGAGAAAATATTCCGCCGTTCTTTTCGAGGCCTCCAATTATATATATCTTTTGTTTATGAGAGATAATTGTAGAGAAGACACGAGGAGTTGGAACTGTTGAAACAGTAGGATACCATATATTAGCTACAGGATCGAATAAATCAATTTGTGGAATTGGGTTTAGGGAAGAGTCTAACCCACCAATTAACCAAATCCCTCTTGTTCTTTGTGGGAAGCTAGATACCCATGTTGTAAAATTGAGAGTCACGCTGCCGCTAATATCAGCGTTTCCGCATGTTAAAGTTACTATATAATTTGTGTTTG
This sequence comes from Leptospira selangorensis, assembly GCF_004769405.1. Lineage (NCBI taxonomy): Bacteria > Pseudomonadati > Spirochaetota > Leptospiria > Leptospirales > Leptospiraceae > Leptospira > Leptospira selangorensis. The sequence continues at coordinate 232,197 of NZ_RQES01000024.1, forward strand.
ATTCAAGATTGGTTAGTTGAAAGAAATGCGTTTTTGATTTCTTTAATGAAGGGGAGATCATATCCTGAGATATAATATATCCTGTTACATCAGCAGAGCAAGTCCACATAAGTGTAGCAGCAAATGGTCCTAATTGCGTAACGTATGCCGTTTCCACTTTGGCTGTTTCTTCACCAAGAATTCCTCCCAAGATTGAGTTATCGCATTCAAATGAAAATATCGAAAACAAAAAAAGAACAATAATATTAATCAAATATTTCAAAAGAACGCCCCTAAAGAAAATCGTATTCCGGAACGACAAAGACTATCTTGACCTTCAAAAGAGCAAACAGATCGAATTCCTGTCCTAAATATTGTTCGATTTTTCGTTTCCCAGTTCCAACCAAATTCAAAAACTCCATCAGGATCAATTCCTGCGCGAGAACGGTCGCCATCTTGCCAAGATATGTAACTTGCGCCAAATCCTATGAGAAAATATGGTGAAGAGGCACTAAAGGTCTTTCCATAATAAAAATTTTGACTCCACATGGTCATATTTCCATTCTTTCCCGGAGCATATTGATAATCACTTGAAAACCCAAGAAACGAATATTGTGTATTGGAAACTCTTTCTACAAAACCTCCCCCCCCGTAAATAAGTGGAAAAATATTTGACCAAGGGCCGAAAGAGGCAGTTCCAGATATCGAAAGCCCGCCTCTCCAGTTTCCGTCATGACTTTGGACATCCATTAAATAGCGATCGGGGATTGTTGGAGAAGTTTCATTTATTTCTTGTCTGCGAATCTTAGTTAAATCTAATTCAGCAAATCCTAATTCAGTTTTTATAATTAATTTCGAAGATTGCTTTTCAACCAGTATTCCTCTAACAATACTTCCGTCTGTTAGCTCAAATTCTGAATAACGATAAGAAGACTCTGGCCCGACTTTATTTTTATCAATTCGTAATAAGTCAGATTTAGGAATTCTGTATTTTCTGTCTTGCCAGCTTATGAAAACGTAGGAACCGCTTTCAGAGACATCCTCAGCTATGAACGCATCCCCATTTCGAAAGAGAATTTCTGTAGAGTGCAGGTTGAAAGGAATGGTTAAAAGTAGAATCAGAGCATATTTAATTTTGTTATACTTTATCTGTTGAACCAATTAGAAATTCCTGAAATATATTATTGAATGTTATGTTTTATAATTCTAAGCGATGAATCATTTGAATCAGATGTTTTGATCTGGATCCACGATTGAATTAAACCAGTTGAAAGATTATGAATAACCGGACTAAAGGCGTCATAAGTTTTGGCATCATAACCAATCCCCATTGACTCATTTTCATTCCTGTTAATGTATTTATAAGACGAATAAGTATTCGAGATGGGTATTTCTGCAAAAAATAAACGATCAGAATCAAAACTATTCCATCCTTCAACTGTCGTAATATGCTGAGTGAAATTGAAATAGATCTTCTCAGAGGTTTGAACGCATGACTGAACTAGATTTCCTACTGGTAAATATCCATCGAAGGAACTCGAGGCAATATTGTACCTTATAAAATTGTTTGGATTTGTTTGAGAAACCCAAATATTATTAATCGAATCGTATCTCAACAAAAGGAAACCAATGTAGTCCCCCAAATTGTCATCTTGTCGAAATCGAAAGATTATATTTGGAATACCGGAGCCCGAGCAAACAGGTCCTAAGAATGGGCTATTTGTCCCGACTATTTGAGCAAGACCATTTGTCAAATTCTGCCAAGTTGATCCATTGAATTGTTTTATGTATAGCGAATGTGTTCCTGCTAAACTTTCTTCCCAGAGAAGTGTAAGCTTCCCATCGATAATTGTTGAGATAACATTATAGGTTTGAGTTGTAGTATTGTCTTTTAGGCCCTGAATGCTGCCGCCATCTATTCGAATCCAGCTTGGACTATTTAAATTTGCAGTTTTATAAACATGTAAACCTCTCTCTCCGAAATCAACATTTGAATAAACTAACGATAAATAAAGATTATTGTTATCACTAGTTAAGATAAATTCTCCATAATTTGTATCGGTAAAGGGAATGTTTGTCCATGTCCAGTTATTGGAATTTTCGTTTAATCTGTATAGGTTGATTTTATATTTATAATCGAGATTCTCATCAAAATCCCCTGATCCATAGCCTAAAATTGTTTCACCTTGAAATTGAATGATCGCTATATTATTTATATCACTATGAGAAGGCAGCGAATTTGTAATCAAAGGAGTTGAAGTATTATTTAGGGCAATTGTTTCCTCGTCGCTGGAGCTAAAATGGAAAACTTCAAAATGATATTTAGAATCGATGGAACTAAAGAATGGAACAATGACAAAAGCCCTTTCACCAATTGTAAATATTTTTGGTCTTTGAGAATAGGGAAGAGTATCATTTTGAGATTGAAGTCCAGTTGTTCCTCCTCCATCAAGTGGAAGAAATGGGCTAATATTACTTGGGCTTTTGTTGAAGCTAGATAGAAGAAAGAATTCTCCATTTATGCCGTTAGGGTCCTTGCAATTATTGATAAAAAATAGTAATGAAAAAAACAGCAGGTTTATTTTGCGCATCCGACTATGTTCCATTTAAAACTTTAACCGACTTAATTAGAGAAATTTCAAATTAATTTGTTCAATTCAAGAGTATTTTTGCCATTTAGGTTTTTTTGTTGACGTTATTGATTCTTGCAAAGCTTTTCTAAGACACTAAAGCTACAAAATTGCTGATTTATATTATGTCCAAACAAAATCGAAAAAAAATCTTCTTCATTGTTTTACTTGTAACTGCAATATTTCATTTAAATCTCTTTTCAACAAGCTCCATAAAAGCTCTTTACGTTCTCTTTAATGAGGAAACGAGTATTCCGCAGAATTTGCTGATACCGGCCATAGACTCTTTTGGTAATAGCAATTTATCCTATACAATACAGGTCCCTCAAGGGCCGAAAAATATAAGCCCTGAAATTTCCCTGAATTATAATTCGGGAAGATTGGATGAAGAAATGACAGGCATTGGTTGGCAGCTGAATGGCATCCCATATCTCAGTTTGGATATAAGTAATGGGATTAACTATGATTCGTTAGATACATTTGTATCTTCTCTTTCCGGAAGATTGAAAAAAAATGGGGTCTCGGAAAATTTCCAACCAGAAATTAATGATTTTACTCTGTATACAAGAGTTTCTTCAGGAAATACAATCAGATGGATTGCGAAGGACAGAAACGGCCTAACTTATTATTTCGGCGAGCATACGCCTGGATCTGGGGCAAGTTTAGTTAATCAAGATGGCAATCCATATTTCTGGGGTCTGGAGAGGATCGAAGACCGGTATGGAAACGGATATGCGATAACTTATGATCCAATAAGTCAGCAAGCTGGTTATCTATATCCTAAAGTTATAAAGTACAGTTCAAACACTTCTGAAATCCAATTTTTATACCAAGATAGAGAAGTGGAAACTTTAACTACTTATTTGTACTCAATTACTAAGAAGCATAAAAAAAGATTAACAGGGATACGGACATATGTTCCTACCGAAGGCGGAAATGCATTAGCAGAAAATTATTCTTTCGAATATTCTAATATTTCTTCGAATGATCGCGCAGTCTTAACAACTTTTAAGAGAGAGAATTATTTAGATCTTTTCATTTCCTATTCGGATCTAAGTCAATCCAACTTAAAAAATCCAATTAGTCCAGATGCCCAAAGTGTAAACTATAATCTTTCCTATAGAGCAGACAGCTCATTGTTCACTGAAGCTTGTAATGCTACAGCTCTGACTTGTCTTTGTTCAGCTAGTTCGGCATGTATGGCGGTGTCGGGAGGTACGGCCGGATGGTTTTGCGCTTCTTTGTCATATGATAATAAAGGGAGCTGTCTTAAGGGATATGAATATTCAAATACTTTCTTTGTAGATATAAATGGTGACAATAGGCCGGATTTTGTTCGAATCACTGGAGATAAGGAATCAGGACAAAATTTTGTTAGTAGTTATTTTAATGCTGAGGGGACTTCAAATGCGGTTTTCGGTGCGGAATCCGTAACCTCTGGATTGAATTTAAGCGATAATTCAGTAATTCTACCTGGGGATTTGGATGGGGATAAGAAAGTAGATTTTTTGGTATTAGAAAAAGACTCTACTCCAATAAAAATTTTCAAATCAAAAGCAGTTAGAAGCGAATTAACACCTTCTTCATTTCAGGTATCCGTGAGTTCAGTCAATGCAAATATACCAAATCATAGCAAAGAGCTGAAACATTTTCTTGTAGATATGAATAAGGATGGTAAGGCGGACCTAATTCAAAAAGGGACTGACTCTTCTGCTTATAAGATATATCCTTTTGGAACAACGGATTTTAAAAGCCCAATTACTTACACTCCTAATGAAATAGGTTTAGAGTTGCAGACTTTTATTGATATGGATGGAGATGGTGTTCCTGATTTCGTCCGTCTTGTTGTGAATAATTCCGGTGAAAGTTCGATTACAAAGATTAAGGTTTCATTGTTAAAATGGATTTCTGGAAATATCGTCGAGCGTTCAGTTTATGAGACAATCCTAAGTTATCCAGGAACAACTGGAGAAAGATATTTTGCAGACGTAAATCGAGATGGGAAAGTCGATTTAATTATACATTTTCAATCAGGAGATCAGAGCCGCTTAGTTCAATATATTAATAAAGGTAATTCTTTTGAACAACAATCTATTCAGGACATCAATAATATCTTCTTCAGTGAAGACTTGGGCCTAAAAGGAAGCTCAGCAGGATATCAAGCAATATCGATTGATATCAACAATGACACTGTATTAGATAGAGTAACTTATTTGGGGGACTGTTTCCAAGTTGAAATTTATGATCCTATTTCAAGTTCATACAGTAATCCGGTGACGGTTGGGGCGGATAATACATCTATAATTGAACTAAATTTTAATAGTACTCCCGATTCAATTATTTTGATGACTGACTCATCAAATCATTTTTGGTTTCATTCAATACTGGATAGCGGTGATATTATTGATTCGAACTGGATCGACGCTAGCGCAATGCTGCCCAATACAAGTGGTGTAGTTGATTCCTCGGCAGATTCCATAAAAAAATATAAATCATGGGCATTGAAGAAACAATTTTCCGACGTTAACGGAGATGGAATAATCGATCTGATTCGCTTTTATGGAGATTTCGAAAATTCTAAAATTTCGAATGGCAAAGTTTATGTTTCCATTGGAAAAGTTGATGGACAAGGGCGAGTTTATTTTAGTGCTAATGGAGATTATTCTTTTGCTGCGACTTCGTTTTCTGAAGTTATGGATCTCAATAATGATGGCAGACTGGATTATTTAGGAATTAATTCGAAATACCAGGACTCTACTGCATATGTAACTCTCGACGTTCCTACAAAAATTTATTCTTCTGTTCCATATCAATCGACCGGAACTTTATCTTTATTATATGTAGGTTCTCCCGGAGCTTATAAGCCGGGATTAATTACTACAATTGCGAATGGTTCAGGTAAAACGGTAAATGCTGAATACAAAGTTTCTTCGAAAAGTAGTGGAGCTATTTCGTATACTGATCTAAGTGGCCAAATCAAATCCTTTATTTACCCTGTATGGTTATTAACTAATGTTCAAATAAATCATACAGCTAATGTTGTAGAGAATACTTCTTTTACTTATACTGATAATAGATATTATATTTCTGGAAATAGTGCTCCAAATGATCAAATCGGCCTTTTAGGGTTTAGGAAGGTTGCATTCACAAATTCCTTAAACAACACTAAAGTTGAACAAGTGTTTAATTTAACTGAATCTGCTTATCTTGCTGGAGCAGTTACGAGCGAATCATCCTACCAAATAAATCCTTCGGATGGTACGGAAAGATTAATCAGAACAAAACAAATAAGCTATGGTGATGCAACATCTTCGTTCTTCGTCGATGCATTTGGAGGTAAGTTCGTTCGCCCTACGAAAATTTCTGAAGATCGGTATTTGCTTAATGTTAAGATAAAGACAGTAGAAGAAAGTTTGAATTACGATTCATACGGGAATATATTAAAAAGCGCTAAGAGAACCTTCAATAATGAAGATTCCGTCTTGGAGGAAACTTCATTTGAGTATCCTGCCTTCGACGCAAATAATTGGACGTTCGGCTTACAAACAAAAATGACAACATATTCCAATGGGGTGAAGACAGGCGGTACCGAATTTATTTTTAACAATGGTATTCCTGCTGAAGTGCATAAAGATTTAGGACTGTCAGGATCACAAGTTACAAAATTTCTTTCTTACGATGCGTTTGGAAATTGCAATTTAATCGAAGAGGCAAGTGGAAATCAGATTGTTTTAGAATATGACAATTATTGGCACACCTATCCTACTTCTATAACCAATTCGTTAGGACATTCAAAAAAGATTTTGTATGACTACAAACTTGGTAAAGCTATTAGTGAAATAGATCAAAATGGGAACGAAACTAAATATACTGTTGATAGGTATGGACGTTTAATTGAAACTACTCGCCCTACGGATGATTGGAGTGAGAGGACAATTTATACTGATACGGGGTTAGCATCTGGAGCCACAGTTGAAGTTTATGGGCACGATGCAGAAAATGGTGATGTACATGCAATCAATTATATAGATTATGCAAATCGCACGTATAAGACTAAAAAATTAATGTATGGAAATATCTACTCTGTTGAAGAAACAGAATTTTTATCGGATGGCAAAGTTAAGGCTAAAGTGGGGCCGTATATTGAAGGGATCAATATTATAAAAAGAACTGAATTTTCGTACGATGTTGAAGGGAATAATACTGGAATATTGCAAGTTGGAATAGGGGCAGTTGATATTACATATGATAATCTAACCACTACTTTTGTGGCGAAAAATAATAGTGGATCAATCCTTACAACAAGAGTGGAAAAAGCGGATATACTTGGAAGGACGGTCGAGAAAAGTTTTAATGGAAAGTCCCATAAATATACTTATGCCCCGAGTGGGACTATGGCGACGATTGTTGATCCGGATGGCGCCAAAACAGAAAACACCTATTCCATATCAGGAAATCTAATACAAAGAAAAGATGATAATCGGGGAACCGAAACTATTGAATACTACAGTACCGATAAAATAAAAAAAATTACTTATGCCAACGGATCCAAGATCGAATTTGAATATGATTTACTCGGAAGAACTTCAAAGCAAGTTGCAACAAATAAAGGCGGTCAGACTTCTCAAGCAAAACTATACTATGATGAAGAATCAATTAATGATTCGAAGGGGCTTTTGACGAGCGTATTTGAGAATAATGTAGAAACGCATTATGAATACGACAAAAAGGGATTTGTAAAGAAAATGTGGAAGAGATTCATGGACGAGGATCTTGTTCTAGTCACCCATTATGAATATACAAGTGGAGGGAGACTGTCTGCACTTATATATCCCGATGGAACTAAGATAAGTTATCAATATGCACCATCTGGAGCAATTGTTAATGTATTATATTCTTCGCCAGATGGGGAAAGTCAAAACCAAAGTATAGTAAAATACGAAGGACCTTTCTGGGATACAGATGGATTTGTTTTGCGTAAAACATTTGGTAATGGTATTATTACAAATCTCTTAATAGATAGTGAGAGTGTTAAGCCCAAGCGTTTGACTACAGGAATTGGTAGTAGTGTTTATGAATCACTGGAATTTTCAATCGATGATTTAGGAAATGTCATATCAATTAATGATATTAAAAATCCGCTTCGCAGTTCTACATATTCCTATGATGATCAAAACCGACTTTTGCAGGCAACTGGCTCGTTCGGAACTGAGCAATATTCATATTCTGAGGGTGGTAAAATTTTAACGAAAGGGGGTAGGCAATACTCCTATACTGACCCTTTGCATAAAAATGCAGTCACTGCTGTTTCTTCCACTAATTCTACTCTATTCTATGAATATGATGAATCAGGAAATGTAAAGAAAAGGAATGGAGACTTGTATTCTTACGATGGCTACAATCATGTTTCTAATGTTGCAACAACGAATGGCGAAAGTGTTAGTTTTCAATACGACTATAGAGGAAGTCGTATTACGAAAGTAAATGAAACAACTGGAACAAAGGAAATTAGTTTAAATAATTTATACCAGATTTCGTATTCGCCGGGAAAGCAGCCTCTACACACATTATTTATTTACGGTGCGAGAGATGAAATTATAGCTCAAATAGGTCGTAATGATGCTTCTTTAGTCTCAATTTCGGATTTTAAAACTGAATCCGGATTAACTAATTTATTTAAATCCTTACGAAACTATATGCCAGAAAGTTTCAAGTTACTTGCAAGCGTAACTGAATTGTCCTATCAGCAATTTCACTACAAATTCGAGCAATTGTCTTTACCAGTTAGATTGAATAAATTGTTAATTTTGTTTCTACTTTTGACAATTTTACATACAATCATTGAAAAAAATATTTCCAATGAAGAATTTAAAAAATCTCGAATCCGTTTTTCAATTCCTATTGTTCTATTATCATTTGTCTCTCTTTCGTTTGGTAATTGTGGAATCGTCCCAGACGGATCAAGTTCTGGAACACCTCCTTGGGTGGCATTTCCAGCAAGTCCAGGGACTAATGTTCCTTCAGTTCCTGATGATGGAAATACCCCAATCAGTAATATACCTGGAATGCTCTTTTTTCATTTAGATCATCTAAGTTCTACTAAAATGATTTCTGATGGTATTGGGAACCTAGTGACTGGCGGCGAGTCGGGAGGTGCAAGTCATATTGAATATAAACCTTATGGCGAAATTAATCGGGCAGATTCATCTGGACCGGATATTTTTAAGCAAAAATTTACAGGTCAAATTGAAGAAAGAGAATTAAACGTTTACGATTATAAATCTAGATTTTACGATCCAGATCTCGGTCGTTTTTTACAAGCAGATAGTATTGCAATGACAAAATCTGTGAATGGATTTGATCCGTATATGTATGTAGAAGGAAATCCAATTACAAAGAATGATCCTTCTGGCCATATATCCTTAGACATAAATTTTAATTTTTCATTGAATGATGTTTTTAATTGGATAAATTCAGCTTTTTCGTGGGAGGCAATCTCTCAGGCAATTAATCAAATAGTAAATTATCTTGTATCCGAAATTATCTCAACTATCCTTTCACCACCTTTTGAACAACAATCTAACCCTCTAGGTAATTTCATGAAGGATAATGCCCCGAAAGCTTGGGACTGGTTACAATTTTCTAGTCCACTCGCAAAATCAGATGTGGGCCGTGCCATTACAAGAAATAGAGAATATATATATATTGGAATGGCTGTGATATTTGTCGCATTGGCAATTTATTTTACCTTGGGAGCTGTCATTGCTGCTTATGTTGCGGAAGCAACAGCTGCTGCAGTTGAATTTTTTGGTAACAGTTTATTATTAATTGCAGAAGGGAGTTTTTGGGGTTTCCTATATGCCCCTTTATATGGAGGCATTGTTGGAGCAGCGATTGGATATCTGCAGGGCGGATTACATCATATGACTCTTAAATCTGCAAATTGGGACGATGCAGAGGCCAAAAGAAGAGCGACTAGCTATGGGATAGCTGGTGCAGAGATTGGGTTATTAGGATACGGTTTCTGGTATGTATCATATTCCCTTTATATAGGATTTGAATCTGGCCAATGGGGAATTCAGAAGGCAATCTACGATGCAGCGGGTAGTTACCTAGGTTCTAAAATTGTAGGAGCGATGGTTGCGACTGTCTTTGAAATGTTTATCTTTAGTAAAATTATTGATTGGGTGGTAGATAAAGTTGAAGACGATTTAAAAAATCGAGTTCATAATTAAAGCGAATTTATCAATTTTAGGTTTAGGTTTTGAAAAAGATTAATATGCAAAAGTTTTATCTTTTCGTCTCTTGCTTGTTCAGTCTCTTGATTATATTTAGTTGCATGCTAAGTGTAAATGAATATCCAGTTGAAAAGAAAGAGTTGTTCAGAAATATTAATGTTTTAGTAAAAATTTTTCACGCTGAGAATGATGTTCCTATGGAGATCGTACCGGAAAGGATTGTTGATTTAAGAGAAAAAATTGTTGAAGAGCTAATCCAATCTGGATATAGAGGAAATCAAATAACTGAAAGAGATTGGGAATACGAACTAGTATTTGAAAAGAAAATAAATGGGAAAATGGATAAAACAAAAAATTTGATGCGTTCATTGACACTTTTCCTTTTGCCAATGCGAGCTGAAACTGAGCATTCTTTAAAATTGAGTATTTATGATAAACAAAAAAGATTATTATATGAAAAAGAGAAAAAGTTTCAAATTGAATTCATGGTGCAGCCATTTTTAATTTTATTGCTTCCCTTTAATTCTACTTTTGAAAATTATTTTTTTGTAGAGGATAAGTTGATACGTGCATGTATAAAGGATGTATTTGAAAGTCAGATGGCTTTATGAATGGGTGAAAGTGGTTTTGATGCAAAAAGAATTCTTTAAATTTGGCCATTTCACCCAGTTTTAAGCTAATCAAAATCATTAAGACTCAGATTCTTCAGATAATAATCTTTCGAATTTGTTTCTATTTTTCACAAAAGCTTTGATCCATTCACTTTCTTGAAAGTGACTCAGGTTTGCTCTACATTGCCTGAAGCAAATATTCCAATCAGATTTACTCCTGGTCAAATCAGGGAATTTAGTTTGCATCATCCGTAGGGTGTTTCTGTGAGCGGCAATAGGCCACTTTTTGGCTTTGATGTCTCGATCAGCGTTTTGAAATCCAGATGCAAACCCATTCAGTTTATTAGTTTCTAAGTGAGTGGTTCGAAGAAAGAGTTTGTCGAACGAATCGAATTTTGCTATAAATCAGCCACCCAAATTGATTTTTTATATCGCCTTTAAAAAAATCGCTCGAGTTTCTGCAGATGAATCATTTTTTCTAAATCTAAGAAAAAGTAGGCGGATGTAGAATGTAAATAGAATATTAGGTTACGATTGGAAATTCCCAAAGGGCAGCTATTTGAGTATATTATCCTTAGCGGCTTCCTTAAGAATCGATCCAACTAATTGAAAGTTCATTCTGTCTATTTCGGAAGTCGGAAAGTAGAATGGCATAAAGGGCAAAAATAGCCACCCAAGCCAATTAAAAGTCTCAGCACTTCTTTGATAGCTTTTCAGAAATTTTCCATTTTTATCTTTGAATGTGAAATTGATTGTTACATTCGTTGAGTATTCAGATGGAAGTAGCAGTAATGTAAAACCGGAAATTACGTTGAGTCCGCCATGCGGATAAGTTTTGTGCGTATAAATGACTTCACAATAATAATCTGCTGTGTTTGCACTCCCGTTGGTGTCAGTGACAGCATAGCCTGCTTTTAAAATGCTATCCTTTATCATCGTTTCAGCTTCTTTTTGATAATGCAAGACAGGAGGTTCTTCAATGTCATCATCGAAAAATTTGGAAAGAATACTAACCTCGATTGTTTTCCGATGGGAAGGGGATACGGTTTTTACAGGGATTTTTTCAAAATTTTCGGGATAAAAAACGAAAGTAACGCAATTTAAATTTAGAGAAATGATGATAAGGATAGGAATGATTTTCCGAAACATAGTTTAATGAAGATGGTGATGGAAGGAAGTATTTGCAAGTAAAAAGCAATTTAGATCCATTTTGAAATTAAAAATCAAATTATTTAATATGATTTCCTGGCGATAAATAACGAAAATACTCTGATGTAAGTGGAAGATTTCTGCGTATGTTTTGCACACGTTTCCCCGTGTATAAGGCTATTTGAGTATATTATTTAAAGATGCTTCCTTGAAGATTGACGAAATGAGTTGGAGATGCATTTCTCTTCCTTCAACTTCTGGAAAATAAAATGGCATAGCTGGTAAAAATACCAAGCCTAGCCAATTAAAAGATTCAGCATTTCTTTCATAGCGACCAAGAAGTTTTCCGTTTTTATCCTTAAAGGAAACATCTATTATAGTGTGTATAGAAAACATGGTCGGTATGATTAGAAGGGTAATTCCTGAAAGGAATGTCAATCCACCGTGAGGGTAGATTTTTTTGGTATAAATAATATCACAATTAATCTCAGTACTCTCTGTGTTGCTCTTGACTTGCGAAATGTAGCCTGATTTTAGAATAAAATTTTCTAGCATTTTTGAAATTTCATTTTGCCGCTTTGGTGAAGGAAGTTCTTCTTCATCATCATTGAACAGTTTATAAATTACATTTATTCCAACGGTTTTTTTATTTATTTCAGATCGGGATTCGTTAGTTGCAACTTTTTCGAAATTGTCGGGATAGAGAATAAAAGTTGCGCAGTTTAAATTGATTGAAAAGATAATTAAAGTTAAGCGAAAATATATACGCATGTAAACGAAGGAGTCAATAGAATACAGTATTTTGCAAGTGAAAATCGATCATATTTGATTTCAAAATTGCCACCTATTGATTTGATTTAGTGTTGGCTAGATTAAATTGAATTTCTTGTAAGGAATCTCGAAGCTAATTTCCAGTTCTTTTTCTCCGGATTTTCCGGACAAATCCTTTCCTCTTAATCGCCACCGTGTATTCTCACCGAATACAGTTCTGACAAACATAATTAAAGAAAATTTTCGAAACAAAATCTGTCTGAAATTTTCGTGAAAGCGATAGAAGTAACAAAGCTTCTTGAAGCGATTACAGAAAATTAAGAGAGATTGATATAAAGATGATAAGATCATTTTTACTGATTACGGCGCTATTTATCATGAATTGCGCTTCCGATACCGCATTGATCCAGAAAATCAAAACTGGAAATACGGCCTATGCAAACCAAGCCATCGATTCCAATTCACCCGAATGGAATGAAGAAGGAGAATTTTCCTTAACCCCACTACACTATGCCGCTGAGTATGGTCATTTAGAGCTCGTAAAAAAATTACTGGATAAAGGTGCCGATATAAATGCGAAAGGTGGGATTTATTTTGCAACTGGAGGCCGGGAAGGAAGAGAAACACCGCTACTGCTCGCAATTAAATACGGCCATACTGAAGTAGCAAAATATTTAGTTTCGAAGGGCGCTAATGTGAACGACCGAACGTATCGAAAGAGATCGGTCACGTATATGGCCTGGTATTATATATTCTTGCATTTCAATGAGAAAAACAAGAAAGAAACTTTAGAACTTCTAAATTTCGTGAATTCCTTAAATACCAAATTAGATTCTCCCGACGAGCCTTTGGCCTCTGAGATCATTCGTGGATATGTTTCTTTATATTCGAATACGGACGTCTTTAAATCGTACCTAAGCCGGAATTTAAATTTAAATTGCTGCGATAGGCAGTCAGCACCTCTCGTATTTTTGAAATCCGATTTTATGAATAAGGATGTAAAAAAGCGGCAATTAGCGTTGGAACTTCTGGACTTGATCTTAAAAACGGATATCGATCTTCACCTTCGCCACTTTAAGAATGGTGTATCCAACCGTACAGGTCTTTTGGAGATTTTCGAAATCCAGAATGAAGAAGCGCAAAAAGCGAAAATACTTATTAAGGCAAAATTTCCGAACGTAGAGCAACCGGAACCGGAATGGAAAACGATTCCTAGAGGTATCTTAGAAGGATTCGGAGATCTACTTTTCTTTTGGCTTTGATCTCTAAAGAAAATTGATCTTGAACGAAAGCATTGTTTTGAGTCGTCTCAGTGCAATGCTTTTGGATAGAAGCAGCTACAAGATATAGTTTTGCAATTAGTTTGATTTCATTCTTAGGAAGCTCATATTAAAAACCGAAAAATATCGGCGGAACAACTCTGTCATAAACCCTTACTTCGTCTATAGTGACTTCTTGAGAGCCGCCTCCTAATGTACCATATCCTAGAGTAATGGGAGTGCCTGATGTCCAAGGGGTATTATTCGGATTGTATACTTGAGAGTCTACAAGATCGTTTCCGACGTATAGGTTGGCCCTATTATTTGGAAGATCCCATGTGAGAGTTACATTATACCATAGATCTTCTTGATAGGCTCTGCAAGGGCTGAGAACGCTGACAACACCATTACCTCCGTTTGTACTATAGGCTCTGATTTGTAAGCATGATGAATTATCCATAAGCTGGAATCCTAAGCCATCTCCTGCACCGAAAATAACTCCAGGCGAGGGTTTGAATTTTCCTTTTACCCAGGCGCTATAAGTAAAAGACGCAGTCCCTGTTAAGATCGGTTCTCCTGCTGGGTCGGAATTATGCCATGAATCTATACCGTCATACGAGTATGCGCCGTTTGGTAAATTGTTGTGGTCAACAGTAAGAATTGGTCCTACAGTTCCGAATGCAGTTAAATGTAATGTCCCGACTCTATCGTTTGCGTCCCCATCTAAAGGCCAATAATGGATTAAGCCAATATTCATAGCGCCTACGATTGATTTCGCAATACTTTCCTGGCGATTATCTTCGTTTGTTGACTGAAGTGCATTCAAAAAGAGAACTGTCCCGCAATTTTGCAAGCTTAGGATTACGAGCAATAATAAGAGAAGTGGATACGAGAGGAAGTTAGGCATGATCACATTCCCGATTCAGGCCAATAGTTGTATAAGCAGAAATGCTATGCAATAAATATCTTGTAATTGGAGATGCATTTCTCTCATATCTGACAAGAAGTTCCCCTTTTTTGTCCTTAAATAAAATGTCTATTGTAATGTTTGCTGAAATCACAGGTCGAGAAACGTTAGGCCTTTTGGTGATGAATCAACGTTAGATTTTATACAATACTTGGAACCTCTTTTGTCTCTCGGTTGGTCGAATTGCGAGAAGAAGCTAAAGGCCCTGATCTTTAAATGAAATTTCAAACAATAAGAGAGTATATGAAAATAAAGATATTCCTGCTGATCTTGATATTGCCTGCATTCAGTATTTTCGCTCAGGAAATTAAAGTCGATGATTCGAAGGAAAAGAAGAGTGAGAAGAAGTTAGAACTAATCTTAAGGCGTCAATTTAGTATGATTGATCCTTTGGAGTCGAATTATTTTCAAGAAAGGTATCCGGCATATTATGGTAATGTAAATAACAAGACTAGTGCAACCAATTTCGGTTTTAAGTATCAGATAGAAAAAATAAATTCCTATTTTGATTTTAGTATGTATGAACTAAGAAAAGCGAATTTGAGTAAATCGGTTATTTATTGCGGATATACAACTCCTTGTAACGAAAACAGTTATAATATTGGATCTTACTATCGTTTTGAATCTGATTTTAATATAATTAAAAATTTGCTCTCCGATAAAGTAGGCTTTGGGGGCGGTATTCGATATGTTAACTCCAGTTTAAGCCTTGGCTTCCCGAATGATTATTACCTTTACGTCCGATCTACCTCTATGGGACCACAGCTTTCACTTAGATATAAAACCCCTGATTGGCTCGGATTTTCTTTCGGAGGAAAAATCGATTACTTTTACTTATTTGGAAGCTTCCTTGTTGAAAATACTTACACAACGGATAAGTCAGTTTTGGGTTTTAATAGAATCTATAATCAACGCCCCTCCACTTATATTGGCAAAGAATATTCTATTTTCTTCAATTATAAAGCAACAGAGGACGTTAGTTTTACGCTAGGATATTCTACAATCGTCGCGACAGTAACCCCGACGACTAAGGATGTTCAATCGTTAGATCCGAATTACGATTTACGTCAAAATTTGCGAAATAATACTGAATACGGGCGCCATTATCAGGATAGGATTTTCTCTACTTATTTACAAGTTTCTATTAAAATATGAAGTTAGCCACATTAATCTTAATGACTATTTTTATTTCCTGTAGATCAACGATTGGTATGGGTCTCTTTGAGCCAAAACCAAACCCTCCGTATGATAATCAATCGATGAAAATATTAGAGATTGAAATTGAGGGCGATATTGGGAACAGACCATTATTAGTTGTCAATCTAACTTCTGATCCATTTAATAAAGTTGATAAAGCTCAAAGGATCGATTATTACAAAGAATTATATATTGAAAGTAAATCAATCCGTTTGGAGATTCCAGCTCAGGCGATTTATGGCAAAATAGAAATTCTGAATGATACTTGGTATCCTCTTATTTTTTACAACCAATCTCGGTTGCGCTTGTTGTTAGGAGTTGAGAAGGGAATTCTTTGGTCGAGATATCAAACCGGTTATGAAAAACGTGAAGTCTGCTTAAAAGAATCAGTCGCAAGTATTTATAAGTGTCCTGCACTTTGGGAGAAGGGAGGAGTAAGTAAGTCTATAAGAATAAATATTTCGGAAGAAAAAAGAATTAATAAGCTCCTTACTTTTATTAGCTATTTGGACACAGCTATAATCTATTATTGGACAGGAGTTCCTGTTCCTCTTTTTGGTTTCTTTGCGACGGAAAATGAAGTTGAAATGACTGTAGAGTGATTTGTGAATTCTAATTACTTTCAGTTCTTTTCCTTTGGACTTTCCGGACAAATTTTTTCCTCTCAATTCGAATGCCTCCCTCTATCACATTCTTGGAATGACAGAAAAAGCATAATCGATCAGCATCTCAGTCTTCTCACAGGCAGTTTCGATCAACTTATCCATTCCTAATATCGTTAGCCACCATATCCCATTGGGGGTAAGGAAAAGAACCCGTTAGGCCTCCTAACGTTCCCTAAATGAGTAATTCGCTTAACGGACTCCCTCCTTAAGGGCTGCCTTTTACGAATCCTTAACAA
>NZ_RQES01000025.1 GCF_004769405.1 Leptospira selangorensis
CCCTTTACATAAGAAAACCGGTTCCAGCCTTGGGTATCATCTGCACCATCAATAATCGAATCCGCAGTTACAAACCTTGCAATACTCGCATCATAATAACGTGCATTATAAAAATAGAATCCACTCTCTTGGTCTAATTCTTGGGAATTGAATTTTGGAGAAAAATTTACATTTCCTCTTTGGACGAAGTTATCCCCGTACGGATCGTTTTGGATTCGGGTAAGTGTTTTTCCTTGGTCATCTAGAACGTGAGAAACTGAGTCCACCTGATCGGTGAGATAATAAGCAGCAGTTCCTTCCTCGTTTAGAGCAGCGATCCGGACTCCATTCAGATAGATATTATTGATGGATCGGAGCACATTCTCCTCATCCATATATTCTAAACCGTAGAACTTGCTAGGATATAAAATCTCTTGGTGTTTGTATTGAGCTCCATCAGGTATGAGAGCACTTTTATGAATCCGGAATCCTCCGTCGTCGTACCAATAACGTCCAATGGTATAATTCTCATTGTCCCGGATCCTAATGATCCGGTTATCAGAATCATATTCCATCTTCTTGGTTTTGTCTAAGACAGTATCCCTCTGGGTAATCATATTCCCGGAGCCATCGTAAGTCATGGTCACAGTACTGTTTCCATACTTGGAGGAATCGATATAATTGGCCTGGTGATTATTGTATAGGTAAATCCTTGCGTCTGTGATGGACCCATCTGCAGGATTATGAAACCGTTTGGCGGTTAGGTTTCCATTCTGTGCGTAAGCATAACTTTGCTGGTATTTTTTAGAATAGGCATCAGCAGGTTCTGTATAAAATCCGCTAGCATTGGTGAGTCGACTTAGACCGTCGTAAGCAAAATCGTATTTTGTCTGGTATCGTGTCCCAGTATTTTCAATACTTGTAATATTATTCTTACTATTGAAAGTATAAACTGCGTTTTGTAGAGTCTCGCTATATCCGTCTATCACCCCCGAAGAATTTAAACGTACCATTCTCAATTTTTCATCGTAATAATAGCGAGTCTCAATTCCATTTCCTAAAGTAAAGGCGGAAGTCTGTCCGAATTCGTTATAAGTGATATTCTCAACAATGGTCTTATTGCAGAGCCCTGGAAGGATACCGTTTGTATTCACTTGTACGGAGATTCCTGTGATATATCCTGCGCTCCCATAAGAATAGCATGCCCTAAGACGGGTATGATTGACCGGATGCGCCGGATAATCGATCTTAGTTACCCTTCCCAAAAGATCGTATGCATATTCCGTAATATAAGGAAGGTCGCTATTTTGGAGAGGTATTTCTTTAAAGGCACGTGTTTCTTTTTTAACACGACCTAATTTATCATAACTGAAAGTTTTGGTTTGGTTTTGGTCTTCTACCAGAACAAGCTGACCGAGAGCATTCTCACTTCCGGATCTAGAGTCGTAAGTATAATAGATCTCCCCTTCCGGCATTTTTTTAGTAATCACTCTACCTCTGGAATCATAGATAAGAGTGGTCACTCTACCAATTGCATCAGTAGTTTTGGTTACTTCTCCGAATGCATTATATTCGTGCCTTTCTACTCCAAAATCAGGATCACTTTGGACCTTCACTCTCCCAAATCCGTCATACGCCCAATACGCTTGGTTCTTACCGGATATATCCTTTTGGTTAATCCCCGTAGAAACATCGCTGCAATTTAAGGAAGATCCATCGTTTAAGTCGGACTTCTTAGTACGATTTCCAGCTAGATCGTAACAGAATCCAATTTGAGCGATGATCCCATCTCCTCCCGAATCTTCCACATAGAGGGTTCGCCCTCTACCATCCGTAACTTTACGTTTCCTAGTTCCGGAACTATGGATCTCTATTTTTTCGTATGGGTCATTATAGGTGACGGAAAGAACAGTGGGACTTGTTTCTCCCTGGGCGATCGGTAGAGTAGAAGTCTTGATCCTACCAATGGCATCGTATTCAAAGATTGTAGGATTTTTTTCCTCTAGATGTAGTGCGAAATTATCCAACTCGCTGGAATCCGTCCAATCCGACTGTCCTTGTCTAGCGACTCTTCCCGCTCCATCATAGACTATGCGACCTGTCCGAATTGTTTTGCCTTCGGAGCCAGTTTTGACAGTGTAAATAGCTCTCCCGAGCCCATCCAAATAAGACCTTGTGGCAAAATCAGGATCCCAACCCCCAGAAGGTAGTACACTTTTTGCACTTAAAGGAAAAGAAGGATTATACGAATAAGTCGCAAGGACCTTATTGCCATCGTCAGTGTCCACTTTTGTCGCGACTGTCCGACCATATGCATCGTATTCGTAAAAGGTTTTGTTTCCGTTTGGATCTGTGGTTTGGATGGGAGAACCAAAGGCGGAGGTATAATCAATCTGATATTGGGTACGGAATCGGATAGAACCTCCAAAGCTAGTTTTTTCCGTTACGAAAATTTTAAGTTCGTTATCGTAAACGTATTCTGTTCCTCTTGCAGGATTCCCGCTTACATTTTTTTCTGAGAGTGTGTTCCCCAAAGGATCATAAGTATATTCAGTAATATTAGGAGAAACAGCGGCAAGTCCTGAACCTGTATAATTGGTTTGCTTCCGAATCAAGTTTCCGACAGAATCATAGGTATTAGTTGTGGTTGTTTCATTCGCTGATGCAGCCAAAGAAACTGTCTTTTTCGTTCTGAGTTGATTGGTTGCGGAAACTGTTTCAAAATCGGTAATTGTAATTTGAGTAGTGCTGGAATGAGCTCCGTCTGAATACCAATCTGTTTCAGAGCTAGTTTGTTTGGTAAGATTATAACCGTTAAATTGAAATGAAACCTCAGACGAGATTGTCTTGGTTCCCTTCTGAAATTTTTCCGTTTTTACAGGGAGAACGAGATAACTCGAAAGTCCTCCTCCCGCATCGACTACTTTTATATCGTAAGTTCGTAGAGCAGATCCGTAATCTTGATTATCCGCACCGACTATATGAGATTCCTTCTCCGCTCCACCCAAGGCGCGGTTCATTCTAAAATCGGAATATGGAACATTATTATATATATGGGTAGTTTTCACTCCATACGGATCTTTCTGGGTAAAATTCCCGAATCCGAAAAAGTCCTTTTCTACCTTACCATTGATGAAAGCAGAGAATGCATACCCGTTACTGTATTCGTAGGTTTTAAAGATCCGATTGCTAAAACCATCATCTGCAGTGATTTTAGTACAAACTCTATAACTCCCAGCCAGATCCGGAACTCCATCCCCACCGGTATTGTCGAATTTGGTGGAGTCAGTGTATTCGAATTCGTAACTTCCCCCGATCCCGTTTTTCACGGTTTGCATAACGTCGGGAACGATCCCGTCTGACATTGCAAAATACCAAGTCGGTTCTTTTAGATGGATGATTCCTATATCAGTGAGTCCATCTCCGTTATAATCTCCTTGGATCCATTTGAATACATAAACCTTAGTCATAAGATCAGGACGATCTAGTTTAGCAGAGATTACGTTTCCACTTGGAGATATAACTTTATCAGCAGAGATATCATAGATCTTAGTATCTCCGCTTTGGGTCAGGATCGGATTTCCTTCATAATCAAAAAGCCCGTTGAATGCAGCTGACCCGGCAGTATATTGAGTTTTTGTAACGGAGTAAGTGGTTCCAGAAATCCTATATTTCGAAAAAATAATATTCGCGCCACTTGCTTTTCCGATCAGAATGGAATTGCCGGTTGTTTCTGGAACTATACCGTAAGGAACTCCTGCAGCATTGATAGAATCAAATTCCGCAGAAGTAAAAGGAAGATTTGGAGGATTTATAAGTTTTTTGAATTGGATCTTATTTTGGGAGATATCCAGAGTTCCTAAATACCAATTATGAACGCTTCCACTTCTATCCACGAGTAGTATCTGCGCCTTACCCACCCCTGTAAAGTCCCCGGAGAAGAAACTATATTGGTTTCGACTCAATCTATCCGTGCCTGAATTCCCGGATTGATCTAATCTTCCTAAAAGATAAGAAGCGGCAACATCTCCCGCAGGAGCAAGGGCTTTCACTCCGTTTTGGCTAGATATAATAAATCTACCGATTCCAGCAGTGGCTTGGTCGTCTAGAATGAGAACAGATTTGTAGGAAGCACTTTCGAAATTATCCACCACATAAGCACTTTCTGAAATATTAAAATTCCCTACTTGTGTATCCGTGAAACCTGCTAGGTTCACAGTTTCGAATGCCGTGCCGCTAGAATTGCGGACTACAGAGAATTGATTTGTACTTCCGGTTTTCTTAAAATATAAAACTTCGTCTTTAGTGGATCTAGTATATCGATCCGGTCTTCCACCAAAAGGAGTGGCGACTCCGGTTGCTTCCGGCAAGAAAGAAGTAAGTACTCCGGAAGTATAACCGGTTCCTTTTTTTAAATTGAATACTCCAGCATTTCTATCAAAAAGTAAAAGTTCAGGAGAAGCAGAACAATCGTCCGCGGTGAAACATCCCGCATAAGCGATCTCACCTTTTCCAGGAGTTTGGTTCCCATCATAAACGTAATCTAGAAGAAGAGACTTCGTACCTCCTAAAATCGGAATAGTTGCAAAACCTTTCTCTAGCTTAGCCTCGTCTTTAGGAAGAGGCGTTTTCATAACTCTATTCTGATCCGGACCATAGCTCATCTCGCTATAGATCTTATAGCGGAATCCGGTATTGGTAGCTTCTCCAATCCAGAACTTTCCATCACTTGCAGAAAAGAACCCTATATCCGTTCTTCCATCCCCGTTAAAATCTCCTTGGAGCCAACGAGTGATCTGTTTGAATTGAGGAGTTGTAGACCAGATCCGGAAATTGATGGTGCCGTTTCCAGTCTCACCTAAGGTCCATTCTCCAGTATTACGATTAAATAATAGAAAATCGGAAAATCCGTCTCCGGTAAAATCTCCCGAGAAACGATCGTTACTAAAGAGTACGTCTTCTGCTACACTAAATTGTCTATAAAGTTTCCATTGAAGTTTGAAATAGATCGGATCCGATTTATCGTCGTTACGATGGTTTTCTCCTACGATCCATTTTCCACTACGAGAATCATAAAGTGAGATATCCGTTCTTCCATCTCCGTTATAATCTCCGACAAGAAGTTGGACCTTACCTCTTCCGGTTCCATCTTTGGATTTATCTGAAGTATAAGGACTGTCTAAGTTACCGTTGGGAGAATAATCTCCTCTGAATACGTTTTGGAATTTGTTTG
This sequence comes from Leptospira selangorensis, assembly GCF_004769405.1. Classification (NCBI taxonomy): domain Bacteria; kingdom Pseudomonadati; phylum Spirochaetota; class Leptospiria; order Leptospirales; family Leptospiraceae; genus Leptospira; species Leptospira selangorensis. The sequence continues at coordinate 5,213 of NZ_RQES01000025.1, forward strand.
CAAAGCGTAGGAATTCGAAACTTCCACCCTTGTTCAACATCAAGGTCCATTGACCTGTTGGTTCGTCAAAAAGAACAGAATCAGAAAGACCGTTTCCGTCATAATCTCCCGGAAACCATTCCATCCGGAAAATATCAGGGATTCCGGACATCAATCTTCCATAATTACGAAATTGGAATATTTTGCCATCGTGTTCTGCTACAATGAAGTCTCTTGTTTCCGGTAGATAGAAAGCGATATCCGATCTTCCATCTCCGTTATAATCCCCGCTCACATTTCCTTTGAAGAAGCGGATCTTATCGGGACCGATATAATTCATATAACGGTTTGCATAAACCTTGAAATTATAACCGCCACCTCTTCTTCCTTCCGCGGCTTTCCAGTTTCCATTTTTAGGATTGAAAAATAAAATATCCGAGATCCCGTCCCCGTTAAAATCTCCTTCGAAATATTCCGTATCATCCGGAAGATCTTCCGGTTCGCTTGCAGCTTGGTTCACCACATTCTGCCAAACAAGAGAACGAGAAGCTACTTGGTAATTGAATTCCGGTTTGGTTGTGTGTCTGCTGGACTCCACTGTTTTAAGAAGTGGCCTTCCGGAATCAGGAGAAACATCATAGACCAGATCGTAATCCCAGAGTTTTCCTCCCCCATCCCAACCAACTTCTATACTGTCCAATAGGCGATCCATTTTTATGAGAAAGCCTGGTGCAGTGGAAACATAGGAATCACTTCTTGACTTAGTGATAAATTTCACATATTGACGGGCAGATGTTCCCGATCTAGAGTTTCCAGTATATCGCATTTCCTTTAAGTATAAGGACCTGTTAGCAGAATAGAAGGAGGTATCATACGTTACCTGCATGTAATTCCCGTTAAGATCCTCTGTTTTAGTTAGATACCAACTATAGGTCTGGCTGATCTTATCCGGATTATAAATACGACTAGAAGAAGTATCCCCGTAGGTTGTTTTAGTTCCGGAAGAATCACGGACTTCCCAGGTCCCTCCCGTTTCTATATTCGATAATACTAATATTGGAGCACTTTGGTCCGTGATCTCTGGTCTATATGTTCCGTTCTCACTACTAGTGGAACCGGATACTTTGATGAGTCTTTTGCCGTTCCAAGTAAAGGAATCCCGAGAATCATAAAATAAGGCTCCATATTCCGGCGTACGAGTGATGGCACCTAAACCGATATTCCAACCTATTCCGACCCATCCATCTCCTCCCGTGGAAGAATAAGAAATAGAAAGGCTGGGTTGGACTCCGGCTCTTCCTGGAGTTACTTGAATAGGATAAGAAAGAGAAACTGCTCCATAATTATTGGGCTCAGGGGGAGCGATAAAGAGCGCCCCTGATAAAGGATCCGCTTTTGTATTCGGATCGTCTATCGCCTGGCTATAATTTGTGGAGATGGAGAATAGATCGCTTCCCTCAGGAGCAGGAGCCGACCC
>NZ_RQES01000026.1 GCF_004769405.1 Leptospira selangorensis
TGATCGAGCATCTTTATCTATATTATTCTTAAAAGGTTTGTCCGCCCATTTAGTAACAGTCTTAGATGTGGAATTATTAAACCCCCAACTATTGGAGGAATTCGTTCCATAATTAAGTCCAGCACTACCTGCAGGAACCCCATAATTCACTCCAGAGCTATTGCCTAGATTCAAACTATTGGTAGAGGAAAATGTATCTTCAAACTGAACTGTTCTTAGATTCACTTCGTTTTGGTGGATTTTTTCAGAACCATCGTTTTTGGTTTCTTCAGTATCCGCGTATTTGATCTCACTTGTGATTTGGTCGGTGGAGCCGGTGTCCGTTTTCAAAACTTCGATCTGCATTGTGACC
>NZ_RQES01000027.1 GCF_004769405.1 Leptospira selangorensis
ATGTAAGTCTTAGTATTACATTTATAAAAACTCAGCCGACCGTATTATAAAATTCGAATAGACCGATTTCTATTTTCACCCGGATACTTCGGTCGGTAACGAAAAATTACTAGTAAGTAATCAATTAATTACTTAAAATATTGAATTCAAAACTTCCGGATGGAAATTTGGTCTTATGCGACCATCCGTTTCCGTTATACTCCCTACATACAACGAAAGCAAAAACCTACCTATTGCGGCAGATCGGATTACTAGATCTTTATCTGATTACCGTCATGAGATCATCGTGGTGGATGACGATAGCCCGGATCATACTTGGGAAATTGCGGAACATCTTCAGGAAAAGATTCCACAACTCAAAGTTATCCGTAGACTAAGCGGAAAAGGTTTATCTTCCGCAGTTTTAACAGGTATGGGCGCTGCAGAAGGAGAAGTTTTCGTGGTGATGGATTCCGACCTTCAGCATGACGAAAAAATCCTTCCGGAGATGATCCGCTCCTTCTATGAAAGAGATGTGGATCTTTGCCTCGGCACAAGATACGCCAAAGGTGGATCGACCGGAAAATGGTCTTTAGCAAGAATCGGTATTAGCAGATTTGCAAATTTTTTGGCAAAAGGACTTTTAGGCCTTCCTGTTTCAGATCCGATGAGCGGATATTTCGGCATTAAACGTTCCGTGTATTCGGAAACTAAAAACTCAATCAACCCGAGAGGTTTTAAAATCCTTTTGGAATTTTTGGGAAGAAGTAAAGAAAATCTTAAAATAGAAGAAATCCCTTATACTTTCCAAACTAGAATGTATGGAGAAACCAAACTAAATAACTCTGTGATCAAAAGTTTCTTTTTGGCAATCCTGGATATTCGTTTCGGAAAATGGATCTCTCCAACGTTCCTACTCTATTCATTAGTGGGAGCAAGCGGTGTAATTGTTAATTTAGTCGGGTTTTTGATCGCAGAATTAAGCAAGTTTCCGGATATTCAAACTGGGATTTCCTTTTTGGATCCTTTCTCGCTTTCAGTATTTTTCGGGATAGAACTTTCAATCCTGTCTAACTTCTTCTTAAATAATTACTTTACGTTCTATGAAAGAAGATATTCGGGGAAAAATTTGGCCTTTGGATTTCTGTTATTTCATTTAGTGAGTATGGTGGGAATTTTAGTACAAATGTCCGTATTCCATTTTATCTATTATTCTATTTTCAAACAGTGGAATGGGGCTTCTGAACTTACCTTAAAATTCAGTGCAGATATCCTTTCCATTTTGACTGCAATGGTTTCTAACTATTTTTTGAATTCGAATCTTACTTGGTCCAAAAAACCGGAACTAAAGAGCTAAAAATCAGGCGGGGAATTTTTCTCGCCTAAGTTTTAATTGATTTCTTTTCCAAAATTCTAAATTATAAAAGCCTGCCTTGCAGGCGGTGAGAAGAAGGTTTATCGCCTTCGGAATACTTATTTTAGGAGAAGAATATGCCCAAGGTGCTTGTTCCTTTTGCGGATGGAATGGAAGAAATGGAAGCAGTCATTATAGTGGATGTGCTTCGAAGAGCAGGGATAGAAGTAGTTTCTGCGGGAATTTCCACAAATTCTATTACGGCTTCCAGAGGGGTCAAATTAGTCTCAGATTCACTTTTGTCAGAAATCGATCCTTCTTCTTTTGATATGATCGTTCTACCTGGCGGAAACCAAGGCACCAAAAATCTAAATGCAAGTCCCTTAGTTTCAGAAATATTAAAAAACTTTAAAAAAGAGGACAGATGGATTGGTGCAATCTGCGCGGCACCGAATGTTTTATTATCTCATAATATTCTTCAAAACCAAAAATTCACAGCGTTTCCAGGAAGTGTTCCGACAGATGAAAAATACACGGGAAACAGATTAGAACTTTCTGATAAAATTTTAACTAGTATAGGTCCAGGCTCTGCATTCGAATTTTCTTTAAAAATTGTAGAACTTCTGTCGGGACTCGAAAAAAGAAAAGAAGTGGAAAAGAATCTACATCTTCCTTTGTAAAATGCAAATATCCTCCCAATTAATCGAGAAGTTCAAAAATTCCAAAAACATCCTAGCGCTTACGGGAGCCGGAATTTCCGCTGAAAGTGGAGTTCCTACATTCAGAGGAAAAGAAGGTCTTTGGAAAGAATACAGAGCGGAAGAACTCGCAACTCCTCAGGCATTCCAGCGAGATCCTAGACTAGTTTGGGAATGGTATCTCTGGAGAATAGAACTGATCTCTAACAAGTCTCCGAATCCTGCACATTTTGCATTGGCGGAATTGGAAAAGAAAAGATCCGATTTTTATCTAATCACTCAAAATGTAGACGGCCTTCATAAAAAATCAGGTTCTGAAAGGATCATCGAGATACATGGAAATATTTTTAGGAATAAATGTACTCGTTGCAGTAAAACGTATGATTCGGATCCTTCTGAACTTAAAAATTCTACCGAATGTCGGAACTGCAAAAGTTTGGTCAGACCGGATGTTTTATGGTTTGGAGAATCATATGACACCGATCTCCTAAATCAAGCGGTCTACCTTGCAGAAAAATCGGAGATCGTTTTTGTGATAGGTTCTTCCGGAGCTGTGGGAATTCCGGTGGAACTTGCCAGGATTGCAAAAGAAAACGGAGCATTCGTTATCGAGATCAATATTGATCCAAGCGGTTACAGCAGATATTCAGACCTTTTCTTACAAGGAAAAGCGGGAGAAATTCTCCCGGAATTGATTCCTTATTTTGTATGAGTTTTTGGAAAAGTTTCTTCTAACTTTTTAAAGATATAATCTCCGAATACAGGGAAACAATTCGGGGACATATGACCTGGGTCTGCAAATTCTTCGCAATTACAATTAGGATCTTCGTTCATATTCCAAAATGCAGTTCCAGTTTCTTGGTTAAACTTCTCTACGATAGGTTTCCAAACTTCCATTGGAGTTTTAAGGCCTTCCGAAGTTTCGACCTTTCTAGTCATATATAGATTAAAATAAGGCCGAGCCACCTTCACCCAAATAGTGGCATAAGGAACATTATATTCTTTCAATATACGAATGGAATCCCTTTGCATTTCGAACATATTTGTATGAAATGTATAAGGTTTTAGATAAGAGGAAAAATCCGTCTCGGAAGCCTGAACTAGTTGTTCATCCGTATGTTTTTGGTTAACTAATTCTCTCGGAGTACTTCCCCTTTCTTCTTTTAATGCGGTAAGTATTTCTTGGACCGCCGCTTTATACACTTTTGCTAAAGCGGAAGAATTTTGCATTCTTTCCGAAATTCTCCATAACTTAGGCCTGTCCCGATAGGTATGAAATAGATGTTTAGAGATAAATACGGATAATTCTTCCCTAGAATACTTAGTCCAATGTCTCAATATAAATTCAGAGGAAAGCCCGTGAATTAGGACCTCATCTAAAGCAAGAACAGGAGTTTTATTATATATTTCTAATGATTGATCTAAAAGTACAAAATCCGGTCTTGTACCATCCGATTTAAATCTTTCTATCCAGTATAAGAAATAATCAGGAGATCCACCCGGAACTGAAAAATTATAAAGTATCCAGTCCGGATGTCTTTTTTCCAATTCCCTATTGGGAAGTAAAAGTGCTCTGGAATTTCCGAAAAAGACGATTATTTTTTTTCGAGAAGCTGGGTCCTTCTTCAGATATTCTTTGAGATCCGAATATAGATCTTCTTTGCTAATAAAATTCAGATGAGATAATGTATTTGAATAATAATATTGAAAAAACTCTAAGGTGAACAGGCGATCCAATCCCAAAGAGATCAAAAGAACAAGTAGAGGAAGAAGTAAAAATGTATTCTTTTTCATATTCATTTTCGACCTAGAACTGGCAATAGATACAGGCTCCGGAGTCCTCCGATAATAAGGCAATTGCGAATACTGTGACCACTCCGCAAGCAACAACCAGCCAATCTTTTCCTCTTCCCCACTGTAATAATAGATCCTTTCTGGATTGTATCCAATGGAATACTATAAATCCTAAATAAGAATATCCGATTTTTTCAATATTCTTCATGGATTCTAAGATAAAAGGAGAAGGCCCGGTTACCAAAGAAATCGAATTTTCTATCCAACCAAAACCTAAAGATTGCAAAGATGTAGAAAGATAATTTTGTGTATTAGTCGCTATTCCCACAACATGTTGGACCATTTTAGTTGCGGAGTTTGCCCTGAACAAGATCGCACTGAAAGAGAATAAACAAAATACGAATTGTATCCGTAAGAAATTGAGAATTTTACTTTTGGAATCTTCATCGTTCCAGCCGAACTTACCGACTAAAAATCTTTCGAACGCAAGTATGACTCCCCAATAGAATCCCCAAGCGATAAACGTATAATCCGCTCCATGCCAAACACCACCAACAGTCATAGTGATGATCAGATTTAGATAAGTGCGCCATTCTCCCTTTTTACTTCCGCCCAAAGGAAAATAAATATAATCCCTAAGCCAGAAAGAAAGACTCATATGCCATCTCTGCCATAACTCTCTTCCGGAAGGAGAAAATAAAGGTGCATTGAAATTTTCAGGAAGTTCAAATCCGAAATATAGCCCGACTGCTCTTGCCATATCCGTTAACCCTGAAAAATCACAATATACTTGGATCGCATATCCGAATGCTGCTAGTACAAGTGAAAGATTGTCATATTGTCCCGGACTTCCAAAAACAGGAGCAATCACTCCTGCCACAGGATCCGCGATCAGTATTTTTTTGATCAAACCTGAGATCATTAGATAAGAGGCACGTACGATCTTATCCTTATCAGGACTCAAATGTCCTATATTTATAAAATAATCCTTGGTCCTTAGGATCGGTCCCACGATCAACACAGGAAAGAATATTACAAAACCAAGATATTGTTTAAGACTGATCAATACTCCTTCCGGTTTTCTATAAGCGTCTACGGCTGCAGCGATCATTTGAAAACTATAAAAGCTCACTGCTAAAGGAAGAGAGATCTGCAATATTCTAGGAACTTCGTCAAAGAAAGGATATTTAGTAAGATCAAAAAGTATCCTATTCATAAAATAGAAATACTTAAAGAACCCCAAATTGATCGCATTCAGTAGAACGGCAAAAATCATCCAAGCCTTAGGCTTCGAGGAAGTTTTGATCTTAAAATAAGCGAAATAATTGAATAAAACTATGATTAAGAAATGGAGAAAAAAGTAAATACCACTTAGAATAGTGGAAGAAGCTACTATATAAAAGATCCCACTGGAAATGAGTAAAAAATCGGATCTTTTCCTTTCAGGAAGAAGCCAATAGATAGAATAAACGATTGAGAAAAAAACGAAAAATAAGATCGAATTGTAGAGCACTCTTTTACTTTCCCTTCTTGAATAGTTCCTTCCAGTAGAGAATCTCTCCCGGAGAAAGTTTTGCGCCCGAGTCCTTTTCTTCCCGAGTCGGTTTTTCCGCTAAGGCGCTTTCTATTTTTTTTACGAACTCTTCGGATAGTATAGGTTTTGTTCCTAGTCTTTTTGCAAAAGCCAAAATTTCCTGATCGGAAGTTACTACGAACAGATCCGCAGGCCTTGGAGCAAATTTGATATATTCCTTGATCAAATCGTCCGCCTTTCGGTCCTGGCTGAAATAAACGCGTATTTTTCCGTACGAATCTTCTTTGGTTTCGTTCCCTTTCTCTTTTTTACCATCGAAGAAAACATGGACCTTAGAACTTTTCAGTTTTGAAGAATAAGATTCCAAAATTCTCAAGAGGCCTACTCTGGCATCCCTCAAACGATTGGAATACATATACTCTTCCAATTCAGGAATTTTGTAAATCAGGTTGAAACCGTCTACGACTAAATGCATCCCTTTAAAACTAGTGACCAGAATGTATGTTTTGGAAAAACTTGTAAACACCGAACCGAATCGGACAATGGCACATGGCGGAAGCAAATTCCCAACCGGCAAAATCCTCTAAAATCCGAAACTTCATACGAACTGTAAAATATTGGAGAAGTGTTTTACCAGGTACGGCAAGAGATTATTTTCTTTTAAGCTTAGCGGCAATCGACGTATTCTTTCTATTATTCGTAAATTCGTACAAAGAATTCATACACAAGGATATTCCTGCCTACGTTCTTGCATTCGATCTATTCGTTATTTTTTTGTGGGGAATAGAAGTTTGGATCAAGGTCCGACAAAAAAAAGACATCAAAAAATATCTTAGGACAAATTGGTACGAATTAATTGGTATCGTCCCACTTTATTTCCTTAGACCATTCTTACTTTTAAGAGGAGTTAAACTTGCAATTGCATTTTATAGATTCGGAACTTCCGGTCAGAATGTAAGCGAAGTTTTAACTCGCGAGATCACATTCAGGTTCAGAGATGTGATCGTAGATACAATCGCGGATGCGGTTTTTCTACATTCTTTGGAACGAGTGGAAGAAGTGATGCTCCGACTAGATTATAGCCAACTTGCGAAAGAAGCAATTTCCAAACATAATGATCAGCTCAATTCCAAGGTAAATGAATCCTTACAATCCAAGTTTTTATTAGAAGAATTATCCAAGATACCGTTCATGTCCCAGATCTCTCATAAACTAGGAGAAGATATAGGAAGAATGATCGCGGAAGTTCTGGAAACGGAAGTGATCGGTGATATAATGAAAGATATCACCGCAAATATTCTGAAAGAGATGGCGGAACACGTAAAAAAACTTCCTTTAGAGAGAATCACCGAACCGAAAGAGGAAATTTCCTCTCCACCTTCGATTCCGGAAACTTAATATTTAAGCTGCTCCACCAGGAAGTCTTAAGATCAATACTTGGGTGGTCGATTTGGCAAGAAGTTTACCTTCTTCGTCGAAAGCTTCTCCTTCTAAGTAGATATGCTGATTACCTCGAGCGACTACTTTTGCCTGTACAGTTATCCTTTGGTTCTCTTTTACCATTCGAATATAGCTAACGCTTAATTCTAAAGTGGTGGTCGGCTTTCCTGCAGCCAAATAACATAATGGACCGAAAGTATTATCGAAAGCCGCGGCTAAAAAGCCTCCTTGGAAAACTCCCATGGGATTGGAGAATCTAGGCTCCACATAAAAACTGCAGACCATCTCCTTCTTCCTTACATAAGAAACGAACTCGCCGGACAATTCTTTAAAAGCAGGAGGGGGAACCTTCAAGCCAGGTGCGGCCTTGGAAAACTTCTCCCATTCTTTCTGCATATCTTCTAAATCTTTTTGATTCGCCAAGGTGGATCTCCTAGTCTATATTCCGATCTTGTAAAGAAATTGGATTCGGGCAAATTAAAATTGCCATGATTTGGAGACACAACCAATATGTAGGAAAATGAACCCGCTTTTTTCTATAGAAACTAAATTAAAAAACGGTATCCGGACCGCATGGCAAGAATTAGGGATCAAAAAGGAAATCGCTCTCGCAATCGCAGGCGGAGGGATCAAAGCGTTTTACGGATTGGGTTTTGCATATACACTAAGGACTTGGGGTCTAAAAATTAAGGAAGTTTCTGGAGTAAGCGCCGGAGCCGCAATGGCGATCAGCACCTTATCCGAAACAGAGGAAGACAGTTCGAATTATTTCCAAGAACTTACTAAACGAAATCCTAAAAATTTTTATTGGAATCGACTTCTTAGGATAAGTGCCCCCTTCCCTCACCATGGTATCGCGAGAAGAACTGTAGAATATTGCCTCCGATTTTCCAAACTTATCTCTAAGGCCGCAAAGATCAGGATACATACCGTAGAGATCCCGAATGAAAGTTTGGACAAAAACAAAAAGGGACAACCGATCCAAAGGATACTTTTTGCTAAGGCGGCTTCTATTATTCGTGCTTATTTTAAGGACGAAACCTTAAGAAGAAAAGGAGAACAACCTTATGAAGTATTACAAAAAATGAAAGATTGGGGATGGAGAGAAAAAGTTTTTACGGAGAAGGACCTAACCGATCCTGAAACAATCACTCAGATCGTAATGAACTCTTGCTCTGCCTTCCCGGTTTTGCCCCTTCAAAGTTTTAATGGAAATTATTATCTGGACGGCGGCTTAACGAATAATCTTCTGCTTGAGGACTTCTCCTCCGACCTGCCTAAGATAGGAGTTTTTTACGAGCCTACTACCTTAGTGGGAAAATCCGCCTCGGTCTTATCGGATACATTGCTTGTTTCCCCGGAAGGACCATTTATAGAGCAGGGGTTTGACTATACGAATCCAAACCTTGTGAGGCATGCATTCGAGACAGGACGTAAGGATGCGGAAGAACAAAAGGAAAGGATCTTAAGTCATCTGGACCCAAACTGGAAAAAACACTTGCATTCTTTTTTCGAACAAATAAAATAATTAACTTGCTCCTTAAATATGAGGGGGTTGCTCCCCTTCTCTCTCAAAGGAGCCTTAGAACTAGCGAAAACGGTAAATAGAAAAAAACTCTTCAGGACCCAAGAAATGCCCAAAATCGTAAACCACGAAAAATATAAAGCCGAGATTCTCTCCAAGTGTGTGGATATTTTGGCGAGGCGAGGGTATTCGGCTGTTTCTATGAGAGAAATCGCCACCGAATTGGATGTTTCCACCGGAACTCTTTACCATTACTTCTCAACTAAAGAAGATATATTTAAAGAACTCGTAAAGTTCGTACTTAATAAGGACATCGAAGAATTACAGGTCTATTCAAAGGGAGAAGATAACCAAACCATCGAAAAAAGAGTAGAAGCACTCTTCACAATGGTAAAGGATAGAGAGACCTATTTCCAAAATCTTCTCTATATCATTTGCGATGTTTCTAGATTAAAAAATCATGAAGAAGAAAAACAACTCATCGCAGAAGCGATGAAAGAATACGTAACCATCATCACAAAACATTTAGGGATTACTAACCCGAATCTGAACAGACTTTTGATCAGTATTATTTTAGGAACAGTGGGCCAAAGGATTGTGGACCAAGAATCCATCAAACTGGATGAGGTAGCCGAAGTAGTGAAAGACTTTATGGGAGTGGTTCTAGCGAACACATTCACTTTTTGAAGTTTTAGAGCCCAAGCCCATAAGCTTGCGGGAATTTTTTCTATATTGTAAGAATAAGCAGTTTGTTGGAATTCCAACAAGAGTTATATGTGAAAAATCGTTTGTAAAGATTAGAATTATATGATATAGGGACGGAGCGCTCCCACGAGCCACTCCCCGCCACCCAAAGCTAGGGTGGGGGCGGCACTTTATCCATGTTGGAACTCCAACATGTTATCTCAGAACTTCTTCTTTTTTGCCTGAATATATATCCCGAATTAAACCAGAATACTTATCTGTCACAACGTGTCGTTTTACTGAAAGTTTTGCAGTAAGTTCATCACCGGTCTCGAAAGGTTTAGGCAATAATCTAAAGTCCACTACCCTTTCGAATGATTTGAATCCATTCGTTGAAGAAATTGCATTTTTGATCACAGCTTGGATTTTTGCCGCACATTTTGTTTCTTCTTCCGCCGAACTAAAACCAACTCCCGGTTTGTATTCCGGGAAAAATTCCGGATTTGGAACGATTAGCGCAGAAAGATATTTTTGGTCCTGACCAATCACCATACATTGGAGTATGAATTCGGACTGGCTTAAAATATTTTCTATAGGAACCGGCTCCACATTCTCGCCACCCAATAGAACGATTGTTTCTTTTGTTCTACCTACAATTTTCAAACAATCATTATAAGTCATCAATCCAAGGTCTCCTGTGTTGAACCACTCACCGCTCATCACTTTACGAGTATTTTCCTCGTCGTGATAATATCCGGACATGACCTGATCCCCTTTTACATGGATTTCTCCCTTAACCGAATATCCCTTAGGCCCACCTTCTTCCGTAGTCCAAAGGATTTTAGAAGTATTTGGATCCACAACTCTAAGAGAAGTTCCTTTATACAAAGGACCTACTGTTCCCATTACCGCTTCATCCAGAATACGAACGGAGATAACAGGAGAAGTTTCAGTAAGACCGTATCCTTCCAAAACTTGGATCCCGATCGCGTTAAAAAATTTATCCACATGGATAGGAAGAGCTCCTCCACCGGAAACAGTTCCTTTCAATTTTCCGCCGGTTGCCTGGCGGATCTTTTTCAAAACGATCAGATCCAAAAGTGTAGCCGGAAGAATATTCAAAATATATTGTAGAACTTTAAAAATTCCTACAAAAGAAGAGACAATTGAACTTCTTCCGGTTAGATCCAATTCTCTAAAACCAAGCCAACGTTTTGCGGATTGGATATTTGAAGAGAAAAAGAGTGCCGCATGAAACAGACTTTGTTTTACGCCGGAAGACTTAGCTACTGTGGCATAAATCCCCTGATACACACTTTCCCAGAGTCTAGGGGCAGAAGCCATAAACGTAGGTTTTACTTTTTTAAGATCTTCCTTCAATGTTCTAACGGAAGAATAATACGTACCCGCTCCGAAATGGATACATACCATCTCAAACATTCTTTCAAAACTATGCCATACAGGAAGAATGGAAAGTATCCTTTCTCCTGCTTCTAGTTTGATAGGGATACGATTGATCTGAGACATTATATTTTTATGAGTTAAAGGAACTCCTTTAGGACGACCTGTGGTTCCAGCGGTATAGATCAGCGTAAAAAGATCTTCCTCTTGGATTTGGGATATCCTCTTCTCCATTTCACGGTTGCCTTTATCTCTTAATTCTTTTCCTCTTTGTACCAGATCCCAAAATCTGAGTTCTTTTCCAGTACCCTTAGAATTCTTATCAATTAGAATAATTGTATGTACGTTCTGGATTGCACTTTGGTTTTGATAGAGTTTTTTTAGGACTGAATCGTTTTCTGCGAATACGATCGTAGCACCGCTATGAGGAAGAATATGATTTAGATCGGAATCGGTGACATCCGTTCCTCTCGGAACATCCGCGCCACCCGCCATAACGATCGCATAATCGGTGATAATCCATTCCAAACGGTTATCTGCAAGAACGGCAGCATGTCCCTTATACGGAAATTCCAATTCTATAAGTGCAGTCCCAAGCTGTAATCCCAACTCGTACAATTCCGAATAGCCTACGGAATCGAATTCTCCCGAAGAATTTTTAGTTAGAAACGCGGGCTGATTCCCATATTTATTTTTGGACGATTGATATAAATCGGCAAGAGTTTTCATGCCACCTCCTAGGATGGAGGAAAGTATAGAGCCGACTTGCAAGTTTGTCGTCCTGGCGTATAACTCAGGACGTGCGAATTTTAAAATTTTAACGAAGCTTTGTATAAGACTGCGGTTTTTCTGAATTCGCTAGGTGTAGAATCCACAAATTTCTTAAATGCTTCATTAAATGCAGATTTAGAATTGAATCCAACTGATTCTGAAATCGCTAAAATAGAACGATCAGGATCTTCTAAGAGCAAAACTTTTGCTTCTTCTACCCTCCATGAATTGATATAATCCGAAAATTTCATGGATAGACGTTGGTTTAAAAATTCGGATAGTTGGTGGTTGGTTAGGCCTAACTCTTCTGCAAGTTGTGAAAGTGTAAGATCTTCGTCCGCATAAGCCTTCTCTCTTCTCATCAATGCTTCTAAACGATCTTTAATCTTAGATTCATCCATTCCTTTCAGTCTAGATTTTTTATAACGGACTTCTCTTAAACTTTTTCCAACAAAGCCAAGCCAATTCGGTTCCCGCTGAGATAGTAAAAAACCTACCACTAACAAAACCGGAAGGCTGAATATACTCTCTTTTACGAATTCAATTCTTCTTAAAATGGAACCAGTGAGTCCCCAGAAGATCACAAAACAAACGAGGCATATGAAGATTAAAAACATTCTTCTGGCTCTTTCTTCATTCTCGTCTTGTTCTGAACGGAATAAGTAACTTCTGTAAATCCAGAGCAAAGGTAGAAAATAGGAAAGGATCGAAATTTTAGGAGTGATCTGCAGGAACACAAGTATACTCGAGTAGGTTTTTCCTTGTGTGATCTCTTGTAATGTGCGAAGTCTAAATTCTTCTGAGCCGAGCCAAAAAGGTAAAAGTAAAATTACGGAAAATAGAATTGGCAGAAAATGAAGAAGGTTCTCTTTTTTAGAAAGTTCCAGTCCGAGTAAAGTGATCTGAAAGTGGATATATAGAAGAGGAGCAATTCCCAATGCAAAAGGAATATGGATCGCATACAAGACCGGATATGTTTTGACCAACCCGGAAAGGAATGTTGCAGCTCCCACAAGCCAGAAAGAAGAACAAAACATGATTAGAGAGGCTCTGGTCCTTTCTCCCAAAGAAGCGGGAGAAAGTAAGATCCCCAAAGACCAGATCCAACCGAAGGCAATCCCAAAAACTAAATAAGCAGTTTCTAAATCCATGTAACTAGCTTACTAAAGAGATACCAGATTGAAACTAGATGAAAAGTCAAAAATGATAACGAGAGAGTATATCCGAACTTTCCGCTTTTTTTCGCGCAGGGTTCCAACCCAGGGTTTTCCCCAATTCTTCGATGATCCTATGAAGTGATTCGGAAGAAGGTGCGCCAGGCACTCCTACTCCTGATCTACGGAAGAAAAAGTCCGTCCCCTTTTCAATTTTCTCTTCGGAGGCGATATAACGGATCTCAGCAGTATTGAACTCTTCTCCATTATTCAAGGTCACAAATTCGTCGTTCGTTTTTTGGTATTTAAGAACTTCGTAAGCCAAACTTCCATATCTAGCGCCTAAGGTTTCCAAATATTCCCCGGAGAGTTTCGGGTATTTTTTAGTAAGCCCTTTTACTAAAGAAGAATGGTCCGAAAATTCTCCCGAAGAAAGCGGGATCTGATCCGTTTCACAAGGCAAAAATTTTCCAGGCAGATACTCGCAGAGTTTGTCCGTAATCTTCTCCGCTAAATGCCTACTAGTCGTATATTTTCCGCCCAAAGCAGTATAGAATCCTGGAAGCCCTTTTTCTTTATGATCTAAAATTTCAGTTTTACGGGAAGCATTGTAAGTGTCCGATTTTTCACCGGGATCTTCTACCAAAGGCCTCATTCCACCATAATAAAAATCCACATCCGATTCAGTTAGATCCGAATATCCGAATGCAATATTAATTTCTTCTAATAAACCTTGGATATCGGATTTTGTGACCTTAAATTTATCCGGAGAATCCGAGAATACGGTATCCGTTGTTCCTATGATTGTTTTACCTCTCCAAGGAAGAACGAACATATGAGTTTTATCTCTTTTCTTTAAAACTATCGCCTTGGAAACGGTCAATGCCCTGGTTACAATATGGATCCCTTTGGATCGGACGAGCACCTTGTCCATTCCAACTCCTGCCAAAGATTCTACAAAATCCGCCCAAGGACCTGCGGCATTCACCACTGTTTTTGCAAAAACAGGATACGTTTTACCGCTTCTTTTATCTTTTAAGATTGCCTGATAAACTTCTCCTTGCTTAGAAATCGCAACTAGCTCCGTATAATTGAGAGCAGTTCCTCCTTTTTTTTCGGCGGAGAAGATGAATTCACATGTATGTCTTTCCGGATTCGTGTTCTGATAATCGTAATATAAAAATCCACCTTTAAGCCCGTTTCTAGGAAGACTCGGAGCTTCCATCACTACTTCTTCCGGTGATAAAAATCTATATTTAGGGATCCAAGAATCCGAACTGATATTTTTATTTCGATCGTACGAAAAATAATCATACATTCCAAGGCCGATATTGGTGATCCACTTTTCTGAATTAGAATATATCGGAATAATAAAGCCTAATGTTTTGAGAGCATGAGGACTGATCTTTGCAAGTATCCTTCTTTCTCTTAATGATTCTCGCACTAGCCCAAACTCTGCATTTTTTAAATATCTTAAACCTCCGTGAATTAATTTAGAGGTGGCTTGGGTTGTCCCGGAAGCAAAATCATTTTTCTCAACAAGAACTGCCTTTAACCCGCGTAAGGTGGCATCCCACAAAGTAGTGGCACCTGTAATCCCTCCCCCTATCACTAAGGTATCGAAAACTTGAGAAGAAATCGGAAAAGAAGGAGTTTTAGCGTCTTTTGTTTTGGCCATAGATTCACAGCTTGGATTCGAGAACTCGGTCGGTCAAGACATTAGAAATTACACAAGTTTCTTTACTCCAAATCAGTAGATGATAATTTTTGTTTAGACCCGGTTCTTATTTCCCACTTATTTTAGGGACTTGAACCGAACGGAGTTCGATTCAGTAGATGTCATATACTTCCTCCCGGGCAGGTAGTTTTCAAAA
This sequence comes from Leptospira selangorensis, assembly GCF_004769405.1. Taxonomy (NCBI): domain Bacteria; kingdom Pseudomonadati; phylum Spirochaetota; class Leptospiria; order Leptospirales; family Leptospiraceae; genus Leptospira; species Leptospira selangorensis. Next base: position 14,209 of record NZ_RQES01000027.1, read on the forward strand.
CAAATGGAATTCTATTCTAGGTTTTTTTAAGAAGGACCCAGATCGAGAAGTGTATGAAAAAGAATACATTCATGATCTGAAAAGACAGAACCGCGCCATCCAGTATCCAGGTGCAGTACTTGCGATGTTTGTATGGTTGGGTTTCGCTTTTGGAACGGACCAAAAATTACATCCCGAATTTCCTGAACTTTTTTATTTCCGGATCGGATTCTCCCTAGTTGGAGTTCTTTGTTTAATTTTCCTTCTATTGGATACATTGTTTAGGATCCCCACTCGCAAATATAGTTTGGAAATGGCATATGTATTCATTGCCTACCTTCTACTTTGTACCTCCTTTTTCACGGGTAGAATTGCAGACGATCCAAATTACGTATCAGGACTACAGATCGCTCTTATCACGATCGTATTTGTTCCTCTTCCTAAAAATTCATATTTCGTATTTTTAATATTATCTTTCATTTCTTTCGTCAGTTCCGCCCTTATTTATTCTCCGAATTTGAGCACTCCTCAGGCTGCGTATTCCATGCAGAATCTTGGGATTGCATTCCTTCTGACCCTGGTCTTCTCTATAATCCTGGAAAGATATCGTTTCGTTAGCTTTGTAAGCAGATTTAAGATCCAAGAAAGTAATAAAGAAATTTCGGAAAAAATGCAGCAGATCCAGGCTTTAAAAGAAAAGCAGGACGGAGATTATTTTTTAACAGCACTTCTTCTCTCTCCTTTGATCAAATTAGACAATTCCGAAAATTCCGCGGTCAAAGTGGAATTCCTACTGGATCAATACAAAAAATTCTCCTTCAAGGAAAAAGATTACGAACTGGGGGGAGACTTCTTAAGCGCGTATATAGTAAAAATACAAGATAGAGATTACACTGCATTCATTAACGGAGACGCGATGGGAAAATCCATCCAGGGTGCAGGCGGTGCATTGGTCTTAGGTTCGGTATTTAATTCTATCATAAGTCGAACTAGACTTTCTCCGGAGATACAATCTAAGTCTCCGGAACGCTGGTTGAAAGAAGCGTTTATAGACCTACAAAATGTATTCGAAACGTTCGACGGTTTTATGTTGATCTCCGCGGTTTTGGGGATCGTAGAACATTCTACCGGAGCAATGTATTATATAAATGCGGAACATCCTTGGCCTGTATTATACAGGGATGGAAAGGCGATGTTTTTAGGAGCGGAATCCAATATTCGTAAATTAGGTATTTCCGAAATGTTCGGTACCAAGATCCAAGTCCAAACATTCCGAATGCTTCCTGGAGATACGATCTTCTGCGGATCTGACGGTAGAGATGATCTGGTATTAGAAGAGGATTTTTCAGGTAAAAGAGTGATGAACGAGGATGAGACAATCTTCTTAGCCTCTGTGGAAGAAAGTGGCGGAAAATTAAAAACGATCCGTAGATCCCTTATTAGTAGAGGAAAACTTTCGGATGATTTAAGTATATTATCTATTTCTTATAATCCTACCAGAAATCCTTATATGGAAGATAAAAAATCCATCTCGGAAGCAGAGTCCATTTTCCAAAAAGGAAACACAAAGGATGCAATACGAGTTTTGGAAGAAGGTTTAAATAAATCAGGCGTAGTTGGAGAACGTTATTTTCCTCAGGTTGCCAAACTTCTATCCAGATGGTACGATAAAATATCAGAATTCAAAAAAGCTGCAGAATGGGCGGAGAAGTCCCTATCCTGGGATCCTTCTGAAACAGAACTTTTATTTTATTCTTCTATACTTTGGAAGAAGGCTTATACGCAGAAAAAAGACTCTGAATATCTGAAATCAGCTGCGGAACTCGGTGAAAAGTTAAGGGTACGTTCTCCGAATCATTTGAAAAATCTGATCAACCTGTCGGATATTTATAGATTACTTGGCAATTCTTTCCGGGCGAAAAAATTATTGGATGAGGCATCTCTCCTTTCTCCGGATGATCCGAAGATCGCAGAGTTAAGAAAACGTCTATAGGATTTACTTTGGACTACCCATGTAGGAACTCCTACATCTGATATTTGATCTAGATCGAAAATCCTTTTTACCTTGCCCTCAGGGAAGATTCGTATTTATTGGAAACGTTTTTAATTAATCGGAGAAAGACTAAAATGTTCTACCACGAGCTCAATTCCAAAATCGACTATTCCAGATCCAATCTTAGATGGAATGCCTGGGGGGCAAACGATCAGGACTTCGGTAGAAAGGCTCAAATGCCTGAGATACTCAAACTTCTCCAAAGAGAATTTAAATTAGATTCTATCCGAGAAACACCTCCAGTTTCATTAGATGAGATCAAACTACCTAATGGCAAACTAAGCCCGAATGATATCAAAAGCCTAAGTGCAATCGTAGGTAAAAACAATTTCAAAAACGATAGATATGAGAGAATTTTCCATTCTGCCGGCAGAAGTTATTACGATGTATTAAGACTTCACTTCAATAGCTTAAAATCATTCGTGGACGGAGTAGTTTATCCTAAAAAAGATTCTGAGATTATTAAAATTTTAGAATACTGTTCTAAAAACAAGATCACTGTTATTCCGTTCGGTGGAGGATCTTCCGTAGTGGGCGGAGTCGAAGTGATCAAGGGCAAAGGACAAAAAGCAGTTCTTTCCTTGGACATGACAGAAATGACTGAACTTGTATCTTTTGATCCGATCAGTATGACTGCAACTTTCCAAGCTGGGATCTACGGACCTAAATTAGAATACGGACTCAACTTAAAAGGATACACCTTGGGGCATTTTCCTCAATCTTTCGAGTATTCTACTTTGGGAGGATGGGTCGCGGCAAGAAGTGCGGGACAACAATCCAATCGATACGGAAAGATAGAAGAGATACTAAGTTCCGTAAAACTCATCAGCCCGAACGGAACGGTAGAAACTTTAAGAGCACCTGCCGCTTCTATCGGACCAGACTGGAATCAGATCATCGCAGGCAGCGAAGGTCTTTTAGGAATTATTTCGGAAGTTACGATCAAGATCCATAAAATCCCGGAAACTAGAAAATATTTCGGACTAGTATTTCCAGATCTACTTTCTTCTATCAATTTTATCCGCAAAGCAAACCAAGAAGAGATCAAAACTTCTATGATGAGACTTTCCGATGCAAACGAAACTAGACTCTATGAATATCTAGGAGAACTTGGAAAGAAGAATACACCAATCCGCAAATTCAAAAAGTTCCTGCAGAATTCTTATCTAAAATCAGTAGGTATCGGTGAGAATAAATGTGTCGTTCTAGTAGGATTGGACGGATCAAGACAAGAAGTAGATCATTCTTTCGAAGGTCTCAAAAAACTTTGGAAAAAAGGCGGGGCGATCTTCGCAGGGGAAAAATTAGGTCAAAATTGGATCCATAGCAGGTACAATATGCCTTTCCTAAGAAATCATGTAATGCAGTACGGAATGGGAGTGGATACGATGGAAACTTCCAGTACTTACGATAAATTAGAGGATCTTCATAAAGCAGGAATTGAGTCCTTACAAAATTCCATCCCTGGCTCGATCGCTATGTGCCATTTATCTCATAGTTATCATGAGGGAGCTTGTTTGTATTATACGATCTTATTCCCGATGGATCCCAAAAAACCGGAAGAACAATGGTTTAAGATGAAAAGATCCGTTTCGGATACATTCACTTCTTTTAAAGCTCCGATCAGCCACCATCACGGAGTCGGTTTCGATCATAAAAAATGGTATGAGTCCAGCTTAGGAAAACCAGGTATAGAAGCTTTAAACGGGCTGAAAAAAGTATTGGACCAAAAAGAAATTCTGAACCCAGGAAAATTATTCCATTCTTAAAAATATGCCTAAAACGGCAGAGAGAAGCATAGAAGCCTGGGATTTTTCCCAGGCTTTTTTATTTTAGGTAAAGACTGGACGTCTTCTTTCCTGGATAGACTTCATTCCTTCCTGACCATTAGAACTAGCGATTGCTTGCGCAAGAAGATCCACATCTCTTTTTTCTAAAGTGTCAGCAAGCAAACGTTGAGAATCTCTAAGAGCAATTTTGACGCCTACTACTGATTCCATTGCCATGTCTTGGAATTGAGAGCACCATTTTCTTGCTTTCGGAATAATATCTTCCGGAGTTGCAGATTCTTCCACAAGTCCTACTTGAACAGCTTCGTCCGCTTTTAGGCCTCTTCCGCTATACAAAAGATCTCTTGCAGTTTTCATTCCGACTAGATCTTTTAAAACTGTTCCTGCTGTGGATGGAAAATTAATACCGATCAAAGACTCCGGAAAACCTAGTCTTCCTTTTTTCTCCACTAAAATTCTATAATCGGAGAATATAGCAATAACTGCACCCACTCCCATAGAGTGTCCATTCATTGCACAAACAACGGGTTTAGGAGAGAATAAAACTCTTCCGCAGGCACCGAGTGCTTCTCTGAGAACTTCTTTAATTTCTTCCAGATTTTTACCTACGAAAATCTCAGGATCGAATCCATTGGAAAAAAACTTATCATTTCTTCCGGAAAGAAGAATAGACTTAACGGATCTATCGTTTTCCGCCTGTTCGAGCACTTCCTTAAATTTGCGGAAAAACTCTCTTCCTAAAGAATTGGTCTCGTTTGTTTTTATATAAAGTTCTAAAATATGACCGTTTTTCTCTACGTCTAACATATTCATTTTCCTTAATATTAGAATCCGAACACTACTTGGTTCAACTTATCAGTTCGGGATACTTTTTTCATTTTAATTTCGATACGATTCTGGTCTGCCCCATCCGTTCTGGAGACGATACGAGTAATCGTGGTCTTAGGAGGAAATTCCACTTCTCCAAGAACACTTGTGACCGCCTTTACGTTTTTACCGCTGGAGTCCCATTCCACGGAACGGATCCCGTTTTCTGCGGTGTAGTAAGTCCATTCTTCTCCCGGTTTTCTGACCAGAACAATTCCATCGTTCGGCTGAACGAGCGTCCATTGTGGTTTGAATAATTCAGCATTTCTATTCGAAAGAAGATAGTAGATCACTGGGAAAGGAACTACCGTTTGTTTTCCGGTGCTAGGATCGGATAGAACGATATCATCCATAGTTTGTTCATGGATCTTATCCACGGAAACGGTTTTGATCCGAATTGTTTGGCCATCGCTAAACACTTTAGAAACACTGATCCCGAAAAGTTTGTCGGTTAGTTCAATTTGCATTTTGCCTGTCGGCTTATCATAGAAGATCTTCCCGGATAAAGAGAATACATCCTTCTTAGGGAAAAAATTCTGGATACGTATATCAAATTCTCCTGAATAAGAAGTATTCGATTCTTCTAATTTACGAAGGTTATCTAAGTATTTGGACCCTTCCTTGGATTTAGCGCTCCAAAATTTGATTTTCCCTTTTTGTCGGAAATTGATCTCTTCAATATCAGTGGTCACACAAAATTGAAATAATAGAATAAAACAGAATAATGATCCGAATCTAAAAATTCGAGTGAAATGGTTTGTTCTCAAAACAAGTCCTCCCGGTCTTAAGATTTATTTGAGACCGGATTCGTTCTTAACCTCTCCAATTTTTCTCGAATTCGAACTTTGTCTTCCTTCTTTTGGAAAAGAGTTTCTGATTTTTCCCAGAATCTTCTGGCATCCGCAAATTCTCTTCTTTCATGATGAACATCACCTAAATGTTCACAAATTGTAGGATCGTATTCGTTTTTATCCTGCAAAATTTGGAAGGCAAGATTCAAATGTAATAAAGCCTCATCTACTCTACCCTTTTTATAATAGATCCAACCCAAACTATCTTGGTAGGCTTCATTATCAGGAGCAAGTTCTACTGCTTTTCGGATAAGATCGAGTGCCTCATCCAGACGGATTCCTTTTTCGGAATAATGATAACCTAAATAATTATAAGCGATCGGATTTTCAGGATCTAGTTCCATAGACTTACGAAGATCCGCTTCCATTTCAGGAAGCCTTCCTAATTTTTCTAAAGTAGAAGCCCTGTAAAAATGATACACGGAAGATTTTGGTTCCAATCGAATTGCTTGTTCGAATGCACCTCTACTTTGTTCCAACTTTTCGGATTGGAATAGAACAATTCCTAAAAGATAATACGCATAATGATTATTCGGGTCATTTTTAAGAATATTTTGGATGATCTCTTCCGATTCCTGGACCTTTCCCGGAGGATTTCCTCTGAGCAAGAATGCAAGATGTAATTCATACTTTTTGGAATCTTCTGGAGAAGATGTAAATTGGATCGCTTTACGAACGGAAATGATGGATCTAAATACAGAACCGGATTGTTCGTAGACTCCGGCTAAAAAGTCATATTGTTCTGCGAGAATTCTTGGATCTAATTTTTCCTCTTCCGTAATCTTGATAGATTCCAGAAGTAATGTTTCCGCGAGTGTGGTTAATTGGGATTGCAGTGCGATCGAAGCTACTTCTACCAATTCACGGATATATTCTTTTTTATTAATATTTGGATCTCTTTTTTGGATCTCCAAAACCCCGAGTCGAATAGACAACCTTTTCGGAAATCTTTCTTTTAATGGGAAAAGTATCCTTCTTGCATCAGAGTATTTGGAATTCAGTACGGAATAAAGCCCGAATAGGACCCCGTCCTTATTCAGTTTTCCTTTTTTCTTTAGATCCTCAAAATAACCTGCCGCCATAGATCTACTTTCTATAAAATACATCTCTCCGAGCATCAATTCCACCGAGGAATTTCCCTGGATCTCTTGTAGAATTCTTTGTAATTGTTTTTTGGCCTGGGAAAACTTTCCTAACTGGTCTAAAATTTTTGCGAGAAGAAATCGGATCTCCCAATTTTCAGGCCTCATCTCCAGATAACCTGAAATATAAAAGAGCGCCTTCGTATTTTGGCCTAAGGCAAAGTATGTTTTTCCCAAAGATAAATATACGAATTCAGGATATTTCGGATTGGAATCTTTTTGTTTGATCAGATCACGAAGAGAACTTAAATACAAAACAGATTTTGCATCATTTTTCAGAGCAAGCTCTGCTGAACTTAATAAATAATAAAAATCAGGATCTTCTGAAAACTTACTCAGATGAGATTCTAAATAAGTAGCGGCCTTTTCATATTCTCCGCTGTTTAAAAGAATAGTTCCTTTTAAAATATAGGATTCCCTAAAATTAGGATCTGACTTTTCAGCCAAGTCTAGTTCGGAAACCGCGTCTTTCCATTGGCCCAAGTAATAATGTGCGAGTGCCTTATTCCAACGGAATACTGCGGAAACAGGAACTCCTACAGATTCAGAACATCGAATATAATCTTGGAAATTTCGGACTGCTTCTATGATTTCTTCCGTTCTTTCTCTTCCTTCAGAGTTTCTGGCCTTATTCAAATTCTCTAAACCGAGAGAATAATAATAGGCCGGCCAAACGGATTTAGCCCTTCCGGAAGAATCAACATCCCTACATACAAAAACGGAGTCAGTATTTTGGGGAGAAGCAAATAAACTGCCTGCATCCAGCACGGATACCAGAAGGATCGGAATAATGCTTGCGTGTTTCATAATCCCCGGACTTGTATAGGGTTTGGAATCGAAAAAAGCGAAATCTTCACTCTCTCTACTCTCAAGCGAGGGACTCTATTCGTCTAACGAATTTTCCGGAACTTAAGGAAAGAAATTGTTCAGCATTCTAAAAGAAAAGAAAAAGTTATTCTTAACACTTTTGTTGATTTGGACCCTGGCAGCGATCTATATCTATCCCAGGAGATTCCAGATTTTACGTTCCTTCGCACTTTGGTTGGAACCTCCTGTCTTAAATCCTTCCCTTTCCGCAAAATTGCAGTCCAAGGGAGACGATCTATTATCCGAAAAAGTAGAATACAGACAGATTGAACATTACCTGAGGACCGATCAATTATCCAGAGCCTGTGTCCGTGCCTTTAGAATAGGAAAAGAAGGTACTGGAGATATTTTCAGGGTACCAAGCTGGATGGAAGCGAAGCACCAAGGTTGGACCATTGAAAGGCTTGCAAATCCAAGCGAGACCAAATTTTCCACGGGAGAAAAACCTGTGGATCCTTTCGAATACTGGAAAGAATTCTACCAAATCCCTTTAGAAGCTTTAGATTATTATAAAAGAGCCTTAAACTATAACCCTTTTGACGGCTATAATTCTCCTCCAATCCAGGCAACTCTTGGAAAAGATAAACCGGAAATCGCAGGTAAAAGTCTTTTGGAGAAGATCAGAATTTCTTCTTTCGCTTCTTGCCGCCCGGAAGAAGCAATACTGGCACATTTCCAAGCCATCCAAAGAATAGAAGAACTAGTATTTGAAAAACTAAAAGAAGTAAAACCTCCATCCATTCCTTGGTGGAAAAAAATCCTGAATTTTTTCAGTTTTAGCTGCAATAAAGAAGAAGATGTGAATATAACTGAAGATCTTCCAAAAGAGATCCGGATCTGGAAAAAGATCACAGAATCCCAATCAGACCCAATTGTATTCTCAGAAGATTATCCGGATACTACTACATTAACAGCAAATAAGTATAAAACACTTCTATTAAAAACATTGGAATTGCTGAGATTAAGAACGGATGAATCCCATCCTTCTCTTTCTCCGGAAGAATCGGTTTCCTTATTCACAAGAGTTTTGTATTTTTCCTGTTCTAAAAGAACCATTCCTGCAGAAGCAAAATATTGGGGAGCAAGTGCAATCGCTGCAATACCATGTGAAGTTTCCGATACGGAAGGCGCAAAAGTATTTTATTCCAACTTGAACCGAAATGCTCAACTATTCTATAAATTAGGAGAAAGAGATTCTAATTATAGAAAAAAAGCAAAGGATATGTTCGAAGCGGTTTATCGATCCTCTTCTACAGATTTAGGGACCAGATTCCAAGCAAAATTAATGAGAGTCAGATGTCTATTGCACGAATCCGATTTTGACCAAGCACTCAAAGAATTGGATGCCTTGGATACCGAAGTCTATACGGTTGATCCAAATTATCGCAATGATAAGTCCGGCTATGAAGATCTGATCGAAGATAAAAAGAAACTATTGCAGTATACACTCCGTCGAAAAGGAAGATACGAAGAAGCAGACGATATTTTCGATGAAAAGAATTAAATACTTCGATTATAATGCGACCCATCCTCCTATTCCAGGTTTATTAACTAAGATCTTAGAAGAATATGAGGAAGATTTTTTTAATCCTTCCGGGCCTACTCGATTTTCTTTAGCAAGACAAGGCAAAATTGAAGAAGCTAGAAAAGTATTAGCTAAACTTACAGGAAAAGATCCTAAAGGGTTCGTATTTACATCTTCCGGAACGGAAGCGGATTATTCCCTTATATACTTTGCAAAACAATTTGTTAAAACTATAGCCTATTTATCTCCTTTTGAACATGCCGCCATGTATTCTTCTTTTAGAAGTTTAGGAATTCCTTATAAAGTTTTAAACACCGATAAATCAGGACTTGTCTCGATTTCGGAATTAGAATCCAATCTGAAGAATGAGCCGGGACCTGTATTTGTTCTGCATGCAGGCAATGAAACAGGAGTGATCCAACCGATCCAAGAATTAGCGGAAATTTCCACAAAATATGGAATGCCATTTTATTCCGATCTGATCCAATCATTCTCTAAAATTCTGGTTCCTTTTTCGGTTTTGAACGGATTTACATTCTCCGGACATAAAATCGGCGGTGGATTAGGATCTTCCGTTTTATGGTTCGATCCAAAATTTCTACCGGAAGGCGGAGTCTTCCAAGGAGGAAATCAGGAGAATGGACATAGAGCGGGTACGGAAAATTCTCCTTCTATTTTAGCTTTGGCAGAAGCGACAAAAATACAATTCGCCGAAATGGAGAATAAAAACAAAAGATTGGAATATTACAGAAATAAGATAGAATCCAAACTCAAAAGTTTAGGTGCAGAGATTGTCGCGGAAAATTCTCCAAGACTATTTTCCACAACATTTGCACTACTTCCCTTGGACGATCTTGACTTTTTTATGATGGGAATGGAAGAGAAAGGATTTGCAGTTTCTACAGGATCTTCTTGTAAATCTAGATCAAGAGAAGCGGCTCCTTCCTTATTAGCAATGGGCTATTCTAATGAAGAAGCTTTGAGAGCGATCCGTATCTCTACCGGTCTATATACTACGGAAGAAGAAGTGGATTCTCTTTTGGTTGTTCTAGAAGAAACAATTCTTTCTATTCGCTAATAATCTGCAGACTGAAGATTATTTTCCTAGACTGGATGCCATTTCTTCTGCGTATCTGTCGGTCATTCCGGCCACGTAGTCGCATACACATCTTTCCAGACCTTCTTTTTGGATCCTTCTCTTATAGGTTTCCGGAATAGAATCAGGCTGCTTTCTAAAATGAAAGAATAATGTTTCTATCATATCTCTTCCTTTATCGCTTGTGACTACAACGGAAGGATGTCTATACAACGTTTTGTACAGAAAAGATTTTAATTCCCTGACCTTTTCTCCATAAGATGGTTCATAGGTCGCGATCCTTTTTCCTTCTTGGTAGGCAAGGTTCAGATCAGAACGATTTGAAATTTTCCAATCAGATATCCTGGATTCAATTGTCGAGATCATATTAGAGACCATACTATTCGTTAGTTCCCGAATGATTGTACGAACAAAAACTTTCCCATCTAGTTTAGGGAACTTACCTTTTACCATTTCAGAAGTTTCTGCCCAGAGAGAAAGAGAATCCAGATCTTCCGCTTTTAGATAACCCATTTCCAAACCGTCATCGATATCATGGCTTGTGTATGCGATCTCGTCCGCTACATCTGCGCATTGTGCTTCTAAACTTGGACCTTCGTTTTTTCTTTCTTTTCCCAACATAGAGCCGTCATATTCCGCCCCATGTTTCATCATTCCTTTTAAGGTCTCTTTGGAAAGATTGAGTCCAGGGAATTCCGGATAACGTGTCTCTAATATAGTAACAATTCGAACCGATTGTTTATTATGTTCGAACCCGCCGAATTCTCCCATTAGGTCGGAAAGCATATCCTGGCCTGCATGTCCGAAAGGTGTATGCCCTAGATCATGAGCGAGTGCAATCGTTTCTGCAAGTAAAGAGTTGAGCCCTAATGCTGAGGCGATCGTTCTAGAAATCCCTGCAACTTCTAGAGTGTGAGTGAGTCGATTACGATAATTCTCCCCTACCGAATAAACGAATACTTGGGTCTTATATTGTAATCTTTTGAATGCACTTGAATGAACTACCCTATCTCTATCTCTCTGGAAAGGGATACGGTACGGGTGTTCTTCTTCCTTGTATTCTCTTCCGCCAGTTTCGTCCTGCAAAACTGCATACCCTGCTAGTAGAGAATTTTCGGCTTGGATAATCTGGTTTCTGTTTTTTTGCACCTGAAACCAATTTGGAACCTAAAAAGACCAAAAGCAAGTCAAACAAATCTAGTTTTTCGATTCCAATTTGTTTAGGAAAAGTTTCACTGGTGCAATTCTAGTCGGAACAAATAGAAGCATTCATGGATCTAGTTAATATCCCGGATTTAGTCAATTTTTTTTCCCGCTTTGGGAATGAGTTCGCTTACTTAGCGGTTTTCTCCACTCTTATTCTTTGTGGTTTCGGTCTTCCGATTCCGGAGGATATCTCCCTGGTTTCCGGCGGAGTTCTAGCTGGTTTAGGATACGCTAACGAACATGTAATGTTCGGTGTAGGTATGGCCGGAGTTCTTGTAGGAGACGGTTCTGTATTTTTACTCGGAAGAGTTTTTGGTGAGAAGGTACTACAAATTCCTTTTATCGCCAAATTTTTAACCCCGGAAAGATTTTCCAAAGTTCAGGAGAAGTTTTCCCAATACGGAAATTGGGTCGTTTTTATGGCTAGGTTCATGCCTGGGCTTAGGATGCCAATCTATCTAACGGCTGGAACCTCAGATCGTATCTCCTTCTTTCGGTTTTTGTTTTTGGATATGTTCGCCGCTGCGATTTCGGTTCCGATCTGGGTTTATCTAGGCCATTATGGTGCAAAAAATTTGGACCAGCTTAGCAGCTTGGTCCACCAAGGACAAATTACAATCTTTGCATTATTAGGAATTCTTGTATTAGGCCTCATTCTATATTTCACGATCAAAAAGAAACGTTCCGGGAAATAATACTTTTACTCGACATAATTTTGTGAATCTATACAGTTTGGTTAGATATGGATGTTCTAACCCAACCTGTGTTGGTGCTGAACGCGACCTATGTCCCGGTTGCGATCCGAACCGTTAAAGACGCCGTAATCCTTCTAATTCTCAGAAAAGCAGAACTCATTCGAGACGAAAAAGGCCTATTTATCAGGTCTGAAAAACTTAAATTCACAACTCCTAGGATCATCCTACTTACAGACTATTATAAGGTCCCTAAACGTAAGCATAAACTCTCTAGAGAAAATATATTCTTGAGGGATGATCACGAATGTGTGTATTGCAAACGTAAACTGCCTTCTTCCAAACTTACCTTAGATCATGTAATCCCTAAAAGTCGTTGGGAAGAGATCCCTCGGGAAAAAAAACCAAAGGACTATCATACCTGGGAAAATCTGGTCACTGCCTGCAGGGACTGCAATAGCAAAAAAGGAAACAAACTTCTGCAAGAACTCAAGTGGGAAGTACCTGAAAATCGGTCGACAAACAAGAGACGTTTTCCACAATTTTCAGTATCCACCCAATTGGTCGAAAAATTCGGCTGGGCGGACTATATACGCAGCTAAATGAATCTTTTTTTATCCAGAAGAATGAGCAGATTCTTCTCTACCTTACTATTCATCTTTTCCTTATTCTCTTGTTATAATTATTCCACGAATCGGATTGTAACCACTCCACCTACCTTGGTAGGAATTACTTTGATCGGTACCGGAGTATATGAACTCAGACTGAGAGCCGGAAATCCGGAAGCATTTTTTAGCGGTTATACTTTATATACTGGAAGTACTTCGGACGCATCTAGGAACCCTGCCGATTTTTCTTCCGGAAAAGCATGCCAACTTCCTTTGAACTTACTTCCAAACCAACCAAAAGAATATTCTATAGAAGTAAATCCGACTGCAGGTCCACTTGCAGTTCCCGGAGCAGGAGAAAATACAAACAGAGTATGTAAGATTGTGGCTACTTTAAATTCGGGAGATTACTTAACTCTTAGATCCTCTGTGATCTCTTTGGATTTAAATAGTGGAACAAAAGATATTTATGTATTCTCCATGCCTTCGAATACATTACAAGTTCCTTAATCTTTAAACCAGACGTTTATCTTTTTAAGAGTAGTTTCGGTATCTTCTTTCCAGATACTTTTGGGAAACTTTTCCAAGAACCCTTCTAATTCATTTTTAGCCGTTTCTAATTCCTCTCTTAAACGTAGAAGCGCAGGATTGTCTTCCTTTTTGAGATATACCGGATTTCCATCGGTGAACTGAAAATATTTTTCGATCGCTTGCGCGGCTTTTTGTTTGGCTAGTTTATAAAACTGAAATCCTTCCGGATCTTCTTTAGAATTTTCTAAAATTACAAAAGGGTCATTTTGTAGGGAAGAAAGTAAAACATCCCTCAGTTGGACCAATTCCTTGAATAAAATATCCGTTTCGTATTCGCCTGAATCCGGATGATATTTACGAGAGAGTTCCCGGAATCTGCTCCGGACTAGATTTGCGTCGAATTTTTTGGGGAGTCCGTAAAAGTCCAGGGCACGGCTTAGCAGGTCCCCGTCTTCCAACCTAATTTCCTATGAGCTAGGAATTTTTTGAGTTGGATCTTGGATTGAACCAAGTTTAACTCTTTGCGATATTCCTGCAAAATGATCTCCATCTTTTCCCCTACTTGGGAATTCAAATCCCTGGACTCCTCCAATTTTTGGAAGATTGTATCAGAGAGTCGAATAATTTCTAAGGTTTGCGGAGAAGATTCTTCTAATTGTTCTATCTTGCGGTCCAGTCGTTTCATCTTTTCGACAAGGTCCGAATTTTGGATTTCCAATTTGGCAGTGCCTTCTCCGTCTCCGAAACCAAGAATTTCTAATTGGCGTTTTTGAAGTTGGATCAGTTTATCCAAAAAGGAAATTTTTTCCTCATAATAGGAGGAAAGTTTTTCTTCCATAGAATTTAGACTTTTAGAAACCCTTCCCGCCATTGAATTTTAACCTTGGAGGGAAAGTCCAGTTCCTCTAGAACCGGCGGAAGGCATAGGGACCACGGAAGAAGTTTTTTCCTTCTTCTCAATTTCTTCCCAAGCAAGTTTTAGGTCTTCCAGATATTTGATGATTTCGGAAAGGATCTCGCTGTCCTTCTTCATATTGGCTTCTAATAAGCGCTTTTTAATATAAACGTAAATGCCAAGAAGGTTGTTTGCAACCTCTCCCCCGTTTTCCATATTGAGGGCAAGCATTAGCTCAGTCACTATCTCTTGGGCTTTTAGGATATTATTATTCACCACGTCGTACTTGCGGGGTGTATTATTCTCGATGGCAACGTTCAGGAAGCGAATTGCTCCTTCATATAACATCACGATAAGCCGGCCCTGACTCACAGTAGAAATTTCATTGGATTTATACTGTTCGACGGACGCCGTCGATTTTCTAGCAAGTGACATGTGTCTCTCCTGAAATACTTTTCGACAAAATTCCGGACCGCCTTAACGTGGACTGGTAATTCTTAGCGTATCGGATGCGAAAATTCTTGGCAAGCCTGATTCCCAAACCCAGAAAAAAGCTTGTCTTTTTGGCCTCCGGGCGGGGGAGCAACCTAGAAGCTGTCCTTCAGGTAATCCAAAAGGGAAAAATCCCCGGAAATCCGGCTTTTTTAGTCACTGATAACCCTGAGGCCCCTTCTATCCAGATCGCTGCCCGCCATAATGTCCCGGCCAAAATTTTAGACTTCAAATCTTATTCCAAAAAAGAAGAATACCATCTGGACCTTCTCCGCACCCTGGAAGAGATCTCTCCGGATCTGATCGTGGCCTGCGGGTATATGAGAATCCTTAAGCCGGAAATCATCCGAGCCTTTCGTAATAGGATTATCAATATACATCCTTCTCTGCTTCCTTCCTTTACCGGTTTGCATGCTCAAAAACAGGCATTCGATTATGGAGTGAAGTTCGCGGGTTGCACCGCTCATTTTGTGGACGAGGGTGTGGATTCAGGTCCTATCATTTTGCAGGGAGTTGTTAAAATCGAGGAAGGAATGACCGAAAGAGAATTGACTCTTGCCATTCTCAAAGAGGAACATAAAATCCTGCCCCTCGCGGTTAAACACTTCTGCGAAGATCGGCTCCTCATTAAAGACAGGAAGGTCTCAATCCTCTAGCATGATCAAAATCACTCGCGCCCTTATTTCAGTTAGCGACAAAACAGGACTTATCGGATTCGCTAAGTACCTGGAATCTAAAGGAGTGGAAATCATTTCCACTGGTGGAACCCTCAAAACACTTACCGAAAACGGAATCAAAGCAATCGCAATAGACGATTATACAGGGTTTCCAGAAATTTTGGATGGAAGAGTAAAAACTCTCCACCCTAAGGTCCATGGAGGACTCTTGGGTGTGACCTCCAAACCGGAACACAGACAGAAGATGGAAGAATTAAAAATTCCTAAAATCGATCTGGTAGTTGTGAACTTATATCCGTTCGTGCAGACTGTTTCCAAACCTGGGGTTCATCTGGACGAAGCAATCGAAAATATCGATATCGGCGGACCTTCTATGATCCGTTCCGCTAGTAAAAATTACAGACATACGGTAGTGGTTACGGATCCGAACGATTATAAAACTGTCGAAGAATCCATGAAGGTAAACGATGGTTCCGTGGATGCGGACACTTCTTTCCTTTTAATGAGAAAAGCATTCTCTCATACTGCAATGTATGATACCGCAATCTCTTCTTGGTTCAATAAGCTTGCCGGAGAGAAGTTCCCGGACATCCTGAATCTTTCCTTTACCAAAAAACAAAAACTCAGATACGGAGAAAACCCTCACCAGGGGGCCGCATTCTACGAACCTTTGTTTACCAAAAGCGAATTTTCTCCACTCCAAGGAAAAGAATTATCTTTTAATAATATGTTGGATTTTGATGCGGCATTCCATATCTCCGCACTTCTTCCTGACAATACCGTATGTATCATCAAACATTTGAATCCTTGCGGGATCGCTTACGCGGATGATACACTAGAAGCTTTCCGTCTAGCCAAAAGAACTGATCCTATTTCCGCATTCGGCGGGATTATAGGGATCAAAGGAACGGTCACCGGAGAATTGGCGGTTCTTATCGGAGAGACATTTGTAGAAGGTGTGATCGCTCAGAAATTCGAACCTGCTGCTTTGGAATATTTCTCTAAAAAGCCGAATGTTCGTTTGATTGAGATCGCAGATTTCCAAGAAGCATTGGATGAAATGGATCTCCGACCGATCCATCATGGAATTCTTCTACAAGATAGAGACTATGCAACCATTACGGAAAAAGATCTGAAGATCGTTTCTAAAAAACAACCTACCGAAGAAGATATCAGAGGTTTGATGTTCGCTTGGTCTACCGTAAAATTTATCAAGTCAAACGCGATCGTTTATACGGAAGAGAACGCAACCTTAGGAATTGGCGCAGGGCAAATGTCCAGAGTGGATTCGGTTCAACTGGGTGCAACCAAGGCTCTAAACGTAGGACTTTCAGTTGTAGGTTCTTATGTAGCGAGTGATGCATTCTTCCCTTTCAGAGATGGAATAGATGCGATCGCAAAAGTAGGAGCAAAAGCAATCATCCAACCCGGAGGTTCTATCCGGGACGAAGAAGTGATCAAGGCGGCCGACGAGCATGGGTTGATCATGGTGTTCACCGGCATGAGGCATTTTAGGCATTAACATGGAATTCTTTCTCTACCTGATCTATTTAGTTATCACGTTAGTAATTGTTTCCTTAGGAGACTATTATTTCGGACTTATCTACCTGAGCGGGAAAGATACTTTCGAAAAACAGGAACTTACTGATTGGGCGAGAATTATTCCTTCTAAGATCGTTTCCATTTTTGAATCTGCGGGAAGTCTTCAATATGGACTTCTTGCATTCGGACTTTCCGCTTTCTTCGCATATGTCTGGACTCTTACTGGAGGGCTTATCGGCTCTCCTCATTATACGGATTCTTTTGGAAATTATTTCTTTCTGTCCTTTTTAATGCCTGTATTAGTCCTCGCATTCTACTCTTTTATTTCTTCCGAAGTTTTAAGAGCTGCCAGGATTTCTAGAAACAGCGGATCCTTTCTAGCAAGACTACTGAACCAAGAGATCCCCCTACTTTCCGGGATATTTATCTCAGTGATCGCCTCCAATCTGGCGGTTTACGGCCTCTATCATGAGATTTCCTTTTTATTCGTTCTTCCGAATGTACTGATCTTACTGGTCCTTCTTATCTTAAGATGGAACGGAAAGGTGAAATTCGGCGGAATTCGTGTAGATAGAGAGGAAGAAGATATAGAGGATTTGGGGGAAGATTCCTAATTCTTGTTTGGTTTTCTGCCGATAGTTAAAGAATGAAAGGGCAATCCATCTACCTGTTCTTATTCTCCTTACTCCTGCCTTGGAGTTCAGTATTCTCACAATTTCCGGGAGATAATTCCAGAAATAACGGCTCCAAGCCGACCTTAGACGGATTTGCAGAAGTCTCCTGGGAAGCATCTTATGGGCAAGTCAGAGACAAGTTTTTATCCTTAGCAGCCAATCCTCAAAGTGACGAAAAAATAGAAGTAGTTCATGAAGATAAGGAGAAGTCCCTACTTGTAAGAAGAAATGGGATCTTCTATCTATACCGTTTTTATTCCACTCCTAAATTGGTGCTTGATTCCCGTCCAAAAGACAAGAACCAACCTCGCCCTGAAAAAGAAACTTCTCCCGACGAAGACGAACATCTGGAACCAGGTAAATTATTCTCTGTTGGAGTTTCTTTCCGTTATCTTCCAGGCAAAGAGGTTCAGTCCAAGCTGGAGAATAAATACGGAAAACCCAAAAAAGAGACCTTCGATGATAAAAAAATCGGTGGGGCTGTAATTTGGGAATTAACCGACGAAAGACAGGCACCTCCCGCAGGTGGATTTATTGTCCAGTGGAAGGAAGCTTATAAAAAACAACCTTTTACCAGAAGAGTGGATTATTTCAGCTCCAAGGTAAAGGCACAGATCGAAAAAGAATACAAAGAGTTCTTCTCTGCGGAAGAAATCAAAACTTTAAGAGATCTGATCCCGTAAGAAATCCTTGACCGAAGGCACCTAAGGCCGCCACTATCCAGAGAGATTCAAAATCTTTCGGAGCATTTACGTGGAATTATATTTAGATACAGCCAATGTGGACGAGATCAAAGAGATCGCGTCCTACGGTCTTTTGGACGGAGTTACTACAAACCCATCACTGATCGCTAAGTCAGGTCGTAGCTTTAAAGAAGTGATCAAAGAGATCTGTGCGATCGTACCTGGTCCTGTAAGTGCGGAAGTACTCGCAACCAAACATGAGGACATGTTAAAAGAAGCAGACGAATTAGTAAAGATCGCTCCAAACGTGGTCATCAAAGTTCCTTTAATTCCGGAAGGATTAAAAACTGTAGTAAAACTGACTGAGAAAGGAATTCCTACAAACGTAACTCTTTGTTTTTCCGCACCTCAAGCACTTCTCGCAGCAAAAGCGGGAGCAACTTATATTTCTCCATTTATCGGTCGCGTAGACGATACATCTTGGGATGGAATGGAACTTATCTCCGAGATCAGAGAGATTTATGATAACTACGGTTACGAAACTAAAATTTTAGCTGCTTCCATTAGAGGACCAATCCATTTGAAAGAGTCCGCTCTTCGTGGAGCTGATTGCGCGACTATGCCGATTTCCGCTTATCAGCAGTTATTCAAACATCCGTTAACTGATATCGGTTTGGAAAAATTCTTAGAAGACGCTAAGAAACTGAAGTGGTGATTTGCTGCGTGATTTCTCAGGGAAGTTTTTTCTTCCCTGTAAAATCATTCATCAGAATTTCAGACTGTTCTAATATACAAAGTACACTTTGGTGAGAACCGTCATAATATAAATCACAAGAACTTAAAGTATTCATGTCCGCTGCAGAAGCACCGTATGCTTCGGCAAGCTTTTGTATTCTTGGCCACCAGGATTTTTCGAGTCCTAATTCGTAATACCCGGCCCTATATCCCGGATATACTTTAGGCCAGATTAGATAGGTTTTGACCCCTTCTTCTTTCGCTAATTTTAAAAATTCTTCAACGAAATAAAATTCGTTTTCTCCTAAGGTAAATCCTGAGAGATAAATACTCTTTAATCTAAGTGCATCCTTTGCCAGTTTTTTAGGATTATTACTGACACTTGCATATCCGAGTTGTTCCCCGTTCCCCAATTCCAAAATTAAATTTTCATGATTTTGGTCGGCTCTATACTGTTTTAGTTTTCCACCTGTCAGTCTGGACCAAAAAAGTTTGAATCCAGGTCGGATCTTTCTGATAGAAAAGAAATTTTCTTTAAGGATCTCTAATTTATCGGAATCGGAAAAATGATCCCAATATGTTTGTCTAAACTCCTCGTCAGCTCCTATCCTTAAGAACGGTTCGTATAAAAGTCCTCTCGAATCGTCTACGAAACCTTCGGGACTAACAACATAAAAGACTGCCTTAGGTTTAATCCCGGATTGGATAATCTTACGAAACCAATAGAAACCGTAAGCTGGTACCGCTTGTGGGCCGGAAAAATTATAAACGGTCCAATCCTTTTGTATATTCTCGGGAAGAGTTTTTATACTATAAGGATAAGCTCTCGAATCTCCGAAGGCCAAGGTTAGATTTTTCTCTTTTAAAGAAGGATCGTTCTTTAATTTTTCGAAAAGATGATTTCGATGAGTGTAATAGACAGGATTCCCTTCTTGGTAAAAGGATGTTTTGAAAAAATCCAAGAGAAAAATTTTATCCGCAAAGAACAGGAAAACGATAAAAATTAAAGGGATATAGATAAATTTCTTTTTCATGATCTTATTAAAACTGCCCGTAAAAGAAATCCGCATTACCCGTAGGTAAAGCTAGGAGAACTAGGATCCAAACGATAGGAAGAAGTATCGTTTTCCATCGCAAATCCACTTTAAATCTTTCAGGCCATTCCTCCACACAATGGAAAAATAAAGCCACAAAGAGTGCAAAAATACAAGGTTCCATATTCGGGAAATTTACTCCAGGGGCCCAAACGAGAATTCTATGTACAGCAGCGACTGCGGAGCTGAAATCCGGAGTGAAAAATAGGATCCAAGATACTATATATATATGCAGAACGAATAGATAAGTGATCGTTCTCTTTACATACGGTATTTCTGGTATCAATTTTATATTCCAATCCTTAAATGCTCTTTCGGCGGAAAGATAAAGCCCGGTCAAAGCTCCCCAGGTCAGATAATTTAAATTAGCCCCATGCCAAAGACCACCTAATCCGAACGCGACCAAATAATTGAAACAGGTACGCAATGTCCCACTTCTTGAACCACCAAGCGGAATATACAAATAATCTCGGATCCAAAAGGAGAAGGTCAAATGCCATCTTCTCCAGAAATCCCCGAAACCGTTAAAGAAAAACGGAGCCTTGAAGTTTTGAGGTAAAGTAAAACCTAAAAGTTTTCCCATTCCTCTTGCAAGATCGGTAAGTCCGGAAAAATCCAAATAAAGATAGATCGCGAAAAAATAAATCGTACTGAGTAGCGCTTGTCCGGAAAAAGAAGAAGTTTCCGCAAAAACCTGAAAAATGGATCCGGACATTAAAGCGGTAACTACGGATTTTTTAAACAGACCGACTACTACCAACCATAACCCATCAACCATATCTTCCTTTTCCATTTTAGGAGAATCGAATTGAGTAGAAACGTCGGAATATCTTAGGATAGGCCCTGCAATCATTACCGGAAAAAGAAAAATATAAGAAGCAATCTTTAAAAAACCTAGATCCTCTTGTATCAATCCCTTCTTCTTATCCACAAGTAGAGAAATTAACTGAAAAGTATAATAGCTGATAGTAAGCGGAAGTACTACTTCAAAACCGGCCCATTCCAGTGATTTGGATAAAATGCCGTCTAGGCTGATCTTATTTTGGAATTCGGGGATTCCTAAAAATATTCCGAGAAGATCCGCGAAAAAATAGAAATATTTAAAAAAAGCTAAATTAAGAACATTGAATCCTATAGAAACCGGCAAAAACCATTTTTTATTCAAAAAGAATCGAATAAAAAACCAATTGATCGAAACGACAGCGATCAAATGAAACAGGAATTTCCAAGAAGCGAATGCGTAGAAAAATCCTGAACTTAGGATTAGAAAAAATTTCTTCCATCGATCAGGAAGATTCCAATACACCAGAAATACTAGGCAGAAAAAAAATAAAAATTCTAAACTGGTAAAATTCATGGTCTCCAAACTTTAGGATCCAGTAAGACAAACTTACCTTCTCCGATTTTCAATTTTTCCAAAGAAAGTTTTCCGATACGGATTCTTTGTAGGTCGATCACTCTTCCTCCAAGGATTGAGAACATCCTACGGATCTGACGTTTTCTTCCTTGTTTTAAGATCACTCTAAACTTGGAAGATCCTTCTCCTTTTACTAAGGATGTAACCTTCTCCGCTTTTAAAAATTCTCCCTCGTCCATAAACCCTTTCGTGAATCTGTCCTTCACTTCCTTGGAATCCAATTCTTCTTCTAAGATTACTTCGTATTCTTTTTCGGAACCTTCGGATGGATGTGTGATCTCTTGGACTAAATTCCCTTGGTCGGATAAAAGAAGAAGTCCCCTGGAATCCAGGTCTAGTCTCCCTGCTATAAAAAGTTTTCCGTACTTTTTAGGGAGTAACTCAAAAACCGTATTAGAATGAAAACGATCGCTATGGGAGCAAAGAAAACCTTTCGGTTTGTTTAAGGCCAAAAATACGGCTTCTGTAGGCGGTTCTAATTTTTTATTTCCTACCTGAACGGAGTCCAGACCTACTTTGATTTTGGTGCTCAGATTCTTTTCAATCACACCATTGACTCTTACCTTTCCGGAAAGAACCAATTCTTCGACCTTTCTGCGCGAACCAAGACCGCAGTCTGAGAGAAACCGATTGATCCGGATCTCTTTTTGGGGTTTTTCCCCTTTTTTCACTTTCGCGATATTTTCGCTCAAACTTTCCCCAGTCCTATACCGATATCCCTCCAGAATCGAACACCCACCTATTTCCGGCTACCCAAAACACTTGACTCTTTGGAGACTCGGGCAGAGGCTTTAAGGGTGAATCCACTTAAAAAGAAGCCCAGATCCAATGCTTACCAACCAGCTCCCGAAAAACCGGATTGGTTAAAGGTCAGGCTTCCTTTCCGTGAAAAGGAAAATCCGGTAGATTTCGTTCGTAGTTCTGTCGAGGGTGGAAAACTCAATACAGTCTGCGAAAGTGCTTCTTGCCCCAACCTAAACCATTGTTGGTCTAGAAAAACCGCTACTTATATGCTTGCAGGAGATATCTGCACGAGACGTTGTTCCTACTGTGATGTCGCCTTTGGAAAACCTCTCGCATTAAATCCGGAAGAACCTTTAAGAGTAGCAGAATCCGCAAAAGCTTTGGGCTTAAACCATGTGGTAATCACTTCAGTAAACAGAGACGATCTAGCGGATGGAGGAGCGGCTCATTATAAAAAAACGGTAGAGTTGATCCGAGAAAGACTACCTGAATGCAAAATTGAAATTTTAGTTCCGGATTTCAAAATGAGAGAAGAAAACTTAGAGATCGTTTATTCTTCCAAACCGGATATATTCAATCATAACCTAGAAACAGTGGAGAGATTATTTCCCACTGTGGCTCCTGCTAAAAAATATGAAAGATCATTAGATGTTCTGGAACATGCATCTAAAAAAGGACTTTTAACTAAAAGTGGACTCATACTTGGACTTGGCGAAACATTAGAAGAAGTCCACCAAACTCTGAAAGATCTCAGATCCGTAGGAGTTCAGATGATCACTTTAGGACAATATTTGCAGCCAACTCCTACACATCTTCCTGTGAGCGAGTATATTCGCCCTGAAGTATTCAAGGATCTAAAAGAATTCGGAAAAGCCTTAGGATTCAGGACAGTATTCTCAGGACCTTTGGTCAGAAGTTCTTATCACGCGGACGAGCAAGTGCCGTGGTTCGAAAATTAAAAAGAGCCAAAGATAAATTTCCGGATATTCCGGATTCTGGAGAGATGAAAAAGATCATCTTTCATTCTATTCTATCTTATCTTTCCAAACAAGACGGTCATGTTTCTAAAATGGAGATCAAAGATCTTCTTTTTGATGCGATTAGTTTAATCCCAGGTTTCAGAGTGGAATGGGGAGAGATCCAAAAATTCGGTAAAAGTAAATTACTAGTAAATTATAAAGATAAACTTCTGATATTAGATCTAGAAGAAATTTCTAATATGATCCTAAAACTTTGGGATCATTACCTGGATACTCATCCACATCATAAACCCCATAAATAGAAAAACCCGAGCTGCCCTTTAGAGCAACCCGGGATTTTTCCACCTTTAAGCTTGTGCCTGTGGATTAGTTTTCGGATTTAGTTTGGAAGTCGTAGATAACTTCTTTCACATCATCCTGATTGATCTTCTTGATACCGTCTTCGGTATGGACGATCATTGTACTACCTTGCTGGTCTACTATCGCTCCGATGATGGTAGTTTTGCCATCAGCCAATACGATTTTTTCCAGTTTTTCGTAGTAGTTTACAAGATCCTTATTGGTTTTCAGGTTTTTAGGAGCGGAAACAAGAACGTTCTTGAATCTTTTCAGCTCATCAGCCTGACGCTTAGCTAATTCTTCTTCGATTTTCTTTCTCTCAGCTTCGTTAGCAGCGTTTGTAGCTTCGTCAACTTTACCGGACTTAGGATCGATATTTAGTTTTGCTAATTTATCGGTAGTCTCTTTGTCCAGAGTAACGATGGTTCTGATCTCTTCTTCTTCGGTTTTGGATACCCCAGCGCCACTTAGTTTAGTAACCGCTTTAGGAATATCTTTCTCCAAAGTAGCATCTAGCTTAGTAAGTTCTTTCTCACCGAATTTTTTATCAGGAGCTTTTACTATAGAAGATTCATCTTTTTCTAAGATAACTTCAGCTTTGTCTAAAGAAGCTTTGATCTTTTGCAATTCTGCATTCGCAGAAATTTCTTCAGCAGTTGCACCTTCCAGAGCGCGAACTCTTGGAGATACTGCAACGGATCCTTCTAATACTTTCACGACAGATCTGTCGTTTTTAGTACGATCCACAACGAAAGAAGTTCCTCTAACTCCCGCGATTGCGGTCGGAGTTACTACAGAGAACTGATCGTCTTTGCTTGCTTTATTTACTTTAGCGAAAACTTTTCCGGAAACTAAGGACAATCTAGTGTCAGTGTTTCCTTGGGTATTCAAAGCTAGAGCAGAGAATTCCAAGCTTGACTTTTCAGCTAAACGAACAGCCGATCCGTCGGAGAATTGGATATCAACTTTTGCTTTTGCCTTGGTTTCAATCTTGTCCCCTTCTTTCAGGACAGTTCCAAGACTAGCTTTGTCTTCAGTTAAGTCAGCGTGTTGGATTTTTGCTTCTCCAACGCTAAATACTACGATTGCCGATGGTTGGCTCTGTTTTGCGTTCGCGGAATCCGCGTTCTCCGCAGGCTTTTTACAAGCTCCGGATGTCAACAGACCGACCATTAGGACGGCTGATGCAACGGAAATGATCTTATTCATACCCCTATCCTTCTTTGATCGAGATTAATCAGAAACCGCGGTGGAGGCAGTCCGATCTATATTGGGTTAACATCTATGGATTTGGGATTTTCAATTTATTTCAATTTTTTTTTCCAATTTGGAAGATATTTCCTGAACTAAAATCACCAAAATACAGCTCACCTGTGGAATCTTGGCCAAATGTGCTGATTAAGAAATGAGTATCCCCTAATATAGTTAGTTTCCTTTTACCTTCTGTTTCGGTGGAAAAACCTAGGAGCTTTCCTGAGATAAAGTCCGCAAATATATACCATCCATAGAATTTGGAAAGATTTTTACCTCTGTACACGTAACCACCGGTAATAGAACGACCCAAATCATGATCGTATTCCAGTATTGGGTCAGTTAACCCCGGTTTTTCGCAATTTGCCTTAGGTAAAAAGCAGTGGAATCCTTCCTTTATATTCCAGCCGTAATTTTTACCTTTTAGAACCAGATCTACTTCTTCCCAATCATCCTGTCCTACATCTGCAAGATACAGATCTCCTGTTTTAGTATCGAAGGAGAATTTCCAAGGGTTTCTGAATCCGTACGCCCAGATCTCAGGCAAAAATCCGGGTGAGTTTTTGTAAGGATTGTCTTCCGGGATTTTATAAGGAGGGGCATTCGTATCCAGGTTAGGCGTTATTCGGATCAGAGTTCCTAGATAAGTAGAAGTGTTTTGTCCATGTTTATAAGGATCTGCAGCTGCTCCTCCATCCCCAAAACCGATATATAATTTTCCATCCGGACCAAAACCGAGTTGGCCTGCATTATGATTGGAATAAGGCTGATCCACTCTAAGTAAGATCCTTTTACGATCTTGCCAACGTATTACTTTCGAATCATCCCAACGAAATTCTAAAATGAATGTTTGGTCCTTCCCGGATTCTTTAGAAACTGCATTGATATAGAAGAGTTTATTTTCCGAAAACTTAGGGTGAAATGCGAGACCCAGTAAACCTTCTTCCGACCTTGTTTCCACACTCCCGGTAAAATCAGCGATTAGTTTGGATTGATTGTTGGCAAAATTCCAGAGAAGGATTTTCCCCTTCTTCTCCAAAACTACCATCTCACCCGGTAGGCTCGGATGAAATTGTATATCCGTGATTTCTTTAAATCCGGAAGCAACCTGAGTCCAACCGAAAACGTATTCTACGTTGCTTTCCGTTTTAGGTTTTTGTTTTTTAGTTTTGGCGAGAAGATAGGTGCCCTCTCCCGTAAAGAGTAAGAGTCCCAGAAATAGAAAGAAGGTTAAGATCCTGTTGCGAAATCGTATCATTCTGGCAGAAAAAAATACAGTTTGAAATCGCTCAGTCAAGGATGAAAAAGCCAAAAACTAGATGCCAAAACTCACCCACAAACCAGTCTGGAGTTAAGATGAGCACGAGCACCCTTCGCCCCGAATCTTCCATAGCCTTATTGGAGGAAATGGAAAAAAAATATAAACAGATCCCATTCGAAGCAATTCTGAAACAGGATATTCTGAGGCAAGGGATCCATTTTCTTCCTGAATCTTTTCAAGTAGGGGAAGATTATAAGACAAAGGATTATTTCATCTTCTCCTTTGATCATATTCCACTTGCAGATATGAAAGAAGGCACCGACTCTAAAGCTCCGGAAGAGATCAAAATCACCGGCGGTTATTTCAATTTATTACCGACCGTAGTTTCTACCCGTAATAATCCGGATTCACCTTATAAAGTGAAACGTATTCCTGCCGGAGAAAAAGACGAAGGAAGACCAGGTCTTTATTTAAACGAAACATTTTTAGGAAAGTTAGAGTATCCACCTAAACCTGCTTGGTACAGACATAAAACGAAGTCCGGAAAAATTCCGGGAGAGATCGCACCGGTTATTGAATGGGGATATCTGATCTATCTAACCGTATTTCGTAACTGCCAATACTTCGGTAAAGACGAAGAATGTGCTTACTGCGATATCAATCATAATTATAGACAACAGAAGAATGCAGGCAGACCTTATACCGGCGTTAAAGACATCGAAGATATTTTAGAAGTTCTGTCTTGGATCGATGCAGAAGACGAGATCGCAAAAGTGTATACGATCACAGGCGGATCCGTAATCACTTCTCTCAAAAAGAAAAATGAAATAGATTTTTATTTAGAATACGCGCAAGCAATCGAGCAAAAATTCCCTGGAAGATGGATGGGCAAGATCGTTTCCCAAGCCTGGGAAAATGATGACTGCAAAAAATTCAAAGACGCAGGTATCCAAGTTTATCATCCCAACTACGAGGTATGGGAACCGGAACTATTCAGAAAAATTTGTCCTGGAAAAGAAGCGTATATCGGTAGAGATACTTGGATCAGAAGGATCGTAGACTCCGCAGAAATTTTTGGGCCTTCTTATGTAATCCCGAACTTTGTGGGAGGAGTAGAACTTTCCCAACCTTGGGGATTTGCTACAGTCGCAGAAGCGATCAAATCTACCGGAGAAGGTTTAGACTTCTTCATGTCCAAGGGGATCATGCCTAGATTCACTGCATGGTGCCCTGAACCTTATACAACTTTAGGAACTCAGGCAGGTCCTCCTCTAGAATATTTCTGCGAATTACTCACAGTCTGGAAGTCTACATTCGAAAAATATAATCTACCAGTGCCTCCAGGTTATGGAGAACCGGGACCAGGAAAGGCGGTATTCTCCGTTTCCGCCTTTATGGATGTGATCGGTTATACAGGAAGGGCTTAATCCCCTCCACTGGTAGAACGTTCCACTCTTCTCCAGGCGTTTGCCCAAGAAGCAAAAGAGTTTTGGTTTCTAGTCTGCAGATAAAGTTTGCCCTTACCGGAAAATTTTGCGACGATTCCTTCTCCTGATAAGAAGAGGGATTTTAAGCCGCCTACCTTATCCAAATGATATTCTAGGCTTGGCTCAAAACCTACGATATGACCCGTGTCTACGATGTACATTCCTTCCACATCCACAGTATGAATTGCTCCAAAACTAGAAAAGAAAAGGTCTCCTGCTCCGGAAACTTTTAGGAAGAATAAACCTTCTCCCGCGAAAAATCCCTTAAATCCTCCCCATTTACTGTCAATGACGAGTCCCGTACTTCCTGCAACATAGGCCCCTCTACTTAGGATCAATTCTTCATTTTGTAGGGTCCGATGTTCTAGGTCTCCTTGTGTGGCAGAAGTTAAAAATAATTCTCCGGAACCTTCTGCAGTAAACGTATTCTGAAAGAAAGATTCTCCGCTGAATAAGGCTCTTTTTGCAGAGGCGAAGATGCCCCCCTGTGCCTTTGTCTCCATTTTGATCTCAGGAGACATTGCGACCATCGCACCTGATTCGGCACGGATCGATTCTCCAGAATTCATTTGTAATTTAATAAGAGGAAAATCAGGTTTAGCTAATATTTCAAATTTCATATTCTTATGATTCCTTTTTAGGAGGTAATTTATCTCGGAACCATGCGCCTAAACTAGGCACGTTCCTGGATTGGAGCCAAAGCCTTCCTTTCCCTCTAAACTTTGCCACGAAACCTTCCCCGCCCAAAAAGAAGGATTTCCATCCACCGAATTTAGTGATCTCGTATTGCAAACCTTCTTCGAATGCGACGATATGTCCTGTGTCTACGATGAACTCACCTTCTACATCGAGTAATTCTATTCCTCCATAACTGGAGATAAGAACGGGTCCACTCCCTGTGAGTTTTAGGAAGAATAAAGACTCTCCACTGAAAAAACCTTTAAGCCCTTGGAATTTGGTATCTATGTCTATATTCGGTTGTGACGCGAGAAAGGAACTGGATTGGATAAAAATAGTCCCGTTCAGATCTAGTTTTTCTATATCACCAGGCAATGTAGGAGCAAGTAAAACTTCACCAGGTTGAGAAGCGCTGAATGTGTTCATCCAGAAGGATTCTCCGCCTAAAAAAGCCGCCTTTAAGGATTTGAAAAGTCCTCCTTGCTGCGCCTTACTCGTTTGCATTTGGATATGGGAACTCATACTCATAAGAGCTCCTGCTTCCGCCTTGATGGATTCTCCCGAATTCAGATTCACTTTCGCTACAGAATACGAGGGCTTATATAATAGTTGGATATTCATTATAAATTCCTAATTTAAAAACCTTATAAAGGAAGAAGTTTCGTCAGCCATCCGATAAAACTGGAAGGTACTCTGGATTGGATCCAAAGAGTTCCATGACCAGAAAAATTTGCGACGAGCCCTTCTCCGCCCAATAGAGTGGATTTCCAATTTCCACCTGCCTTTCCTACTTTGAACTGCAAAGAGTTTTCAAAAGCGACGATGTGGCCAGTATCCACAGTATAATTTCCTTGGACCTGGATCGGAACGATCGCGCCATAAGAACTTAAGAATAGTTTTCCTGTTCCGGAAATTTCTAATAAGAACAAACCTTCTCCGCCTAATAAGGAACGGATCCCTCCGAATTTAGAGACCACTTGGATCCCGGAATCTGAAGCAAGATAAGATCCGGATTGAACAAAAATACTTTTGCCTCCCAGATCCAAGTCCACGATATCTCCCGGAAGATCCGGAGCAAGGCCGATCTCTCCTCCGGAAGAAGGAGCAGTATACGTGTTGAAGAAAAAAGATTCTCCGCCGAAAAATTTACGAGCGAGTGCGGAGAAAAATCCGCTTCCCATTTTAGTTTCCACTCCCATTCCGGAACTCATGTAGACCATGACGCCTGCTTCGGATTTAATCGATTGACCCGAATCCAAACGGAGCTTCAATAAGGAGAACGAAGGTTTATGCGAAATCTGGTATTGCATACGAAAGGAAAGTTTGGAAAATATTTTCCAATGCGTCAATCGATTCCCGTAATTCCATATGTCTTTCTAATGTATTCTATTCCATAAAGAAGAACTTTCAAATGAAACAAGTTTTGATTACAGGTGCAAATCGAGGAATCGGTCTAGAGCTCGCTAATTTATATTCGGAAAAAGGTTACACTGTTTATGCAGCTTGCAGAAAAAGTTCGGAACCTTTACGCAGGCTGGGTGTAAAAATTTTTGAAGGTTTGGACCTTACACAAAGCCAAAGTTTCGAAACTCTCTCCGGTTTTCTGACCGGGGTCAAGCTGGACATTCTCATCAATAACGCAGGTATCCTGATCCCTGATAATTTGGAAAGCGTGGACTTTACAGAATTAGAAACCCAGATCCTGGTAAATGCAATCGGACCTATACGATTAAGTCGTCTACTTCTTCCTAAACTTGGCCCTCATTCCAAACTGATTTTTATCACTAGCAGAATGGGATCCATCGCGGACAACACTTCAGGTGCTTATTATGGATATAGAATGTCCAAAGCCGCCTTGAATGCAGGTGCCGTTAGTCTTGCACGCGATCTTGCACCTAAAAAGATCTCTGTAGGTATTTTCCACCCAGGAATGGTAGCCACCGAAATGACAGGAAGACAAGGAATTCCGCCTAGAGAGGCGGCCGAGGGACTAGCCCATTTAGTGGAAAAACTCTCCCCGGAAAGGTCCGGAAGATTCTTTCATCAAAACGGGGAAGAGTTACCATGGTAATTGGATTCTGTCTCCCTAAAACAACACTGTTGTAAAAAAGAGACAGAAGTACAGAAATTTCTTTCAAATTATGTCTAGTTGTCTCTGTACCGAGCTATAATGCCCGTCTAAAATCATCTTTTTGCACTGCACCTGGCATGGATATTGCTTCTATAGTCCTAAAGGGTTAATTTTAATTGGATTTCACAGACGTCCAATCTAGAAAGAACCCGGTGCAAAGCGAATGGATTCCGGAACCGAAAGTTTCCGGGGTAGGAAATGATGAATTTCACAGAACATAGAAAAACTCTTAAAGAAACAGTTAGAATTAAGGGGATTGGATTACATTCCGGTAAGGAAGTAAATCTGGTCGGGCACCCTGCTCCTGTTGGAACAGGTATAGTTTTTGAATATAGAAAGGGAGAAGATAAAGCATCTATCCCTGTAGAACTAAGCAACGTAGTAGATACGAGTAATGCTACCACACTTGGAGACGGACTCCATAGAGTCCAAACCGTTGAGCACCTAATGGCAGCGGTATTCTCTCTAGGAATTACTGATATGATCCTGGAAATCGACTCAGTAGAAGTTCCGATCATGGACGGATCTTCCCTTCCATTCCTAGAAGCTTTCGAAAACACGGGTTACACTGAATTCGAAGAAAGAATCGAACCTATTTATGTAAAAAACCCGATGTGGGTGGTAGATGGGGACAAATACCTTGTGATCCTTCCAAGCGAAACCTGGAAAGTGACCTACACAATCGACTTCCCTCACCCTCTTCTTAAAGGCCAGAATATCACAATCGATCTGGACCGAGACATCCTCAAAAACGAAATTTTACCAGCTAGAACCTTCGGATTCCTAAAAGATGTAGAAGCACTCCAAGCAAGAGGACTTGCTATGGGAGGATCCTTGGACAACGCAATCGTTCTTACCCAGGACGGATACTTAAATGAATCCCTCCGATATGAGAACGAATGTGTCCGACACAAAATTTTGGACCTGGTAGGTGATCTTTCCATCGCAGGAAGACCTATCATAGGACATTATTTGGCTTCCAAGGCGGGACATGCACTGGATGTTTCCATGGCTAAGTTAGTCATGAGTTCAGTAACTGGAAACGAACTGGGCAAATACAAAAGCCGTCGTATCCCACTTTTCAACAGAAAAGCGGCGATGGTCTAAATATGTACGATTTTCCCGCCTATGTTCAGGCGGGAAGCTCCAAATTTATAAAAGACTTGTCGATTCACTAAACTACTGTATTTCTACCAGCGGATATTCATTCTATGAATGGCGGCGGGAAAAGAAGTACATATATGGGGATAGTCGCTTTTCCCGGCAGATTTTACGGTCGTTGCGTAAAAGTCGGGACAAAGAGAAGACATCTAGCTCACGGCGCCTATATTCATGAGAGCCAAAAACCGGAAGAGCTCAAAAAATTATCCAACGCACTCGATTCTTCCAAAATTGAATTAAAATCTATTATCACTAGTCTCAAAACAAGAGAACAAGATAGAGAACTAAAAGAAATTTTAGAAACCCAGGTCACGATCACAGAAGACCCGGGGCTACAAGATTCATTCAGAAATCGGATCAAAGAATATAATGAAAACGCATTTTTAGCGGTCCAAAATACGATCAACGAACTCACAGATAAGTTCACTCGTATGGACAATCCATTCTTCCGGGAACGATCGGATCATTTCCAAGACATCTCCAATCGGATCTTAGAAAACCTATTAGATAAAAAGGAAGAAGTTTCATTCTTAGCGGATCAATCAGAAGACGTGATCCTAGTCGCAAGACAATTGACTCCATCACAGATGATACTCATGGATAAGAGTAGAATCAGAGGAATTGCAACTGACCTGGGTGGAAAAACCGGTCATATGGCAATTCTCGCCAGAAACTACGGAATCCCTACTATAGTTGGCTTAAAAGAATTTTATAGAAATATTAACGATTTCGAATATGTTTTCCTGGATGCAGACACAGGACAGATAGTAAGGAATCCAACAATAGAAGAAGTGAAATATTATGGTGCTTCTTCCCCTTTAAGTTTCGAGACAAAGGTAATAAAACCTAAAAAAGCAGTCACAAAAGACGGAGTCAAGATCAGACTAAAATGTAATTTGGAATCGGATACCGACTGTGATATTGCTAAAAAAGCGGATGTTGACGGAGTGGGACTTTTCCGCTCAGAGTCATTATTCTTAAAATACCAGGATAAAAACGTATCAGGCGAAGAACAATTTTTAGCATATAAAAGGATCGCTGAAGGAATGGATCCGAATCCTGTTTATATCAGGACCTTTGATATAGGGGCTGATAAATTTTCCACGGGAGAATTCGAGGAGAATCCTTTTCTAGGAAATAGAGGAATTCGATATAGCCTTCAGAATCCGGATTGGTTCAAAGAACAATTGATTGCTATACTCAGAGCTTCTGCTTATGGAAATCTGAGTATTATGCTTCCTATGGTAACAAACCTAGGAGAAATCAAAAAAACAAAAGAAATATTAGAAGAATGTAAAAGAGAACTTACTGCCAAAAAGGAAAAGTTCAACAAAAAGATCAAACTAGGAGTGATGGTAGAAACTCCTTCTGCTGTGTCCTCCATGGATGTTTTGGCAAGAGAAGTGGATTTTTTCTCCGTAGGAACTAACGATCTATTACAATATCTAATGGCAGTGGATCGAAATAATGTGAATGTTTCTTCCTTATACAATCCATTCCATATTTCTTTTTTAAGAGCTTTGGTCCAAATTGTAGAAACAGCTTGGAAATATGAAAGACCATTAAGTATTTGTGGAGAACTCGCCTCGGATACTAATTTTACGATCCTACTTTTGGGAATGGGATTCAGAGAACTTTCCATCTCCATACCATTCGTAGCGCCCATCCGTAAAATTTTAGCCTCTGTCAGTTTAAAACAGGCGAACTTTCTTTTGAAAAAGATTTTAGAACTTTCAGAGAACGAGGATTACGAGGCGATCGAAGCCTTCCTATTCAGCAAACACTTGGAGTAACTGAATATTCCAGACTCAAAAATAAAAACGGATCCTGGTCTATCTTCTTCTCTTGTAAAAATAATGGACCCAAAGATTCTTTCGGTTTCAGAAAATTCAAATACGACTGTTTTTCCGTTCTTAGGAAAAAATTCCCTGCTGATTTTTTCTCAGAATGGAACTGAGAGATCTTCTTGATTACTGAAGGAAGATTTCTATCTTCCGAATATATATTGGAAAATAAGATCAGATAATTTTTATCTTTCCAAATTCCTCTGAATACGAATCCTTCTCGGGAGAAAAATTCGCGAAAAGGGATTTCTTCGGATACATCTTCCAATCTTGAATATTGGAAAACATCTTCCGTACCAAGCACCTTAGGTAAGAATGAATCAATTTTAAGTCCGGGAGCTTCTTCCCAGCCTGCACTTAAACAAATCCCTTTTTTAAAACTTGGGTTTAGGTTTTTGATTTCCAGCTCCGACTGAAGTTTCTTCCAAGTGAGTTCTGCTCTGGCGAATATAAATCCTAAATTTAAGGCGGAAAATTCTTTTACTCTGGAAAAGTCCCAGACTTCTCTCTCTTTTAATGTGGAAAAGTAAAGATTGTCCAAAGCATATAGGTCCGAATGACCATAAGGTTCGAAAATACTGGTTTTGGAGAGTGTCGTTTTCGCCATACAGGATACATATCGGCGGCTTACAAAATTCTCCTCAGGGTAAAAAAAAAGCCCCGGTTTCAACCGAGGCTTCTTCATTCCTTTTTTAAAGGCTCTTTTAAGCCCTTATTAAGAGAATTTTATTTATCTGTATAGACCTTCTTGATCCTATCAGCGTATTTTTCAGCGATCACGTGACGTTTCATCTTCAACATATTGTTCAACTCATCTCCCACCTCAAAAGGTTTGGAAACGATAAAGAATGGAGTCACTTGCTCAAAGGATTTGAATCCGTTCTTAGCATTATTAAGAGCTTTGATCTCTTTTCTGAATAGATCCACTACTTTGGCGTTTTCGTTCAAAGCATCTTTATTGGAAATATCCACTCCGTTTTCTTTTGCCCATTCCTGTAACTTTTCGAAGTCAGGAACAATGATTGCCCCTAGGTTTTTCTGGTCTTGGCCTATGATCATACACTGGCTGATATAAACGGACTCTTGGAGTTTATTCTCGATAGGAACAGGCTCCACGTTTTCTCCGCCTAATAGAACCACGGTGTCTTTCGCTCTTCCGGTAAGCGTTAGGGTATGTTTGAAGTTGATCATCCCCATATCACCTGTGTTCATCCACCCGTCTACAAGAGCCTTAGAAGTAGCTTCTTCATTTTTGAAGTAACCTTTCATGACCTGAGGTCCGTTTACGAATACAACACCTTTGCGACCAAGTTTACCTTTGATCACTTTTCCGTTTGCGTCGATCTCAGTCAGAACTTCGTTATTATCATTTCTGATCTGAAGATGAGTTTTAGGAACGATAGAACCTACAGAACCTATGATCAACTTTTGGAAAGTTCTAACGGAAAGTACAGGAGAAGTTTCAGTCATACCGTAACCTTCCAATACATTGATCCCGATATTATTAAAGAACTCATCTACGTGACGAGGAAGTGCTCCTCCTCCGGAGATAGAAGCTTTCAATCTTCCACCGGTAGCAGTTCTGATCTTGGAAAGAACAATTTTGTCCAAGGTTGCACTATTCAAGAATACTCCAAGCCCTGCCAGAATATATAGAGGCAGACTCAAGAAAGAAAACTCAGTAGTAGCAAGTAGATATGCTGCAATGGAAGAAGCCACGGTCAAAGTGAAAGGTCCTGTTAATACTAACTGGACCAACATTAAGATCCCGTAAAATAGGGAAACGATCGGATTTCTTCCGTGATAATCCACTTCTTTGCCTGTAAGAAAACGAACTGCAGCGTTTTTCTTGTCTGAGAAGAAATAAGCCAATTTAAATAAACCGCGGCGAAGCGCAGGAGTTTGGCTCGGATCATTAATTCTTGTATAAATACCGTTATAGATATTTTCCCAAAGGCGAGGAGCAGAACCCATAAATGTAGGTTTCACAGTTGCCAAGTCTTGGCGAAGATCCCTAACATTAGTATAATATGTAGCAGCTCCGATGCTGATACAAACATATTCCACTACCCTTTCGAATACGTGCCAAACAGGAAGAATAGAAAGTAGTTTAGCCTCCGCACTGATCTTTAACATAGGGGTTACGTTCAATACTTGGTGCATCATATTAGAATGTCTTAATTGAACACCTTTGGGAAGACCGGTTGTTCCGGAAGTATAGATCAAAGTAAAAAGATCCTCAGGTTTGATAGCTGCAACTCTATCTTCTACCTTACGAGATCCTGAAGCTCTAAGACTTTTTCCTTTTTCGATCAGGTCATACATTTTCAGAACGCCTGGAGCCTCGGATTCTTTATCCATTACGATAATAGTTTTAACTTTTCCGAGCTGGGATTTGTTTCTGTTGAATTTCTCCAACATTTTATCATTTTCAATAAAGACTACTTCGGACTCGGAGTGGCTAACGATATATACGATCTCTGAGTCGGTGATATCAGTTCCTCTTGGAACGTCGGCCGCACCGGTCATGATAATACCATAATCTGCGATGATCCATTCTACGCGGTTATCAGCGAGTAACGCGACATGATCTCTGGATTGAATACCAAGTTCGATCAAAGCCTCGGCAAGATTCACACCTGCTTCGTATAACTCCGAATAGTTGATCGGCAAATAATTCTTTTGCGCGTCTTTGTATAAGAAAGCAGGTTTATTTTTAAATTTTTCTGCAGACTCACGAAATAATTGGGCGAGATTCTCAGCCATGTATGGAAATTCTCCTGAAATGAAATGGAATGATGGATGTGTCCGGCAGCACCTACCGGGAATCTGATTCCAGATTCAAACTAAATGCTTAAAGATAAATCCTTTTTTTAAAAACCAGTCTGAGTTTGGTTTTTTATTGCACGATCGTTATGGATAAAGCTCAATTCTATGGAGATTCGAGCCAGTTTTTTAGTCTTCCGGTCAATATTGGTAGATCTTTCTCTGAAATTCCATATTGGGAATGAAGTTTCTTTCCGGATTTGCTAAATACGAATAAAGCGGGTTGTCCCTCTATCTTAAGAGGAGTTACAAGTTCCCATTTCGGGTCTAAAAGGCTTGGGTATAACATTCCAAATTCAGAAGCTGCTTTTCTGATCTCTTCTAAACTTAGATCGTCTTCCGTATTCACTCCTAACACGATAGCAGGAGAATCTTTCAATTTACCTCTTAATTTTTCAACCACAGGGACCGCTTTTTTGCAAGGTTCACACCAACTTGCCCAGAAATCCAAGACGACTAATTTTCCCTTGTCCTCTGAAAATTTATGAGAATTCCCGTCCCAATCTTGGAGGGTTACCTGATAGAGCAAAGGTTGCTCATCCGATCTGCAATCGTTTAAGAATAAAATGGAAAAAAGAAGAAGTAAAACTGGCCAGGCTTTTCTAAAAACCATACTTCCAGATTACAAATAAGAATCAAAGCTACAAGTCATTTACGTCCAATTCTACCTTGCTTTAAAGAGTGCGGATCAAAAACTTGTATAGAGTTTTCAGCCTTGGAAGAAACTAGGATCTATAATTACTATTTCCAATTTTCAGAATTCCAATCTTATTTGGAAGGAAGAAGGTTCCAAGGAGAAGGGATCCAGTTTGATTCCGGATCCCCTCAAGGAAGTAACAAACCCCCGTCTCTCTTAGCATTTCTAGAGCCTAAAAAAGGATTTATACTACAATTAAGATCCGGTAAAAATTTGGAAAGGATCTGCAATGACTGGACGGACAGTTCCTGGGAAAGAAAAGAAGATCTATTCGTTTGGAACGTAAATCCTACAGAGCAAATTTATTTCCAAGCCTTGGATAGAAATCGGATCCATATTCACTGGAAAGCTTCTACTGATATTATTTTTTCGGGAACGATAGAAGTAAGGGCTAAATCTATTTTCCAAAAGATTTTAGGACCTTTTGGAAGAAACTAGATCCCTAAAAATTTTTTTAACTAGAGCGGCAGACTTCTTTCTTTCAAATCTTTTCAGATCTGCTTTCGGAAATTTAAATTTTTTCTTTTGAAAGTCTAAAAGGGCTTTTTTCCAGTCTTCCACCGATTCCGAAGAAATATATATACAGGATTTTTTTCCTATTTCTCTAAATACTTCTAGATCGGAAACGATACAAGGAATAGAATAAGCAAGCGCCTCTAAAAGTGGGATCCCAAACCCTTCATAAACGGATGGGAATATAAAAAGACTCGCTTGAGAGTATAAATATTTTAGCTCTTCTTCATTTACAAAATCGAACCAGTAAAGCTCTCCAGATCCGGAAAATTCTTTGAACTTTTCTAGAAACTCTGGAGATTCCCAACCTTCTTTTCCGGCATGGACCCAAACCAGGTCAGATCTTTCCTTTCTGGCTTCTTGGTAAGCTTTTAAGAGTGTTCCGAAATTTTTACGAGGTTCTAACGTAGAAACCGTTAGGAAAAATTTTTTTGGAAGTTTAGAGATCCGTTTTGTAGGAGGAACTTTTATTTTTTTGATCTCTTTAGGATCATAACCTGGATAGATTATATCTATTTTTTCTTTAGAAAATGAAGAATATTTTAAGATCTCGGAAGATGTGAATTCCGAGTTTGCTAAAATAAAATCAGCTCTTTGGATACTTCTTCTTAAATAAAAAAGCTGCTGAAATCTTGCGATAGGCCTCATTGTTTCCGGAAAACGATAGGCTACAAAATCGTGATAAGTCAAAACTCCCGGAATACTTCTAGATAAAAAAAGAGGAAATACCTGCTGTGTTCCCCAAAATAGATCAATCTCATATTTTCTGAGTTGAAAAGGAAGGTAGAATACAAAGTAAATCCCTCCTATTTTAGAGAACAGACCTTGTCCGATCACAGGTTTTATATTCGGATTTCTGAATAGATCCTTATAACCTTCATGGATTGGTTTGTGAGAAAAAAGATAAAATTCAAAATCAGGATCTTTTTCGAAACCTTTCAAAACGGATTCGATCAATCTTCCTACTCCCGAAACAGGAGTGGATAAAGGCCTTGCATCCAAGGCGATCTTGTATTTTTTTTTGTTTAGATTGGACAAGCTAAGAATGGCCTTTTCTAAAATTGATTTACCAACGATCTCTAACGGAACCTTGGAGGGAAGTTTTAAACTTTTCCCAGAATTGAGTCACAAGTTCTGAATCTCCTGCGAGTAACCCTATTCCCAATTTAGAAGTTAAAAATGGATAATCTTTGCCGGAACGGATTTCCAGATCTTTTCCTAAGGAGGCTCGTAGTATCGCAATCCCACCTGCCACATCCCAATCGTTTTTAGGTCGGAGAGAAAGTGTTAAAGGATATTTTCCGACTGCAACCAAGGCAAGTTTATAAGCAATGGAACCTTTTGGCTCTAATACAAAATCATTTCCATAATCTAATTTTTTGAATAGTCCTGCTTTTGTTTCAGAAATGGAAACTAAAATTTTAGGAAGTTCGGAAGATTCAAGTTTCGGAAGATAGAAAGTATTCTCCCAATCGATCTGATTTTCCAGATAAGGGGACTTTAAGATTGTATAATATGCGCCCTTACCTTCCGCTCCCCAAAAAAATTCTCCAGTAGCAGGATTCATTACTATCCCAAAAACTGGTTTACCTTCTTCCAAAAGGCCGAGGCTAATCGCAAACTCCGGATTTTTAGCTACAAATTCTCTGGTTCCGTCGATCGGATCCAAGATCCAAACTCTTTCTCCTTGTAGGGAAGAATGAGAGAAATTCGAATCTTCTTCTGAATAAACTTTGTCTTTTAGGATTTTGCGAATGCCGCCCGCAATGATCTCGTTTGCTTGCAGGTCGGCTTCAGTGAGAGGATCACCTTTGGATTTTTCCATCACATGGAAATTTGTTCCATAGATGGAAAGTATCCGATCTGCGGCTTCCAGAACAAGTTTAGAAACTAATTCCGCTTCTTCCGGAAATCGCATGAAAAGGGATTATTTTCCGGTAGTTGGCTGAGCCGGTTGTTTATCTTCCTTATGAGGTTCTTCTTCCAAAGTATCTGGACGAACATAGAACACTTCATTGATAGGAGTTTGAAGATAAATTTCCGGATCCATTAGATAACTGTAAAATACGATATAAGTTTTGTATTTTACATACACTCCGAAAGTTCCCTTTTGAGGCTCATAAGAAATAGAATCCGCTTTTAGATCCTTGGTGTATTCCTTATAATCCAGGTATTTACGATGAAGGCTGTATTTTAAAGCGGAGAGAAGATTTTTTTCCAACATCGCTTTTTTAGCGGATTCGGAAACTTTTCGATTCTTATTAAATTCTTCTACTTTATTAAATTCTTCTACTAAACCGCTGACTTTTCCAGCAAACAATGGGGTCCCGAGGCAGATAGCCAAGGCTAGTATTACGATCCGTTTCATTGTTTCTCCTATGTTCCTGTGAATAATATCGGTATTTTAGGGGGTGAACTTTCCCCCTTGTTATAATTTCTCTAAGGGAGTATAGGCAAGGAAAAAGTTCTTCTCCAGGCCCCCGAACTTGATTTTTACCTTCCGGTTTTTGCCGCTTCCTTGGACAGAAATCACTTGCCCCAGGCCAAATTGGGCATGTTTGACCCTATCTCCTTCCCTGATATCCGCCTCTTCTCCTAAAGGTTTGGAAGAATCTTCCCTTTCCCTAGGAGTTTCCGGGATTTTATACGCTCCAGAAGAAGCAGCCGGAGGCCCGGATGGTCTGCGGACTCCTTTTTGGGCGAGAATACCTTCTTCTCCAAAACATTCCGACGGGATTTCAGGAAGGAATCTAGAAGGGATCCGGTCCTCAACTTTTCCGAATTTACGGGAGGTCCTCGAATAGCTTAGGTATAATTTCACTCGAGCGCGGGTCAAGGCTACGTAAAAAAGTCTTCTTTCTTCTTCCTCACCGTTCGGTTCTTCCAAACTCATGGAATGAGGGAAGGTCCCCTCTTCCAGACCGGTCAGAAATACCGTAGGGAATTCCAGTCCTTTTGCATTATGGACTGTCATGAGATGAACATAATCTGTGAGTTGAGCTGAATCCTCTTCGGAAGTAAGAAGGCTGATCTGATTCAGATATTCTTCTAAGTTAGGAGATTCTTCCCTGGACTCGTATTCTTCGATTGAGTTCACAAACTCTCGGACGTTCTCCACTTTAGAGATTGCTTCCTCATCGTGGATATCTCTTTCCATATAGTCGATCCAACCGGATCTTCCTACTATTTCCAAAGCGATCTTAGAAGGAAGTTCTCCTTTTTCCTTTCGATCGATAAGATCGTCGAATAAATGATATAGTTCTTTTGCTTTTCCTAAACTTGCTTTTTTTAGAGGAAGATCAGGATGCCCAATCGCTTCCAAAAATGAAATCCCTTGGTCCAAGGAAAATTTACGGATTTTCTCTATACTTGCCTCACCGATACCACGGGGAGGTGTATTCACAATTCTTAATAAAGAATTGGAATCCATAGGATTTGCTACCACGTTTAGATACGCGATCATATCCTTGATCTCAGCTCTATCGAAAAATCTGAAACCACCGAAAATTTTATATGGGATACCGGAAGCCCTAAGTCCTTCTTCAAAATATCTGGATTGCGCATTTGTTCTATAGAAGATCGCAAAATCCTTGTATTCAGATCCTCTTGCGGAACCTGCTCTGATCTTTTTGACTATATCGTAAGCTTCTTCTGTTTCATTCTCGAATTGAGAAACGCCAATTGGTTCTCCCAATTCATTATTCGTGAATAATTCTTTCTCTTTTCTTCCGCTATTATTTGAAATTACTTTAGATGCAGCGCGTATGATCCTGGAAGTAGAACGATAATTTTCTTCTAACTTTACGACGTATGCATTCGGAAAATCACTTTCGAAATTTAAAATATTCGAAATATCCGCCCCTCTCCAGGAGTAGATGGACTGGTCGTCGTCACCTACCACACAAAGATTTCCTCTGTCGCCGGAAAGCAAACGTACTAATGTATATTGCGCCTTGTTTGTATCCTGATACTCATCCACCATGATATAATTCCATCTATCT
Organism: Leptospira selangorensis; assembly: GCF_004769405.1. NCBI lineage: Bacteria > Pseudomonadati > Spirochaetota > Leptospiria > Leptospirales > Leptospiraceae > Leptospira > Leptospira selangorensis. The sequence goes on from NZ_RQES01000027.1 coordinate 55,538, forward strand.
TGGTAGGACTTAAGGACTCCCGGATTCTCTCTGAATAATTCTACGGTTTTTTGGATTAGATCCCCAAAATCCAATGCCTGGTTTTTTTTCTTACGTTTCTCATATTCTTCATAGATATTCGAGATCATCTGAGATCTGTGCGAAAAATTCTCTTTTCGGATATAAAAATCAGAATCGGAAAGTCCATCTTTCCAAGATGAAAAGATCCCTGTCAAAGAAGAAGGTTTATACTGTTTAGGATCCTCATGTAGATCCTTAATCACCTGTTTGATTAAGGATTCCTGTAATACCGAATCATATACTGTAAATCCGGAAGGCATTCCAAGATAAGAGGTTTCTTTTCTCAAAATATATAAACAAAGAGAGTGAAATGTTTTGATCTGCACATTCCATGGGATGGAAGGTACAAGTTTACCTACCCTTTCCAACATTTCTGCCGCAGCTTTATTGGTAAAAGTAAGCGCACAAATTGAATCTGTTCTTTTGTTCAGGATCAAATTTGCGATCCTGTGAGTGATTACCCTGGTTTTCCCGGAGCCAGCACCTGCTAAAATTAAAACAGGGCCTTCCAATCTTTCAACTGCGGCTTTCTGCGGATCATTTAAGCCTTGTACTAGATCAACTGACAAAGCAAAAACTCCTTAAAATCTATAATCACCGATACCGAATACGAACTGGAATGCGTTGTCAGATTCATATCTTTCGAAAGGTGCCCAGAAATTTCCGGTAGGTTTTAACTTTTGAGCAAAGTAAATACGCAAAGGAAGTACAGGGATCTGAACTCTCAAACCCACACCCCAAGAATATCTCATTCTATCCATTGCAACGTTATCCGATGATAGGATCAATCTCCCAGGGTTATTCAATTCGTCATAAGTTACGTCGGCCTTACGTCCATTCTGCAAATTGAAATTGTTTTGGATATACCAACCGATCGGGTTTGCGGCAATCTGATCCGCCTTATTCTTATCATAAGATTCGAAATAATCTTTTTTCGTTCCTACGGCACGGTTCGTCTGTTCGTAAAGTGCTCCTCCGTCCAAGAAGACCACAAGCCAGAGTAAACTTGGTTCTATTGGAATACGTATCTCGGTATCGAAAAGAATACGATGTTGGGCACCGTCTCTCCATTCTACAGGATACTTTTGGTCGTTATAATACCAACCTCTTAAGGATTCATAACCACCTATGATGAGCAAATCCTGAGGTCGAATATAAGGATCCTGGACAGGGTCCTGGTTATGAGACCCTCCCGCAGGAGCTCTTTGGAAAATAAAGGTATCGGAGGTCCTGAATTCCTGGACCACTCTCCATCTACGAAGAGCGTTGTTTCGGATCAAACCTCCGAATGTAAAGTCGAACCAAGTATGATAATATTCCGCTAGGATCCTATATTGGTCGAAGTGAGAAGATCCGCCCAAATACTGCCCCACGTTATCCACCTGGAAGAGTAGATCATAACCTCTAGTAGGAGCGAATACGTTATCTCGGATATCATAAGCGAGACCGTTCGTGACCTGGGAACGGAATTGCCATCCCCTTCTCACGTTAGCCAAAACCGCATCGGATACAAGCGCAGTCGGGTTTGAATAAGAATAAAATGCAGGAGTATATCTATGGAAGTGAGTCCAATTGGTCCCAAGTCTGTGAGCCAGTCCCATGGTAACCCCTAAACCGTTGTTATCATAAGTGGCATTCTCAACAGTTGGAGAAGTTGTACTATCCGAAATAGAGATCGTAGAAGTAGAACCTAAGAATATGGTTCTTGAGAAATAAAACATGGAAAGTGAAAGAGACCAAGGAGTATCATACATCCAAGGTTCAGTCCAAGAAATTTGGAAGGATCTACGATAAGGTCCGAATTCCAAACGTCCCGAAACTTTTTGACCTGTTCCGTTTAAGTTGTTCTCACCGATCTCTGTGAAGATCGTAAATCCAGTGATTGTTCCATAACCACCACCCATGGAAACTGTTCCAGTAGGCTGTTCTAATACTTCAATAACCAGGTTCATCTTTGTATCATCTGAACCTGGTCTCATGTTAAAGTTTACTTCTTTGAAATAACCTAGGTTAAAAATCCTTTCCCTGGAACGGTTTACTAAAGTAGAATCGAATAAGTCTCCCGATTTGAAGAGTAACTCTCTTCGGATTACCTTATCCTGGGTTTTTTTATTTCCTTTGATGATTACGTTTTCGATCTGAGCCAGATTGTTCTCGCGGACGGTAAAGTCGACGTGAACGAATTTACGACCCCTCAGTTCAGGACTTTCTCTATAAATTTCCCTTAATTTACGGATATTTAATTGTTTATATTCCTCTTCGCAGGACTTTTTCTCCACCTCTGTCCGTCTGGAGGCGCAATTTTCATAATATTCTAAACTTTCGGAATCCAAAGAAACGATCTTTCTTCTCGGAATTACCTGGGCAAAAATATGGCCCTTAGAACCGTAGAGTTCGTTTACTGTAGCTCTATCCCTGGAGAATACAGTCTCGTCAAAAATTTCTCCGGCGTCTTTAGAACTATAATCTAAAGATTTTTCAATCTCAGGGACAGTGAATAGAGGTTTTAATTTATCCTTAGGAGTTTCAGGAGGGTTATTCTCTTTGTTCAAGAAAATCGGTCTACCGTCCCCGTCCGTAGTCATATCATGAGCAACTGTATATCCGTTAAAATAATACACTTGTCCTTCGTAGAGTTTGATATTGACTATGATTACCCTTCTGTTTTTCTTTTCAGGGTTTTCCCAATGGATTTCCCAGTTGGTACCTTCTCGGATCAATTCCGAATCCAAATACCCTTTACTTCTTAAATAAGCCTGAATAACTTCTTTATCTTTTTCAAAAGAACTTTCTTTGAAGTTACCACCTTCGAATAAACCTTCTTCTTTTAACTCCATGAGTCCTATGATCTCAGAAGTTTCGATGGTCTCATTTCCGTAGATATTGATCTTTGCGACAGGGATCTCTTCTCCCTCGTCAATGATGAAACGGACCTTTACTAAGTTTGTTTTTGGATCGGGTTTTCCAAGTTCAACTTTTACATATGCAAGGAAAAATCCTTCATCTTTATATTTTTGTAATATAACATCCCTGGATTTAGTAACCTTCTGAGGAGTAATTACCTCGTTATCTTTTAGAGGCATTTTATCTCGGAGATCCGCAGGAAAAACTTCGTCTGCTCCGATAAATTCAACTTCCTTAACTCGCGGTCTTTCTCTCAGTTCGAAAATGACCCGAACGCCTCCTTCCATTTCTTCCGCTTTAATATCTATAAAGTAGAAGAACCCGGAAGCGAATAATGCTTTTAAATCCCGATCTATGATCCCTCTGGTGAGAAGTTTACCAGTTCTCAATTCCAAAAGACCGCTGATATCCGAATCGGATGTGTTTTTATTTCCGTTAAATTTTATTTCTCTTACGATCTTTCCGAAATAATCGCTCTTTTTAGAGAAAAGTTGAGAGATCTCGCCGGAGTAAAAAAAGAATCCGCTTACAAAAATAACGGCAAAGGATTTATATATAGATAATTTTCGTTTCAAGAGTCTTTTGAAATCGCCATAAGGCTTTATTTAAAATCGAGACCGTTTACCTTCTCGAAATAAGTCTTTAGATCCACCTGAGCGGATCACTGACCTCCCGGTTGACGAACCATCGCAAGATTGAATCTTGTAACTCCGGCTTCGTTCACTTTATCGATCACTTTGACGATGGTTTGGTAATTCGCTCCACCATCACCTCTGATAATCACCCGATTTTTGCTCTGGTCTTTTTTGTCTTTGTCGTCGCCCTGGTTTTGGCCATTGAACAATTTTATTTTTTCAGTCAGTTTTTCTATAGGAACAGGCTCAGTGTCCTTATCTAGGAAAATTTTTCCGTCCTTATTGACAGTGATTACAAGTTCGTCCTTTTTCTTTTCCTGAGCGGTGCTGGAAGATCTAGGGAGTTCTATTTTTACGACTGTGGATTTTTCCAAGGTCGCATTCATCAAAAAATAAATTACGATGAAACAAATAACGTCGATCATAGGCGCAAGCTCGATCTGGCCTGCCCTAAAACTTCCGCTTTCTCCCCGATTCCACTTTTTGAATTTCATCTTATTTTAAAAACCTAAGCGCCTGCTCGGAAAGACTTTCCATTTCGGAAATTGCGTCTTCTTTTTTCTTTTGGAAGAAGTTATGGAAAATATAAGCTGGGATCGCAACCGCAAGTCCCATAGCTGTAGTGATCAATGCCTCACTGATCCCCACTTCCGCTCCTCTTGTTCCAGAACCTTCCGCAAAGGAACGAATAATACCAAGAACGGTTCCCAATACTCCTAAAAGTGGAGAGATAGTAGCAATTGTAGCTAACGGAGAGAGGAATTTTTCCATTCTCTGGATCTGGTTTAATCCTTGGGTAAGAATTTCATCATCCACAGAAGATGCATTTTTCTTAAACTGGGTAATACCTGCTTGTAACACCTGAGAGACCGGCCCCTGGCTCAGGCTTCTCATTAAATCGGAAGCTGAATCGTAGTTTTTTTCTCTGAGTAGATCTTTTACCCTTCTCCAATCATCAGGAGTAATGGCCTTCCAACGAGAAAAGAAGATCAGCCTTTCTATGATTATTGTAAATCCTACTATAGAAACTAGAAGGATCAGAATAGGTACGGTTTCCGGCGGAATAATGGAAACCAAAGAATCTGTTTTGGCAAGAATCATATCGGCTTGAGGTTCTCCATGGAGTAGGGTTTCCAACTCGGCTGTCCCTGCCAAACGATTTTTAAAAGGAAGTTTTCCTTTTTACCGAGAGCAAATTCTGCCCCGGTAAAAAGCGAACTTGAGAAGACGAATTATACCGCCTTCTTTTTGAGCAGTTCCTTAGCGTGATGGAGAGCGCCTTTGGAGATATTTTGACCCGCGATCATTCTCGCAAGTTCCATAGTTCTCTCCTCCATTCCTAAGAATTCAGTTTCGGAGACGGTTCTTCCCTCTTTGAGTCGTTTACTTACGAGAAGATGATGATCTGCAGCCGCAGCAATCTGCTGTAAATGTGTGACCAATATGATTTGATGAGTTTTAGAAAGGGTTCTGAGTTTTTTTGCGACGTCAGAAGCAATCTCTCCACCCAGACCGGAGTCAATCTCATCAAAAACTAAAACTTTTCCGTCAAAATTGGAACCAAGCACACTCTTGATGGCCAACATTACTCTAGAAATTTCTCCTCCAGAAGCAATTTTACGAAGAGGTCTCGGCTTTTCTCCAGGGTTCGGACTAAAATAGAATTCGGCCTGATCCAATCCGAATTCGTTTACCAAATAGGATTTTCCCTGGGCCTCAACTTCTCCTTCTGGGCTTGTTTCCCAACGAAGTACCACTTGTAAACCGGCCCCCTTCATTCCCAAAACTTCTAGTTCTGATTTGAGTTTGGATTCGAACTTGTTCAATACTTCTCGCCTAGATTTGGAAAGTTGCAAACAAGACTGAGTAAGCTTATCTGCTGCCTTTTTCTTTTCTTTTTCCAGAGAAGTTTTAGAATCTAAATTCTGCTCTAAGGCAGAAAGTTCATCCTCCGCCTTCTTCTTTGTTTCTAAAATTTCAGAAATTGAATTTCCGTATTTTTTCTTTAATTTTTGGATCAGATCTAGTCTAGACTGCACATGTGATAATCTTTCCGGGGAGAAAAATACCTCTTCCTTTTGGTCTTGCGCAGCAGTATTGATCTCGCGGATCGTAACATATGCTTCCTTAAGAGCGGAATCCATTTCGTTTAATGATTCGTTCAAAACTTTAATCTTATCGGAAGCGGCAAGTACCTTGGGAAAAATCCCTAAAACAGAAGATTCACTTTCATGCAAATAACCGGTAATTATATCCAGGTTCTCTGCGAGTTTTTCCCCGTGGACTAGTAGGTTTTCTTCCTTACTCAGTTCTTCCTCTTCTCCCGGTTTTAAATTAGCAGTATGGATCTCTTCTATCTGGTATTGAAGTATCTCTTTTTTACGATTTCTGTCCGCATGAGACAATTCTAATTCTTCTAATCTTTTTTTAAGACTTTTATAAGTTAAAAATCCCTCCTTCACTTCTCCCCTCAGAGTATGCAAACCTGCAAAACTATCCAGTATATCCAACTGTTGGGCTTTGTCCAAAAGTAAGATTTGATCGTTCTGGTTATGTACTTCGGATAGGATCTCACCTAAACCACGAAGTACCTGAGCAGAAGAAAGTGAATGATTGATCTGTATTTTTGTTTTTCCATCCCGAGTGAATTCCTTTCGGATCACGATCGCAGAACCATTTAAAGGAAATCCATGTTCCCTCATCCAAGTTATGGCGCTTGGATTTTGAGAAATATCGAACTCCGCTTCAAGGCAATACTTATCCGAACCTGTTCGGATATCCATAGTACTACTCTTTCCCCCAAGTAAGGAAGAAAGAGCATCCAGTAAGAGAGATTTTCCGGAACCGGTCTCTCCAGTAATCGCAGTTAGCCCCTTGCTCAGATCGATTTGGGCGGATTCAATTAATGCAAAGTCTCGAATAGTAATTGTTTGCAGCATGATTTGTCCTCTTGGCAACAATATACTATTCGTACGTTTATATACTTTTGTAAACTATTTTTTTGTATAGTATTTTAAAAAATTCAGAAAATAGATATTATCCAGATCCATAGAATCGATATTACAATCTCAATCGTGATTTTAAATATCCGCTAAATCGTATTTCCATGCATCAGCGAAGGATGGCGGAAAATATGCGAAAATTTATAGGAATTTCATATAAATCAAATTCAGTAGAAAGTTAATAAAATCGTAATTTATAGAAATTAAAAAGGATTTGAAATACAAAAATCCTGCAAAACCTTATTATGATAGTTTGAGATTAAATTTCATGTCGTCGCTAAGCAAATTCATTTGTCTTATACTATTATTCTCGATTTATAACTGCGACCATAAAGAGGAAGAAAACCTCCTCCTATCTCCCCCCTGGATGGAATGCGGTGCTTTTTCAATATGTATTGCAAAAACACCTAAATCCGATCATCCCGAATTTATCGGAATCTGGAAGAATCAAGATTTTACGGATTCCTGCACTCAAACAACAATAACATATAATTTTAATGATACAGTCGTTTCTCTTTGGACATTTGATCAAATGAAGGACGCATGTGCTACTCATTCTAATTACAATTTACAATTAGAATGGAAAATCGATTCTGGGCAGTATTGCGAAAAGGTTTGGATGAGCGATGTTTCTCCATGGAATTGTTACTCTTACTCGATCAACTCGACCGATTTGATCATTGATTCTAAGACATATACAAAACAGTGAGTATATATCCCAACCCTTGGCGTCTTAGCGTGAGTAAATTTAACCAGGACTTTTTCCACGCGAAGCCGCAAAGAATAGAAGATCCCTTTCATAACACCCCGCGAAGGATCGAGCCGTGGTCAAAAAATCGTGAATGCGGTTTTTTGACCGGAGGTGAGAGCCTGATCCGAGACGGATGGAGTCCGGATCGGACGCGGCCCGCCCTCTAAGTTTGTATCCTTTTTGAGATCTGGGAATAGCTGATTTTTGATTGCATGAATCCTCATAGAGGAAAGACTAGGATTGATTTTTCTCCCACAGAGGACTAAACGAGCATGGCAAAAAGTTTCAAAGATTTAGACGCCCAGCTCTCAGAATACATCCTCAACCGCTCCCGCATCTCTGTTCAATCTTCCAGAATGAATTCCAAATTGGAAAAATACGTTTTGCGTATTCTAACGGAAGTTCTGGAAAAATTAGGCCAGACTAGATACATAGAGATGTTGTATACGATCACCAAAGAAATGGCGATCAACGGAGTGAAGGCCAACCAAAAGAGGGTTTTCTTCGAGGATCTTGGTCTAGATATCCGAAATCATGAACATTACGACCAGGGTCTGGCTCAGTTCAAACAGAACTTCTCCGAAAAAATGGCCGATGAATACGGGAAGCGTTGTCTTGCCAGAGGCGTTTTTGTCAAAATTTCAGTAATCTATACCGCAGAAGGTTTGGTAGTCGAAGTAGTTAATAATACTCCTGTGATCGAGATCGAAGAATCTCGTATGAGGGAGAAGATGAGAAAGGCGATGGAATATAATGATATCGCCGAGTTCTATATGGATAATATGGACAATACAGAGGGAGCCGGTCTTGGAATCGCTCTTATCATGATCCTTCTCAAAAGTGAGAATATTGATCCGAACCTTTTCAGGATCCAGACAAGCCCAGCAGAAACCGTCGCCAGGGTAGAAATCCCTTTCACCGACAATTACGTAACCATTAGAAGTAAGGAAATCAACCAAGTTGGAAATCACAAATAAGACTGCCGTAGTCACCGGTTCCGCCGGAGGCTTAGGCAAAGAGATGGCCCTTCATTTTGCGAAATTGGGAGCCAATATCGTTCTATCGGATATCTCCGAAGAGAAACTTGCAGGAGCCAAAAAAGAGATCGAAGCTCTGGGAGCTAAGGTAATCGCAGTTCCGACAGACGTTTCTAAGGAAAAAGACGCTGTTGAACTCATGGAAAAAGCGGTTTCCGCTTTTGGTTCCGTGGACATTGCGGTTTTGAATGCAGGGATCTTAAGAGATGGTCTCTTAATAAAAGCGGATAAACAAACTGGAAAAGTTGCATCCAAGATGTCTTTGGCAGAATGGCAGGCTGTGATCGATGTAAACCTGACCGGAGTATTCTTAACAGGTAGAGAAGCTGCGGTTCAAATGGTAAATAACGGTACCAAAGGGGTGATCATCCCTATTGCTTCCGTTTCAATGCATGGTAACCCGGGCCAAACTAATTATTCCGCGGCAAAAGCGGGTGTGGCTGCTATGACCAAATTATGGGCGAAGGAACTCAGTCGTTATGGAATCAGGGTCGCAGGGATTGCACCTGGATTTATCGCTACCGAAATGGTAATGAAAGACATGAATCCGGAAGCTCTTAAAAAATGGGAAGCTCTGATCCCTATCGGTAGATTGGGCAGACCGGATGAAATTGCAAACACGGCGGTATTCATCGCTCAAAACGATCTGGTAGACGGAGTCGTTTTGGAAATTTCCGGAGGGGTCAAAATTTGACCCCTTTGTTTCTATTACTCCCTTCTTCAGTCCATTAGTTTTCCCTAATTCTTCCACACTTTTGCCTTCAATAATTTCGTTTCGCCTATCTTGGTTAGCCTGAAAGCTTGTTCATTCTTCTAAACGTTTTCTTGAATTAGAATTCTGGCAAATTCAAACTTTATAATAGTACAGATTTAGTTTATTGTTAAATTAGAATATTGAGTTTTTGGGATCTTCTAAACGTAAGAGGGTTCTAATATTCGAAGGAAAATTGAAATTATTTAAGTCTTATCGCCCGGACTATAAGGACGGGGAACAAAAAAGGGACTTCC
>NZ_RQES01000028.1 GCF_004769405.1 Leptospira selangorensis
ACCCAAAGCTGTAGTATAATTCGTAGAAGTAACGTTAGCGTTATTCAGAGTATTCCAATCCGTATAGAAAGCGTTATCCACAGATAACCTGACATCTGGAACCGATAGAGTTCCAGGAATGGACACTTGTGTGGTCTTCTTATTCGCAGTTTGGAGCTGAGTATCCACAGTAATTGGAGTAGCTCCATCCGTATCCGGATTCCCTACTGTCAGGATGGTATAAGGAGTAGAGTCACCCGCAATATAGAGAGTATCCCCAATATCCACACTTCCGTAAACTCCAGAGAGTCTCAAACTAGTAGCACCCTTATCATTCGGACCTGCTAGATAAGCTCTAAGCTTAGGAACATCGCGATAGTTCAAAGGCCAGATTGTTCTACGATAGGCGCTGTTAAGAGCCGGACGGAAATACAAACGGATCAATGCAGTAGAAGGATCCACTATATCACTTGCAGTCGGTAATTGTACACAAACTCGGAAGGTTTGGTTGACGTAGTCAATATCCGGACTCGTAGCTGCAGTGCCACTACAAGTCTTTGGTTTCTTAGGATCCGTATTATTCAGATCTTTTCCAATATGGAACCAATCCGTACGAGTTCCATTATACCCTAAGCTGATCTCAAAATCCATAATTTGGCTCAGTCCGAATAGGGTGGAAACTGTCTTACGAGAATAAGAGAAATCCTGGAAGTAAGAATACGGTCCCGCGTTAACCGGAACTCCGAAATTCGGATTCAGATACTGTGTCTTATTTAACTTAATATCCAGGTTAACTTTCTCTCCGAATCCAGCAGTTCCAAGGAAAGTTGAGTTTACGTTAGGGTTATAAGGTTGCTCACCCAAAGAAGGTAGATCCCAAGCGGTATTGATCGGAGTGATAACCGCTGTCTCTAAAGGACTCGTTCCGAAATCTTCCTGGGACTTGATATAATCGCTCGCAGAAATATAAACGATATCGAAATAATCTCCCGCCCAGATCTTAGAATCCACACCTTGGAGGACACTCGCCTTTCTAGGATTTGTCGGATCAAAATAAACCTTACTATTGTTGAACAATAGATATTCGGTCATGTTATAGTATTTTCCTTTGGAGAAAATAGCCCAAACTCCGGAGGCTTTCTTTTGATCGTCGGTAAGTTGGCTAAAAGGAGTTTGAACGTAAGCAGTTCTTTGTACTCCATCCGATCCTACAGAAGTAACTTCCGTGAAAGGAACCGTATTCGCAACTCCTCCGATGGATTTGATCCCTTTGACATAGATTCTTGAATCACCCAGAGTTGGAGCAATATCGGAAAGATCTATTACATAATCTTGATATTGGATCTCTATACCCGAGCATGCGATCCGGTTCAGAGCTTCTCGGAGAGTAACTCCCGGTTTAAAACCTGTTGCATTCTTCGCATTACAACCTGTATCTCCGGTTATTTCAAATGCAGCTACTCTATAAGATTCGCGGATATTCGGTCCGTAAATTTTGATAAGAGAAGTTCTTCCCTTAGCATTTTCTTCGATAATCTTTAAATTATCTCCGGTGAAGTTAAGAAGAGTAGAACGATAATTTGAATCCGCAACGTGAGTCATTTGATAATCCACGATGAAAATCTTAGGAACATAACCTGCGGTGATCGCTTTTTCGATCTCAGCAGTATTTAAGCCGTTTAACTCCACCACATACGGTCCGAATTCGGAACCTCCATATACGGATACTTCGAAGTCGCTATAGTCTTGGTTTTTAAGATAGAAACTGTTTACAGGAACCAAATCCCCTTCCGCAGTTTCGAACATCAAAGAGCAAAGAATATGGGATAATTTCACCGGCATATTGACGGAGCGATTTTTAATATATAATGCCGCTCTAATATACCCACCCTTAGGATTGATTTCATATCCGGAAGTGCTCTTAGACGCTTTTTCCGTTCTATATTTTCTTGCGTTCTGGCTGGAGACTTCCGACTTTAATGATCGAGCATCTTTATCTATATTATTCTTAAAAGGTTTGTCCGCCCATTTAGTAACAGTCTTAGATGTGGAATT
>NZ_RQES01000029.1 GCF_004769405.1 Leptospira selangorensis
TGACGCTTCGCTTCGAGATTGCTTACGCAACTCTCGCTTGGCCTCCGGCACATTTCGCTTTGTCACTCGCCTTGCAGAGCAAGTCTCGCGCCAAGTCCTACGGACTCGCGAAACGTCGTCAAGCCTTGGTCGTTAGGCGAAACGACCGCAAAATTCTTTCTTAAAAGAAAAATTATTTAAGGACTTCATTTCGAAAATCTCAAAAAAAGCAATTTGACATCCGAATAATAATGCTGTATTTTGAATAAAAATGCAGGTCTAATGAGTATGTCTAAGACAATTACATTGCGTATTGAAGATCCGATTTACGATATATTTAAGAAAGCCGCCGAAGGTGAAAGACGCACTATTTCGAATTTTGTTGAAAATGCTGCCATCCAATATCTTACAAATGAATTTTATGCTTCAGATGAAGAGATGGATGAAATTCTTTCAGATAAACAGCTTACTTCGTCTTTGAAAAAAGGACTTAAAGAAGTAGCTCAGGGAAAATATAAAGTTGTCCGCTGAATATAAAATAGCGGAGACCGAACAATTTCAAAGTAAACTTAAAGACCGTCAATTTTCCCATCTTCAGAAGAAATTAACAGATTACGTCTATCCAATACTTAAGAAGAATCCATTTTTTGGACCGAATATCAAAAAACTGAAAGGTGAGTTTGATGGTCTATATAGATATCGTATTGGTAAGTATCGTTTATTCTATTTAATTAAAGATAACGAACTATTAATAATCTTTGTTGATGTAGATCAAAGAAAAGATAGCTATAAGTAGGTGCGGTCGCATCGCCTAACTATCGGCTCTGACGCTGCGCTTCGAGATCGCTACGCGACTCTTGCTTGGCCTTCGGCACATTTCGCTTTGTCACTCGCCTTGCAGTAGCAAGTCTCATGCCAAGTCCTTACGGACTCGCGAAACGTCGTCAAGCCTTGGTCGTTAAGCGGACATGCCTGCAAAATTTTCTTTTTATTATTTTTAGTTTTGAAGCTTGGATCTTTTGTGAATCCTTTCTGAGATTAATTTAGATTTTAATATATGAGCATCCGTTTCCTCGCACTAGTAGAGTGTTGGCCAGCGATATTGTTTTAAGGTAACCGCTTTAATGCCGTAACCCTTTCAATATGAGTAAATTAAAGTGTGCGATTGAAACGGATGGAATAGTATAGACACCCACGATCGCCAGTATTGAATTTTATTGTAACTCACGAGAAGGTTGGATACAATTGTTGTCCATGCAGTCACGTCGCTTAACTATCGGCTTGGCGTTGCGCTTCGGGATGCTTTCGCACCCTCGCTCCAGGCTACGCCACATTTCACTTTGTCACTCGTCTTGCAAAGCAAGTCTCGCGCCAAGTGCTTGCGCACTCGCGAAACGTCGCCAACCCTTGGTCGTTAGGCGAAATATGGTTAAAAAATTATGTTTAAAAAGATTTTATTTTCAATTACCTTACTAATAGGGGTTCTGGCTGGTAATTTTTGCACACCCCTAAGGAATATTTTGTATGAAGTTCAGAATTTGTTTTTCAGTCTTCTGAATAATCTTGCAACCTGGACTAATTTCATTTTCCTAATTATTGGTGTAGTTCCATGGCTTTTTCAAATACAAAGAAATATCTCTTTTAAGCAGATCACGTATAGGCTATCTACTGTATTTAAATCGATAAACTCCAAGTTACTTATTTCACTTTTTTCCCTTGGGGCGTTGTATCTTCAGCTTGTGCTTTCTAAGTTCATTTTTGATACGACTTCTCTTGCTTTGTTTTTTCTTTCAATCACACCTTGGATCACTTCGTTAATAACCTCGGCGAAATTGCCCGGCGGTGTCGAAATTAGTTTTAGAGATATTGAGCACGCTGTAGCTTCTGTAGAGGTCGAATCAAAACCCAAGGGTGATGGTAATTTATTCGCCGAATGGAATAATATAGATCAGAATCTGGCTTTAGTAGCGCTTCGCATTGAAATTGAAAAGCGTGTTAGAACCTTAGCTCAAGAATATAAATTGGGTGATGGCCTGCCTTTATCGCGTTTATTGAGAATTCTAGCAGAGAAAGATATTATTCCGCTAGAATATAGAGATGGTTTACTAGAGGTAACCTTTTTCGGAAACAAGGCCGCTCATGGAGCGGAAGTCAATAGTGATGTGAATAATTGGGCATATAAGGTAGGTCCGAAATTATTACAAATCCTTGATTCACAAATTCGTAAAGATAAGAAAGAGAAATAATTAACCATACTTCGCCTAACTATCGGCTCTGACGCTGCGCTACGAGATTGCTTCGCAACTCTCGCTTGGCCTCCGGCACATTTCGCTTTGTCATTCGCCTTGCAAAGCAAGTCTCACGCCAAGTCCTTACGGACTCGCGAAACGTCGTCAAGCCTTGGTCGTTATACGCAAGTCGCTATAAATCATTATGAAAATTCATAAATTACTCGGATTAGTAAGAAGACTTTTACTTCGCCCTTTCTCTCATTTTGTTAATATTCCAAAAGTTTGGGCAACCTTCCTTGATGAAAGAGTGGAATATTATAAGAATTTGGAGGAGGAAGAAAGAGATAAAGTTAATACTCTTATTCAACATTTTAAGATTTCCAAAAAATTCATAGGAGCTAACAATTTCGAGGTAGCCGATTCACATAAATACCTCGTAGCATGCTTGGCAGTAAGATTAATAAAAAATATTGGATTACATCATTTTGACTCAATACATACGATCATTATATTCCCATCTGCGTTTAAAACAGAAGAAATTTCATACTTTGTGGATGGAGTAACTGGCGATCAGGGAATGGTAGGGCTTTCCTGGAGAGCTGTTGAAAGAGGATTTAAAATTCATAATGATGGAGATTGCGTCGTTACCCATGAATTTACTCATGTTATTGATTTGACATCTGGAGATTTTGACGGAGTTCCTCGCCTAAGCGATGAGAGTTTTTATCGAGTATGGACAAAATCTTTAATTGAAGGCTATCCAAAAATACGAAAAGAATTATTTGATTCATCTGAATTCGTCAGTGATGAAGTAGAACTCTTCGCATATTTGTCAGAAATATATTTTGAAAAGCCAGAGCATTTGCTAACTGAAAAACCCTATGTTTTTATTCTATTGAATGACTTTTATAGGGAATACTCAGAGAAGATAGCGACCAGCGTATAACTGTCGGCTTATCGCTGCGCCTCGAGATTGCTTACGCAACTCTCGCTTGGGCTACGCCACATTGGCTTCAGTCACGACTTTTGCAAAGCAAAAGGTCGCGCCTGTTCCTAACGCCTCTTCGAGGCTCAGGACTCGCCAACGTCGATAACCCTTGGTCGTTATGCGAAAGTCCAAATAACTTTATTTTAATTCGTAATTTTTTAAATGCTTAATAAAGAGCACATTCAGAAGATTAATAAGATTATTCTAATTCTCTCACCAATTCCTGTTATAATTGGTAATCTTTCTATATTGTTTTGCGGTGGTCCAGTTTCTGATTCGGGGATGTCAGTTTGGGATCTCAAAAGTTCTGGCTCTGATGATGGACTTTTTGGAATGGTAATAGTTATTTGTTGGATCCCAATTTTCATAGAAATCTATTCTGTAAGATTATTTTTTATCAAACTCATTCTTCGCTTGGTAACTATTATCACATTTTTGCTATGCTCATTGGGAACATTATACTTTGAGGTAGCTACCTTTAATCTCAGTAAGTATCCAGATAACCGCATAGTGTTTTGGTTTTCAGGATACTATGCAGCTTCAGCTTTGCTAACTATTTCTGTATTTTTTTCTGTTATAGAAACAATTTACGAAATAGTAAAGGGATACAAAAAGCTAAGAACCAAGAAAATATAATTGTATGCATTTGGACCTTCGCATAACTATCGGTGCTTCCGCTCCGCTCGGAGATTGCTTTCGCAACTCACTCGCTCGGGCTACGCCACATTTGCGTCTGTCACTTCGTTTGCAGAGCAAACTCGTGCCGTTGCAAACGTCGGAACACCTTGGTCGTTATACGCAATTCTGGGCGGACTCGACTTTATAAAATTCAGTTCCTCGTTGGAGAATAATTTGAAAATAGAATAACCGCAAGGAAGGGTCTTGAAAAGCAGTTTTATCAAAAGACTTTATTTGCTAACAAATATTTTGATTTAAAGAATGTCTCAAAGGCTAATATTTTCACAAACGTTATATGAAATTAATATAAAATTATTTAGATAAAATATAAATAAATGCTCCACCTATATGTTGTTTGGTTTCAAGACGATCTTCTCCCGGAAGATGATCAAGATTATGAATGGGTTGCTTGCATGTTAATTGATGCCGATAGTAAAGAAAAAGCATTACAGTGGGGAGATCATCTATCAAGAGGTTATGTTAAAAACAATAATCTCATAATTTTAAAATCATATTTAGATGAGTATATTAATAATGAAAAAAACAATCAATTGCCATTGATAAAATATGGAAAATCTTACACCGACGATTATATAGGTTGGTAACTGATTTTAACTTAAATAAATTGAAGTATAGGGTCTTGTCCTTTGGGACCTAGTTTTTATATCAACTTCCGCCAGATCTGCGTCTAACTATCGGTGCCTCCGCGCCGCTCGGGGCTCACTTCGTGACCCACTCGCTTGGCCTTCGGCACATTTCGCTTTGTCACTCGTCTTGCAAAGCAAGCCTCGCGCCAAGTCCTTGCGGACTCGCGAAACGTCGGAGCACCTTGGTCGTTAGACGCCATAAAGTAAAATAAGACCTATGAAAGAAAAATCAATTATCAAAAATCCATTAACGATCATTGCTCTATTTTCAGGATTTGCCGAAGCATGTGGCGCCGTTGTATTACCATTTATCGACATCGCAAATCAGAGCATTTATGTGTGGTTCCTAATCGCCTTTCCAAGTACTTTATTAATTGCGTTCTTTTTAACTCTTAATTTTAATTCTAAGGTCCTTTACGCCCCTTCCGATTTCGAAAATGAAGATAACTATTTAAAGACGCAAAAGTTTGATAATTTGGAGCAAAGCTCAAAGCAAGTCAGTATATCAGAAAAAGATAGAGTGAATGAATTGGAGAATCTTTATGGAAATCTATTTAATGAATTAAATTTATTAAAGGAATCGATTGTTCAAAACCCAAACCAGCAACTTATTCTTAAGAGTCTTTGTAAATTCATAGTAGCGAACTTTCAATCTTCGATAAAGTTCAAGCTTCTGATGAGAAATCTGGGATATGAATTTGAAATCTTTTCCGGAATTACAGGGGAAAATCAACAGATTACACAATATCGATTCGAAGACAATGAAGGAATTTGGCTCGGTAGCGAGATTCCCTTTGGCATTTCAATCGAAGTGCTTAAACAAGCATTTTCATTTTATCCGCATCTAAAATACATTCATTTGTCAAATGATATAAGTGGAATGAAGCATCAAGGCATTCATTCTCAAATTGTTATTGGCGGGTCATCGAAAACGGCGATTGAAAGATACAGATTATTGCCTCTTACAGATGAAAATAAGAAAAGTATTCTTGAATCGAAGTCGGATAGAGAACTTCATGATAGAATCCGAGCAAACTATCAATCAAATTAATTGTGTAAACTACTTTACGGCGTCTAACTGTCGGCTTATCGCTGCGCTTCGAGATTGCTTCGCAACTCTCGCTTGGCCTTCGGCACATTTTGCTTTGTCACTCATCTTGCTTGGCAAGCTTCGTGCCAAGTGCTTAGCACTCGCAAAACGTCGATAACCCTTGGTCGTTAGACGCAATTAAATAAAAATGGTTGTAATCTTATTTTCAGTTTTAGTTATTGCAGGACTTTTTCTGTCTAATTATACATTCCGCTTTCTAGATGAAATGGCTGTTTGTATACTCGGAAGAGATGTAAATTACTTCTTCGCGGCTTTCATCGATGGACCTTTGGTTGTATTTCTTCCGACTTATTTAATGAGCATTCTTATACTTTGCTTTGAATTCAGTAGATGGAAATTTAAAGGGAAAATGAAAATGACAACAGAAAATCTTTACATTTTGAAAGGAGTAAATGCTAACAAAGATTCATTCGTTGAGAGCTCCGAGTTAATTCAGATTTCATTATTCATTGTTGTTTGCTACACTTTTCTTTATATTTTTACGTTAGGTGCCGGAACAATTATAAGAAATGAGAGAATACAAGATTATTCATTTTATATAGTTTCTACAGAAGAAGCTCTTTCTGACATAACTTATGCAAAGTTTGAAAAGAAAAGCGGAAGAGGTTCTTTAAATAGGGTAATTCTTACATTTCGAGATTCGAAAGAGATAAAGATATATTATAATATACAATTGTTATTTGAAATTCTCGATAAGTATCACGTTGTTATAGAAGGAAGATGAACAAGTCCGGATTAATTTAACTGCGTCTAACTATCGGCTCTGACGCTTCGCTTCGAGATCGCTACGCGACTCTCGCTTCGGGCTTCGCCACATTGGCTCAGTCACTCGAATTGCAAGAGCAATTCTCGCGCCTGTCTTCGCTTTGCTCAGCTCGCCAACGTCGTCAAGCCTTGGTCGTTAGACGACATCAAAATGAAAATATATAGTAAACCAATATTATCAGTTTTTGGCGGTATGATAGCGGGCATTCATCTGGTAATGTCAGTCGAAGCATACTATGTTTATCCGAATTCATATGTTGGATTTTGGATCTTTTTTACAATACTGCTACTTAATACAGCATGGTTATCTTATTCGGCTATTTCAATAGCGATTAATAAATCTGTCGCGGTTGTACTTGTGATTTCTATAATTATTTTTCCCATTTTCTTTCTCTTTAGCCATTTCGCTTATCCACTTTTTGATCTTTTCCATTTTAAAAAAGAGTTATATCAATATTCATTTATAATTTTGACTCTTCTGATTCTTCCATTAGTTATTTACGTATTAGCGGCTTCGGCATTGGCAAGAGGATCATTGGGTAAAATATTAATCTTTAGCTTTCTTGTAGTAGCTAACGGGATGTTTTATTATATGGAAGCAAGGGGTTCAAAGGGTGAGGAAAGAAAGTATCTTCAAGCAGAACGAGAAGGTTTTAATAATAATTTACGGCTGTTTCAAAAGGAATACCGCTGTTTAAGAACGATTACTTTTTTAAAAATTGAGGGAGATCAAAAGACGCAGGTTTCACGAAATGAAATTTTCAAAGCTTCAATTAGGTTAGATGAAAAAGAGCCCTTAGAAATTAGTTATGATCCCAGCGTAGGAACGGAAAATCTAATGAAAAATCCTACTCATGTTTACAAAATCGCAATCCGAATAATGGGAGCGGATAAGCAAACGAAATTGCCTGTAATTTACATCCAAGAAAAATGTCCTTTTTTTCTGCATAGAACTTTTGGATGCATTGATTTTGAATGCTCGGCATGTATCGAAGCCACGGGATTTTGAATTAAACAATTTTGACGTCGTCTAACTATCGGCTCTGACGCTTCGCTTCGGGATTGCTTCACAACCCTCGCTCGGCCTTCGGCACATTTCGCTTTGTCACTCGCCTTGCGGTGGCAAGTCTCGCGCCAAGTCCTTCGGACTCGCGAAACGTCGTCAAGCCTTGGTCGTTAGACGCCATAAATCAAAGGAACTTTAATGAATAAAATATTTTTATATTCGGTATTGTCATGTATTTTTATTTCTCTAAACTCTTGTAGTAAATTAATTTATTTAGGAATATTAAACCAAGAGGAATATAGTGTAACAGTTGTTATTAAGCTTCGTAAGAATATCTCACAATTAGCGTTTAAATCTAAAATTCTTGAAATAGAATCTGATAGCGATAAGATCGAAGAATTGCCTTTCAGATTAAGTAAATGGTTTAGAGTTAAGGCAGAATTAATTAATAGCTCGAAAAAATATTATGATGAATTTCAAGAGAACATTCCGAATGAACATATCAATTATAATGAAAAGACTGGAGAAATAAATATAGAGTTAAGTAAGGGATACGCTTATTTTATTCACGAAGATTATAACTATTCCAATTTTATTTCAGAATATGTCGGAGAGATTAGGCTAGAATCATTATTTGGCAAGATTTCTTATTCTGGACTTGAAGTGCAGAATGCATTTTCATATGATAAAGATTGTGATTGTTATCTCTGGAAATTGAAAAGGGTTAAAAGAAGTCATTTCGGTTAATAGAGATTTACGGCGCCTAACTGTCGGTGCTTCCGCAGCGCTTCGAGATTGCTTACGCAACTCTCGCTTGGGCTTCGCCACATTTGCTTCTGTCACTTCGTTTGCATGAGCAAACTCGTGCCATTGCAAACGTCGGAACACCTTGGTCGTTATGCGCAATAATGAAAGAAAGAAATTTTAATAAATGAACAAAGAAGAAATTACTACCATTTTTAAGAATAGATATTTTCAATTTTCTATATTTTGCTATTTGCTTATTCAAATGCTAATAGTTCCGGGAAAATATTTTAATATACACGCTGAAAACAATGATTTTTTAGGCGCATCCAACTATATAATAACTATATTAACGATATGTTTTATAATTCTAGGATTGAATGCAATTTTAGAATTAACATATTTACCGAATCTCCCTGATGTTAAACTTGTTGGAATGATTGGTCGCCTTTTTGTATATACTTTGGTAAACTGGTTCAGTTTTATTATCTATTGCTATATATTATTAGTAATTACAGGATCTCTAAGAGATTTCAATCAAGTTGAGCAATCTAGAACAAATACTTCTATCTTACTTATGGGGACTGCTTTATACATTATCATATATTTAGCAGGGGCAGCTATTATAATTGGGCTTAGGTCAATGGGAAATTATTTTCCGAATGTAAAGACTCTTTTATTAAATAAGAAATCGTATATGTATTTTTCAATATTTCTAATTTTTCCAACTTTAATAGGTTTATCAGGATTGGTTGAAAATGCATTCTTTAGATTGCTTGTAGATCTGCTTTTGACGATAGCAATATTTGCTACTTATTTTAATTTTATTTTTCTAATAAAGCATTGTCAAAGGATAAAATTGTCAGCGTAGCAGCGTAGTTCTTATCTTTACGTTTCATTACTGCGCATAACTATCGGCTCTGACGCATCGCTTCAGGATTGCTTCGCAACCTTCGCTTGGCCTGCGGCACATTGGCTTCAGTCACGACTTTTGCAAAAGCAAAAGATCGCGCCTGTTCTAACGCCTCTTCGAGGCTCAGAAATCGCCAACGTCGTCAAGCCTTGGTCGTTATACGCCAGGCTGGCAAGATCAACTTTTTGAGAATAATTATATAAAATTCTTGTTCGTAATACTAAATTGTGATACATTGTATTTGTGATCAGTTTAAGAATACCGCCAGAATTAGAGAGAAAGTTGGACTCGTTTGCAAAATCTGAGGGGAAAAGCCGCTCCGAAATTGTAAAAGAATCAATTCTTGAATATATAAAAAATCATAGTTCGAGTAAAACCCCCTTTGAGCTAGGGGAAGATCTGTTTGGTAAATATTCCGCGAATAACAAACAATTAGCTGAGAACAGAAAAGCTATTCTAAGTAAAGTATTAAAGGACAAGAATGAAAAACGCCGCGCTCGTTGATTCTGGTCCGATTATAGCATTATTCAATTCATCAGACGAATATCATAAATCAGTCTTTAAATTTCTAAAAGGGTTTAAAGGTTCTCTATTTACGACTTGGCCAGTAATAACTGAAGTTATCTACCTACTATCTTTCTCAATCGATGCCCAGTCTGATTTCTTAGAATGGATAGAGCGTGGAAGTTTGCAGATTTTAGATATAACATTAGATGATCTAAAATATATAAAAAGCCGGATGCAAAAGTATTCAGATTTGCCAATGGATTTAGCAGATGCGTCGTTAATGTGCATTGCGGAGAGGGAAGGGATCTATAATATTATTAGTATAGATTCTGACTTTTCTATATATAAAACTCTAAAAGGCAAATATCTAACAAATTTATATAAGAATTAGCCAGCCCAGCGTATAACTGTCGGCTTATCGCTGCGCTTCGAGATTGCTTCGCAACTCTCGCTTGGCCTTCGGCACATTTTGCTTTGTC
>NZ_RQES01000030.1 GCF_004769405.1 Leptospira selangorensis
ATCAATAATGCTTTCTTAGGAATCAAAGAAACAGAATAAGAATTCTCTTACATTACCACGTCGCCTAACTATCGGCTCTGACGCTGCACTTCGGGCTTGCTTCGCAACCCTCGTTTGGCCTTCGGCACATTTCGCTTTGTCATTCGCCTTGCAGGGCAAGTCTCATGCCAAGTGCTTACGCACTCGCGAAACGTCGTCAAGCCTTGGTCGTTATACGAAATGGCTGGCAAATTGCCTTTCTACAAGAATTGACAAAATATATCAAATCTGATATACTGACCCTGTGAAGTTCAAAGTCCAGCTTTTGGAACCGGCAGAAGATTTCTTACTGAAGCTGGAAAATAAATTAAAGGCAAAAGCATTCCGAACTATTGAATTATTAGCGGAATTTGGACCTGAACTTCGAGAACCTTTTTCTAAAAAGATTCAAGGCTATGCAGGATTGTTTGAACTAAGAATCAAACAAGGTTCTAATATTTGCAGATTATTTTACTTTTTTGAAAAGGGTCGGGTTGTCATAATAACTTCTGGTTTT
>NZ_RQES01000031.1 GCF_004769405.1 Leptospira selangorensis
AAGGGCCTTGAACATTTTTTTGAAACAGGCAGTAAGAAAGGAATACAAGCAGATCACGCTAGTAAATTAGCAAGGCTTCTGGATAGATTAGATTCATCTACTTCTCCGAAAGATATGGATTTACCTGCTTATCGGTTACATCCACTTAAAGGTCGAGAGCAGGGTAGGTGGTCGGTCTGGGTGAATGGTAATTGGCGCCTTACTTTCGAATTTGAAGGAGAGAACGCTATATTAGTAGATTATGAGGACTATCACTAGTAGAGGAGAGATTTTATGCATAAAAGAAGACCTACACATCCAGGTGAAATTCTACTAGAAGATATAATCAAGCCATTAGGACTGACGATAACCGAAGCTGCAAAGGATTTAGGTGTATCTCGTAAAACTCTTTCAGAGATAGTTAATGGTAAGAGTCCTGTTACACCAGAAATGGCTGTAAGAATAGGCATCGCTACTAATACTTCTGCGGAGAGTTGGTTGAATATGCA